>CAZKIQ010000001.1:246354-452002 GCA_964552815.1 uncultured Alcaligenaceae bacterium | reverse complement strand
GCTTCCCCTTGACCTTCGCGGGGCTGTAGTCCTTCTCGTAGATCTTCACCTCGTCCCGCAGCCGGGTGACGTACGGGATGTCGATCTTGACCGTCCGGTCCCGCAGGGCCTCCATGAACTCGTTGTTCTGGAGGCGGCGGTACTCCGGCTCGTTGGTGTGCCCGAGGATCACCTCGTCGATGTCCGTCTGGGCGAACTTCTTCGGCTTGATCTTGTGCTCCTGCGACGCCCCGAGGAGGTCATAGAGGAACGCCACGTCGAGCTTGAGGACTTCGATGAACTCGACGATTCCGCGGTTGCCGATGTTGAGTTCGCCGTCGAAATTGAAGGCTCTCGGGTCGGAGTCGGAGCCGTACTCGGCGATTTTGCGGTAGTTGATGTCACCGGTGAGTTCGGTGCTGTCCTGGTTCTTTTCGTCTTTCGGCTGGAAGGTGCCGATCCCGATGCGGTCTTTTTCGGAAAGGACGAGGCGATAGATTTTGACCTCGTTCTGGAGCATCTTGAGCCAGTCGCCGTTGTACTTCTGGAGGCGTTCGCGGTACTCGAATCGGGAATAGGGGCAGAGGTCGCCCTTGATGCGGATCTCGTATCGGGCACCGTTTGCCGACTCATTGAGCAGGGAAAGGATTCGCGGGCGGTGCTCTTCGGGGACGAGCTGGAGCGGTTCGCCGTGCATGGGGTCCTTCGCCCAGCCGCCTTCCGGGGTCTTCCAGGCGAAGCTGTAGAGCATGCCGGCGTCGGTGCGGCTGTACTCCTCGATGCCGCGTTTCAGGAGCCGAGCGATGGTCGACTTCGCGGATCCGACGGGCCCGTGGAGAAGGATGACCCGGCGTTCGGTGCCGTAGCCGAGGGCGGCGGACTTGAACGTGTTGACGAGCTGCATCAGCGGCCGATCCAGGCCGTAAATTCCGTCGGCATGGCGGGTGGCAAATTCGGTGAAGAACTTGAAGCGGGTGAGCTTGTCCTTGTTCTCGTAGATGTCCTCGACGCCGTGCGACAGGATCATGTCGTACATGCGCTGGTAGGCCGTCCGGGTGACGGAGGGGTTCTGGACGACGATGTCGAGGTACTCGGAGAAGCTCCCCTCCCAGTGGAGCTTCTTGTAGTCGGTCAGGTCGATGTGGGAGCGGATGCTATCGAGGATCGCCTGGGCAGTGGCCATTCGATTGTCTCCTCTTTCCATGGGTTTCCGCAGCGGCTTGCCGGTGAAGTCAGCCAGTCCTTCAGGGAAGTCGGGGCCGCGGGTGCCGTGACGGGTCTAACCGCTCGCGTCCGAGGGCGAACCACCGCAAGATTCGCGGTGGGCTCGGCGAAGGGAGAGCCAAACAGGTCGGGGGCAGGCCGCGATCACGACGACGATCGTCACTCGACAACTGACTTATTCTACGCGGACCAGAAGTCCGGTCCAACGCGAGAACCAGCCAAAGCCTGCAAAACGCGGACCGAGATCCGGAGTTTCCCCCCACGCAAGAATACTCACACAGACGGGACCGCTGTCAAGGGAACTTACGCGAAGGGTGTCCCTGCGGATTGGGGCATCTGACGGGAGGGCGAGGCGCCTCGCCCTCCCGGTCGCCCCAAACAAGAGGGACACCCTACGCGAACCGGCGCTGCCGCTGGATCAGATATTCGAGCAACGCCTTGTCGAAGCCGACGCTCGTGTCCATCGGCACATAGTCGACGTTGGCCAGCCCGCACTCGCGCTTGTAGTTCGCCTGGAACTCCGACAGCCCGCCGAGGTAATCGTCGCGAATCCCGCGGGCGTCCACCTCCAGCCGATCGTCGGTCTCGACATCCTCGAACTCGACGAGGCCCGTAAACGGGAAGTGCACCTCCGCCTCGTCGAGGATGTGGAAGAGGATCACTTCGTGCCCCGCGTGGCGGAGCCGGTACAGGCTCTTGATCACCGGCTCCGGATCACCGAGGAGGTCGGAAAAGAGCATGATCAGGCACTTCCCGCGGGCCAGCGATGCGAGCTGGAACAGGGAATGGCCGATGTCCGTATCCCCGGCCGTCTTGAGGTTCGACAGCACGGAAAGCATCGTCCCGAGTTGCGATCGCTTGCTCTTGGGCGGCAGCACGGTGCGCAGTTGCGTGTCGAACGTCACCAGCCCAACGGGGTCCTGCTGGTGGATCATCAGGTACCCCAGCGCCGCCGCCAGGCAGACGGAATACTCGAACTTCGTCAGTTCCTGGCGGTAGGTGTAACCCATCGACTTCGACAGATCGATGACGAGATACCCCGTCATGTTCGTCTCGGCCCGGTACTTCTTGACGAAGTATTTCCCGGTCTTGGCGTAGGCGTTCCAGTCGATGTCCTTGGGGTCGTCGCCGGGGACGTATTTGCGGTGCTCGGAGAACTCGACGGAGAAGCCCTGGAAGGGGCTGGCGTGGAGGCCGGTGAGGAACCCCTCGACGATGAATTTCGCCCGCAAATCCAGGCGTGCGACCTGGTGGATAACCTCCGGCCGGAGATACTTTTCCGACGTCGACATGCCCACCTCAGCCTTCCGGAACCAGAAGCTCGCCGGTCCCCGCGAACCACCCCTCGCCGTCGATCTGGAAGATTCCTTCCGACCGCGACGCAAGGTATTTTACCGCCTCCCGGCCGAGTTCCCGCAATCGCACGTCCGCCGGCATCCGCATCGCGACGAGTTGCTGCGTCTGGATGACGTGCTGCATCAACGCCGCCTGGTGCGGTCCTTCCCCCGTCGCCTCGATCTCCGCTGCGAAATTGTTGAGGTCGCCGCGAAGGTCGTCGATCTCCGTCAGGAACCGATCGAACGTGACGGTTTCCCCGTGCGCAACGCCCGCCAGCCGCAACTCGCCGGCGGTCCATCCCAGGTCATCCCCCCGGAAGTGCGGCTCGACCGCGAACCCGACCAGATGCAGATGTTCCACCAACTCCGCCGGCGAAACCGCCGTCCCAGCCCGAGAAAAAACGCGATACCACATCGGCAATTCTCTCGATTCCCCACGACACCACCTTACCACCTCACCACCCCACCACCCGACACCACCCCAGCACCTCACCACCCCCTCATCGCACCGCCAGTTGAACGAGCACGACCCCCAGCAACCCGATGCTGATGATTCCGTTGACCTGGAAGAACGCCTGATTCACGCGGGTCAGGTCGTCCGGCCGCACAAGCCGATGCTCGTAGATCAGCAACCCGCCGACCACCGCGAGCCCGACGAAATAGACGGTTCCCAGGTGCGGGGACGCAAACCCGAGAGCGGTCAGCAGCGCGAACATCACGAGGTGGCACACGGCCGCGATCCGCAAACTCGCCGGCACCCCGAACCGGGCCGGGACGCTGTGCAGCCCCGTTTTCGCGTCAAAATCCGCATCCTGGCAGGCATACAGAATATCGAACCCGCTGACCCAGAACGCGACCGCCGAGCCCAGCAAAACCGGGACGGTCAGCTCATCGACACCGCGGATGGCAATCCACGCCGCCACCGGTGCGAGCATCAGCGCCCCGCCGAGCCAGAAGTGGGCCAGGCTCGTGAACCGCTTCGCGAACGAGTACCCGAGCAGGTACAGAAGCACCGGCCCACACAGGTACGCCGGCCACGGATTGCTCGGCTCGCGGAACCAAAACACGAACGTCGACGCGACGAAACCGACGGACGTCAGCACCGTAAATCCCACAACCGACGCCACGCTCAAACTTCCCGCCGGAAGATGCCGCCCCGCCGTCCGCGGATTGGCCGCATCGATCCGCCGGTCGACGAGCCGGTTGAACGCCATCGCTGCCGACCGTGCGAAGACCATGCACAGCAGAATCCCGACCAGGTCCGCGACCCGGAACCGCTCGTCCTTCCACGCCAGCGCCGCCGACAGCAACGCGAACGGCAGCGCGAAAATCGTGTGGGAGAAGCGGATCATCTCCAGAATCAGGCGGACTCGGCGAAACATCGGCGGGAATTCCAGGGGGAATCGGAGGTCCACTTCCTCAACCGCAAACGCGGGTCACGCCAAACGGTCGAGTTCCCGCAATCGCCGATCCGCGTCAAACGTCGGTGGCGGAAGCATCTCCGCGAGACGCATCGCCTCTTCCTCGCCGAGGTCGAGCTTGGCCGTCCCGTGCCCGCGGAAGACCGGCAGACCCTTCCGCAACGCGACGATCTCCCGCCGGGTCCGCCCCTTGGGTGCGTCCGCCCACCGGCCGATCCGCTCGTGGAAGTCGAAGAAAACGGGCACCACCTCGCGGATGTACTTCCAGTAGCCGGGGTTGTCGGTCTGGATCACGAACTTGCCAGCGGATGCAAGACTGCGATGCGCCGCCGCCAGGAACGCCGGGGTGATGAGTCGGCGGTGGATCAGTTCCGGGTCGTAGAACGGCTGCGGGTGGTAGCAGTGGATCTCGGCGACGCTGCCCGGTTCGACGTAGCGTTCGAGCAGTTCGTGGCCACCGAGGACCGCGAAGCGGACGTTGGCGAGGCCGCGCTGGTTGCCGCGTTTCCGGGCGTAGCGGATGACGACCGGCAGGATGTCGATTCCAAGGTGGTCGTGGGTGGGGCGGGTGATCGCGCTGCCGATGGTGGATCGGCCATTGCCGCACCCGATGTCGAGAACCACGGGTGCGGACCGGCCGAAGATTTTGACCCAGTCGAGCCGGCCGTCCTCGGGCATCGACTTCAACGCCGTCTGCGTCCACTTTGCGGGGTCGAGGATTGCCCCGGGAAACGCCACCCCGAACTCTCGCTCGATCTTCCGCGACGGCTGATCCATGTTCGCGGATTCCCGAAAAGAGTCAGTTGACGTCGACGATTTCGCCCGTCGGAGAGCGCCGGATCACCGGCTTGTTGACGAGATCCGCCGGCGGCGTCTTGCCTCCGTCTTTCCCGCTGCACTCCGGCGGCGAGGGGCGCAACCGCGACTCCTCGATCGCCATCTGTTTGCCTGCGAGCGGCCCGGACACGATCGAGACGTACGAAGAAACGTCCCCCTTCGTGAACCGCGTGCCGCTGAACGAATCGACGAGGATGATGTTTTTCTTCTCGAGCTGGGCCTTGATTTCCCTGTCGTCGTTTCGCGAAACCGCCGCCAGGTACGCGAGAAGAGCCTGCCCGTCGACCCCGAGAGGAATCTTCCCCCCCTTCGCCGACACGGTCAGAATCTTGTTCGGAGGGAGTTTGTCCTGCATCGGGTCGACCTTCTCGGCCCCGTGGAATGCACCCGGTTTCTCCTCGGCGGCGATGTTGTTTTTCGCGTACCCACCCGCCGACGGATCCACCCACTCGTGCGGCATCACAAGCAGTTCCGGTTCCGGCGGTTCCTCGATGATCTTGTCGCGCTTTGCGACCCACTTGAAGAATTCCCCGTGCAGCGTCGTCGGGAAGATGCGAAAGCGGAAAAGATCATTCCGCTTCGGATCCGTCGAGGTGGATGGGAACACGTGCGAGGCCGGCAGGTCGAGGTCAAGGTATTCCACCCCCTCCGGCGGGGTCGGCGTGAAGACGAGCACATCGGAGAGCGTCACCCCGGGGATCAGGGGGCAATTCTTCTCGATGCTTCCCACCACGAACCCCGTCACCGACCGCTCTTCCGGGAACGGGTCGGCCTTGCTTCGCTGCGGAAGCCAGCGGATACTCGGCATCTTCGGCCGCTGGTACACCGTTCCGAGGTTGTCGGTCATCAGTGTCGGCGGATCGAACGAGGGCTGCCAGAGCCGATACGGAAGCACCGTGTCCTTCGCGGCCCCCTCCTTGATGCGAATCAGAATCTCGACGAGGATCACCTGCGGCCTGGCGATCACCTTGGTGTCGTAGTCCGGCGTGTGGACCTTCAACGGTCCCACCGAAACCTGGGAAATACAGACCTCCACGTCCCCGACCGTCATCCACTCTTTCAAACCTTCCGCACGCGGCGGGGGCTTGATTACCGGCGGCGGGGGGGTGATCGTCGGGCCCACCGCGAACTGCGCGAGTTGATCCTTGTCGAAGCGGATCCGCCAGACCCCGTTTTCCTTCACCATCAGCACCGATTCCGTTGCCGGTGCGTCCGGGGCATCCGCGAGCTGGAGGCGATACCCGTCCCCCTCGGATTCCGTCGCCTTGATGTACCGTCGGCGAAGCAGATTCCGCGTGTGCTCGTGGCGTTCCATCATGGCGACGAACAATTTCAGGTCCCGCATGGTCGTGAAGTTGCGGACTTCCTCGACGTTCGGGTCAAGTTCGACAACCGCCTTCCGGACGGTTTCCTGGGCCAGGAGCTGCATCGACTCGTTGACTTTGGTCTTGGAGGTGTTTTCGAGTCGGTTCCAGACGCTGATCCAGCGGCCGGCGGCGGCGTCGGCCTGGATTCGCTCGAACGCCGACTCCGGGGTTTCCCGAAGCAGATACGCGGAACCCAGGATCAGGACCAGAATCCCGAGCAGCAGGGTGATCCCGGTGCGGACGGTCAACCAGCCCTTGATCCAGTGCGGTTTCTGGACTTCTTCTTCCTGATCCTTGCGGACGCTCGCCCGTGGGGCAAAGGCGGGGGTGACCATCCCCGCGCGGCCCGACTGGGAGATGGGACTGTTGCACTGGGGGCAGATCGGGGGGCCGCCGGGTCGCTCGACGGCGGCGACCGTCGCGTTGCAGCGAGGGCAGAAGGTGAGGCTCATGGGCGTCTCCGGAGGTTCCTCACTCGAACATTCCGGCTGGCCGAAACTTCGGGCGAAAAACCAGGGCTGCAGCTGCCACCAGCCCGAAACTTCGAGGATTACCGGAAGTTCGGGCGAGGAAACGTGACCCGTGTTCCCGCGAAGTCGGGCGGAGATCGACCCCGCCCCGACGTCAGTCGAAGTAGGACCCCTCCGACTTCGCGTCAACCTTGTCCGACTTCTTCTCGTAGTGGAATTCCGCCTTCAGGAGATCCAGAGCCGTCGTCCGCGTCTGTTTGCGGGCTTCCCCCTGGAACTTGGCGAAGACCGCCCCCGCGAGCTCGCCGGCCGGCGGAGACGGGAAAACCGTGAAGCCAAACTCCTCCGCCGACCGATCGAATCGTCCCTCGAGCACCGCGACGTAGAAGTTCTCTTCGCCGGCATCGCTCAGGACAACCGCGGAGGAGAGCGGCTGACTCTTCGCCTTGATCAGTTCCTCGCCCATTTTCGCGGTCGGGTACGGGATGTTCGACGTGGCCGGCACCTGGTACGGCCCGACCTGCTGCCGACCGCCGGCCCGGAGCATCGCCTCGAAATCGTTCGTCGTCACCAGGGCCGCGACGTTGTCGAGGGAGAACGTCCGGACGCGGAACTTTTGCTCCGGTTTCGGGAAGGAGTTCATGAACTGGATCTCGAGATCCCGCAGTTTCTGGCCGATGACAACGGGCTCGTTTCCGAGGGTCTCGGCTTTCTTCGCGAGTTCCTCGGCGGCCTTCTTGGCGAGTTCGCGGGCCTTGAGCTTCCGCCAGGCGGCCTCGGCCTTCGCCTTCACACCCGGTGCGTCGAGGTTCCGCGGGGTTTCCGCCGGCTGCTCCGCCGACCGCCAGACCATGAAGATCGGGTTGATCGCCATCCAGTTCGCGAGTTCCCCTTCCGGGTACGATTCCGGCTGGAACAGCGTGGTCGTGGGAACTTCCTGTCGCCGGGCGGGGTCGATGGTGAAGAAGAACTTCCGCCCGAACTGCAGCGGTTGCCGGAGACTGCCGTGCGGGGCGGGCATCATCGCCTTGACCGGTGCCAGCCCGGGGTCGTCGCCCATGGAATACTGGTCCTCGAATTTCTCGGACCCGCCCATCTTCAGGCCGCGTTCCTTCACGAACTTGTCGACGTAGGCCTTGACTTCCGGGGCTTTTTCCGGCTTGTCGCCGATCTTGGCGACCTCCTCGGAGAACTTCTTCAGGTCCGCGATGGTGACGTTCCGGGCGAGTCCCTTTGCGACTTCCTCCTCGAGTTGCGGGCGGACCACCGCGAGCGGCAGCGGGCCGGGGAGGCGTGCGCCGACGGCACCCAGGTTTCCGACGCGTTCGAAGAAGAAGATCGACGGTGCGAGGGTGGTCGCGAGTGCCTTGGCCCGTTCCTGCCGATCGAAGACGGCCGCGGTCTGCTCGAAGACGAGCGGGGAGGTCAGGATCGGGGCCCCCGTCAACTGCGACCCAAACGCCGACGCGGCCATCGCCGCCAGGGGTTGCGGCTTCACGTAGCTCGGCTCACTCAGGGCCGGCGGAAGCGAGAACCGACCCATCCGGTCGAAGAGGTTGCTTTCGATTGCGGACTTAGCCTGCCCCTTGTATCGCTCATACGCCCCGTGCAGAACCGGGTCGCCGGTCGCCAGCGGGGCGACGCCGGCAACGTGCGTGAGATTGACCGGCCCGAGCAGCGGTGCGATCAGAAAACCGTTGATGCGGGAGGCCGCCGTCAGTTTCTTCAGCGAATCCGCGGCGGCGGACTTGTAGTACGGCTCGTTGCCCGTCACTTCGATCCAGCCGAGCTTCAACCGACGCGGCTCCTTCAGGCCCGGAACCGGGTTGGTCGGGCTCGGCTCCACGTTCTTCGATTTCGCGAAAATGTCCCGCAGTTCCCGCTCGGTTGGCTGCCCCGTCACCTGGTCGAGGTAGTTGTCGACGGGCACGCTGACGACCCCGAACCGGGCCGGCGAAGCCTGTTCCTGGTAGAAGCGGAAGTAGTCGTAGGGGGCCTCGAAAACGCGAACCCCATCAGCCGATCGGGAGAATCCCTGGCCCATCACCGCGGACTGGGCCGCCCGGACGCGGAACTCGTCGGCGAGGGCCGACTTCAAGCCGTCGTAGGTGAACCCGGGCTTGGATTGCATCTCGGCGATGACTTTCGAGAGATCATCCGCGTTGAGTCGCCGGTGGAATTCGTGGGCGACGAGATCGTCCACATCGCGGTCGGTGAAGACGACGCCGAGCTTCTCCGCTTTTTTGAGCCAGATGAGATAGTCGATCTTGTCCTGGTTGGTGGCGTTGGGCTGGTTCGTGAAGTAGTGGCCGGGCGGGGCGAGGACGACATCGACGACGAGGTTGATGAGGTACTGCGCCGCCTGGGCGACCTCGGTGTCTTCTTTCTTCGCATTTTTCGCATTTGCGATCAGCTGAAGGCGTTGAAGCGTTTCGCGAATCTGACTCATGATCTCCGGGGACTCTCGGCCACTCTGGAGGACGAGTGGGAGCACACCAGCGATTCTGCTAGCCGTCGAGATCGTCTGCCGGTGTTCCGGGCTGACGCGGGTCGTCGATTCCTTGACGTACTTGTCGAGGTTGGCGATCGAACTGCGGGCGGCGGCGGACATGTACTGGTTCGCGATCACCCGCCGCTCGTTGGCTCTCCGCAGATCGGATTCGTAGATCTTGGACCCATCCATGACGGCAAGCAGCTCGCCGGTCTGGCGTTTGTTGCCGAGCCAGCGGGGGATGGACTGGAAGAAGTCCCCCTGCCCGAACGACAGGGTGAACATGAGCATGATGAAGACGGTGAGGATGGCGAAGAGGATCCGCTGGTTTCGGCGGAATACGTCGAACGGATTGAAAGCCATTGCCAATCCTCGGTTTACGGCGAGCCCACCGGCATAGTCGGCGAGCTACGGACTTGACTTCCGCGATTTCGCTGTACTAACTGTGAGGGGAGTTTTGGCCGCCCCAGAGGAGTTCCAGGTTTCCAGTTTCCAAGTTCACAGGGTTCGAAAAC
This sequence comes from uncultured Alcaligenaceae bacterium, assembly GCA_964552815.1. Lineage (GTDB taxonomy): Bacteria > Planctomycetota > Planctomycetia > Gemmatales > Gemmataceae > CAYUHJ01. The sequence goes on along the minus strand of CAZKIQ010000001.1, from coordinate 442,361 downwards.
CTGGAGCAGAAAACTTTGAATTCGGAACTCCCAATTACCGGATTGTAGGGATAATCCGGGTCGCAACAACAGCAAGAAGATCCCCGAACGGGGGGAACTCCCGGATCGATTGGCGAGTTCGAGATGAATCGGATCGCAGTGTCCCGACTCTAAAGGTGGTAATCGCCTTCGCCACGCAACCCGAGGTTTGCCGGTGCCCAGTCCTCGCAAGAAGCCCCCGACCAAGTCGACCGCGGCCGACAAGAAGCCGGCCACGCCGAAGAAACCGACCACCGCCGTCCGGAAGGCCCCGAGCCGGTCGAAGAAAGCGACCGCCGCCGAGCCGCCCGCCGCGCCACGCATTTCCCCAAACGGAAGCGGAAACTACGACCTCGTCGTGGTGGAATCTCCCGCCAAGGCGAAGACCATCAACAAGTACCTGGGTTCGAAGTACAAGGTTCTCGCGAGTTACGGCCACGTCCGCGACCTCGCCACCGGCCGCAAACAGGCCGGCGAGGAGATCCAGGGCATCCGCATCGCCGACGGCTGGAAGCTCCGCTACCTCGTGGACGCCGGCTCCAAGAAGAAGGTCCGCAAGGGGCGACGCACCCAGCAGGACATCCTCGACGAGCTCGCCGCCGCCGCCACCAAGGCCAACCGCGTCCTCCTCGCCAGCGACCCCGACCGCGAGGGGGAATCGATCGCGTGGCACATCGCCGATGCCCTCAACCTCGACCCGGACAAGACCTACCGCATCCGCTTCAACGAAATCACGAAAACCGCGATCCAGCAGGCCCTGGCGCAACCCGAATCCATCAACATGGACCGGGTCAAGGCCCAGGAAGCCCGCCGGGCCATGGATCGCGTCGTCGGGTTCCCCCTCTCCGGCCTGCTCGGCGACAAGGTCACTCGCGGCCTCAGCGCCGGCCGGGTCCAGTCCGTCGCCGTCAAGCTCATCGTCGACCGCGAGCGGGAAATCGAAGCCTTTGTCACCGAGGAATACTGGAAGATCACCGCACTCCTCGCCCCGGACGGCAGCGGCGTGAAGTGGGTCGCGGACCCGAAAAAGTCCAAAATCTTCGCGAAAAAGAAAGGCGACGAGAAAGCCGACGCCACCGCCAAGCCCGACCCGGACGCGGAACCCGCCGACGAGCCGGAAGCCCCGGAACCGGGCAACGAGGCGACCGCCGCCCCACCGGAAAAGGCCGGCATCCCGACCCCGCCCGCCGGCACGTTCCTCGCCGAACTGGCGAAGTGGAACGGTGCCGACCCCGTCCTCAAGTCCGAGTCCGACGCCGACCGCATCGAGACGGCCCTGCGGAACGTCCCGTTCGTGGTGTCGAAGATCGAGCAGAAGGACCGTCAGGAGAAACCCTCGCCGCCCTTCACGACATCCACACTGCAGCAGCAGGCCAGCCTCCGACTGCGGTTCGCCGTCAGCCGGACCATGCAGACGGCCCAGAAGCTGTACGAAGGCGTCGAGCTCGGCAAGGAAGGGACCGTCGCGCTCATCACCTACATGCGGACCGACAGCACCCGCGTCTCCCCGGACGCGCTCAAGTCCGTCCGCGACTACATTCCCGCGAACTTCGGGGCGAACTACCTCCCGGAAAAGGCGAACTTCTACGCCTCCGGGAAGTCCGCGCAGGAAGCCCACGAAGCGATCCGTCCGACCGACGTGACCATGACCCCCCGTCGGGCGGAATCGCTCGGCCTCGGCGGCGACCAGCTCCGGCTCTACACACTGATCTGGCAGCGGTTCGTCGCCAGCCAGATGGCCCCGGCGTTGTTCGCCGTCACCAGCGTGGAAATTACCGCCGGTGCCGGGCTCTTCCGGGCCACCGGGCGGATCCTGAAATTCGACGGTTACCGGAAAGTCCTCGCCAACGCGGGGAAACAGGAGGACACCGAGCTTCCTCCGTTGCGGGACGGCATGCCGCTGACGAAGCTGGATCTCTTCGAATCCCAGCACTTCACGCAACCGCCGGCCCGCTTCAACGAGGCGTCGCTGGTCCGGCAGCTCGAAAAAGAAGGCATCGGCCGGCCGAGCACCTACGCCAGCATCATCGACACGATCCAGAACCGCGGGTACGTCAAGCAAGAGAACCGCCGGTTCTTCGCCACCGGCACCGGCAAGGTCGTCACCGACCTCCTCGTCGCCCACTTCCCGAACATCATGGATCTCAAGTTCACCTCGCACTTCGAGGAGGAACTCGACGAGATCGAGAACGGGAAGCACCACTACACGGAGGTTCTCGACGAGTTCTGGAATCCGTTCTCCCAGGCCCTGCAGAAGGCCGAGACGGATATGCCGCAACTCAAGGGAATCGAACTTCCGGAGAAGTGCCCGGAGTGCGGCAAGCCGTTGCTGCAACTCTTCTCCGCGAAGACCGGCAAACCCTTCGTCGGCTGCAGCGGCTACCGCGACGACCCGAAGTGCACCTACATCAAACCGGAGGAAGGCGAAACCCCGCGGGCTCGCCCCACCGTCACCGACATCAAGTGCCCGGCCTGCGGGAAGTTCATGGTCCGCAAAGAGGGCCGGTTCGGCGTCTTTTTCACCTGCGAGGGTGCCCCGGATTGCCCCACCACGATGAACCTCGCCGACGATGGCGTCACCGTCCGCGTGACGGCGCTCCCGACGAAGCACCCGTGCCCGAAGTGCGCGAAAACCAAGCTCCTCTTGAAGGAACGCCGGGACGGGAAGAAGTACCTGCAGTGCCCGGATGCGAAGTGCAAATACGCCGTCGACGCGGACGAGGCCGGCAACCCGGTGATTCCGCCCGACACCGGGATCGCCTGCGAAAAGTGCGGGAAACCGATGATCATCCGCACCAGCTGGCGCGGCCCGTTCCTCTCCTGCACCGGCTACCCCGGCTGCCGCAACGCGAAGTCCATCAACGCCGAACTCCGCGAGAAACTCAAGGACATTCTTCCGGCGATGCCCGAGAAGAAAGCCGCCGAGAAACCGACGCTCCCGAACGTCGAGATCAAGGAGGAGTGCCCCGAGTGCGGCTCGCCGATGCAGTTGAAAAAGTCGCGGTTCGGCGGCGGCAAGTACTTCCTCAGTTGCAAGAAGTACCCCGACTGCAAGGGCACCGCCAAGATTTCGCCCGCACTCCAGGAGAAGATCACCGCCGCCGAGAAAACCCCGGCCGGGAAGTAGTGTCGGTGTCGGTGCAGAAGGCGAAGTGCCAAATCCGTCTCGCCGTCCGTCTCGTGGGACGGCATCTTCTCCGAAGCTTCATCGTTGGAATCGGAAATTTCCGCACACTTGGCCGGCAGATCCGCAAAAATGACCGGGATTCCCTCGAACCCCGTGCTGGTCGCCCCATGACAAGTCGTCGCGAGTTTCTCCGTGCCGCTGCCGCCGCACCGCTGATCGGTGCCGGTTTCGCCTCCCGCCCCGTGTACGCTCTCGGGCCGACCGAGGTGCCGCGAATCACGTTCTACGGTGCGACCCGGCAGGTTTCCGGGTCCTGCCACATCCTCGAAACCGGCGATGGCGTCTACCTCGTCGATTGCGGCAGCTTCATCTCGGACGTCCCGGACCCGGATGCAGCGAACCGCGAACTTCCGTTCGAGGCGAAGGAAATCAAGGCGGTTCTGCTGACGCACGCCCACGCCGACCACACAGGCCGGCTCCCGCTGCTCTACAAAAAAGGGTTCCGCGGCACGGTCTATTGCACCGACGCCACCCGCGACATGACCGAGGTCGGGTTGCTCCAGTCCGCCCAGATCGGGGCCGACCAGGAGGAAGAACCCCTCTTCTCCGAGGCAGAAGCCAAGGGGCTTCTCGGGCTGATCAAGGTGGTGGCCTACAACCAGAAATTCCCGGTCGGGAAGATGACGGTCCGCTACACCGACGCGGGCCACATTCTCGGCTCCGCGATGGCCGAGGTCTGGACCGACGGCCGGAAGATCCTCTTTTCCGGCGACATGGGTCCGGACACGACGCCGATCCTGTGCAGCCCCGCCCAGCACTACGGGGCCGACGCCGTCCTCGTCGAATCGACCTACGGCCCCGCCCCCCGGCCCCACATCTCCTACGGCGACGTCGGACTCAAGGTGGCGGAGGTCATCAAACGCGGCGGAAGCATCCTCTTCCCCTCCTTCGCGATGCACAAGACGCAACTGCTGATCCACCTCCTCAGCAAGATGATGCTCGACGGAACCATCCCGAACACGCCGATCATCTCGGACTCGAGTTCCTCCCAGAAATTCACGAAGATTTACGACGCCTACTCGGAGTACCACGACCCGGAAGCCCGGGAATTCGCGAAGAAACGGGGCACCCTGTTCTACCTGCCGAACTACCGGGAAATGCGGGTTGCGGACAGCTTGAAGACGCACGCCGGGAAAACGCCCGCGATCTACATCTCGACCAGCGGAATGATCACCCACGCCGCCGCCCCCCGGCACCTCTACGAGCTCGCGAAGAACGAGAAAAACGCCGTCCTGATCCCCGGCTACCAGGCCCCCAAAACCGTCGGCCGACGCCTCCTCGATGGCGAAAAAGAGTTCAAGATCACCCTCGAAGAATTCTCCAACGGCAAACTCACCACCGAGGAAAAGAACCTCGTCGTGAAGCTTGAGGTCGCCAAGGTCACCGGATTCTCCTCCCACGCCGTCGGCCAGCAGATCCTCGAATGGGTCAACAAGTTCGACCGCGTCGGGCCGGTTTACGTCGTCCACGGCGACGAGGCGAACGCCGTGGGGTTGTCCGAGAAAATGAAGGAAATGAAGGTCGAGAGCGAAGCCCCGAAGAAGAACCAGACGGTGGTCATCAAGGGGGACCGCGTCAAGGCCGGCGATGTGCCCAAGTGCGAAGCCCCGAAGAAAAATCAGGATCCGAACCCGGTCGACAAGTGATCTTCGGCACGCTCGAGCGAATTCCCCGGGACGGGCCTTGCCCGTCCCGTTTGCATCTCCGATCAAATGAGAGATGCCATCGACCTTGCAACCGTCCCGGAGACTCTCCATGGCTACCGACGACCTGGTCCCCCTCGTCAGTGCCGAACCGCCGCCAGAGCCCGGCTTCCGACCCGCCGCCCGGAAAGCGTTCTTCGCCCTGATCCGCGAGAACGGCAAGACGTTCCACAAAATGACGATGATGTGCGAGATCCAGATCAAGCAAAAGTTGTCGGAATTCCCCGAGGAACAGAAGGCCCTCGTCGAGGCACTTCGCCGCGGGATTCCGGATAAGGTCATCGAGCTTGCCTCGAAGGATGGCTACGACGACGCGCTCAAAGCGTTGGGGGAGAAGTTCTCGAAGGAAACCGGTCTGGCCAACGGCTCGTGGGCGGTCGAGCGGTGGGCGGAGGGGGTCGGGCGGGCTCCCGGGTATGTCGCCCCGCCGCCGGTGGCCCCGGTCGTCGAGCGATCCCCGACGGTTGTTTCCGCGGAGAAAGCCGCACTCGCCCGGGCCGGGATGCTGATCGTTACCGCGGCCGGAGCCCTGGGCGGCTTCCTCGGAAACGGCGGTGTCCTGCTGTTTCTTCACCTCGTCAATACGGGCGATGCCAAGACTCCCGAGGGGCAGGCGGGGCTGATTGGCGGGACTGTGGTGCTTCTGTTCCTGATGTGTTTCGGTTCGATCCCCGGTGCACTCGCCGCCTTCGGGGGTTGGAAAATGGGCAACGGCGGCGGAAATCCCTGGCCCACCGCCATGGCCGCATTCGGGGCGGCATTTGGATCTGGAACCCTCTTCATCTTCGGCTGTGGGATCTTTGTCGCACCCATCGCGATTGCGTTCTCCACTTTCGGGGCGACCTTCAAGTCCGCCGCCCGGGGGGGATACGACACCTGATGGCGATGGGCCCACGGCGTGGTAAGATGGAGGAGTGGTTTTGACTTCTGACGTTTTTCGCGCCCGACGGAACGGATAGAGTTGATTGGAGCCCCGGGCGAACGTATCATTTGCCGATTTCTTTTCCCGGCGTGTCCGGCCGAGGGAAGGTTTCCGCATAAGTGTCTGGCCCCGAACGGTCTCACCCGTCGAATCGGTGCCGCCAGAAGGGTGCGTGTGACGGTTGTCGCGGCTTTACTCGTGGTGCCACGACCATCGTCAGTCTTCCGGGCCGATTGTCCCAGCAGCTTGCCGGGTTTTCGTTTCCCTGGTCGATAGTGATCCCCGGGACAACACCCCCGGAAACCGCCTGGCGGTCTCGGGGCGATCGCCCGCGATGTCCGATTCGTTCCGCCGACAGGATGGCTCGCAATGTCTCGACTCCGCCGATTCCGCTCGGACGTGGTCCAATCTCCCCTGGAAACCTACCTCCGGGAGATCAACGAGACTGCGCTGTTGACCGCGGAAGAGGAAAAAACCCTCGCCCGGCGGATCGAAACCGGCGACACGGAAGCCCGCGACCAGATGGTCCGAGCCAACCTCCGGCTCGTCGTCAACATCGCCCGCGGCTACACCGGCAAGGGCCTCGCCCTCCAGGACCTCATCGAAGAGGGAAACCTCGGCCTGCTCCGGGCTGTCGAGGGGTTCGACCCCAACATGAACACCCGCTTCAGCACCTACGCCAGCTACTGGATCAAGCAGAGCATCAAACGGGCGCTCGTCAACACCGCCAAGACCATCCGCATCCCCGCCTACATGGTCGAGCTCCTCGCCAAGTGGCGGCGGGCGACCAACAAGCTCACCGACGAGCTCGGCCGACCCCCGACCCCCGAGGAAATCGCCAAGCTGCTCGGCCTTCCGAAGAAAAAACTGAGCATCATCAAAAAGGCGATCCGCGTCTACAACTCCGCCCCGCAAACCGAGCAGGGGGGCGAAAATAGCTGGAGCATCGACGAGATGCTCTCCGACGGCCGATCCAAGACGCCCGACACGGAAATGGTCGAGACCGACGACCTCAAGCACGTCATGGTTCTGCTGGAAAAAATGGACAAGCGGGAAGCGACCGTCCTCCGAATGCGGTTCGGACTCGACGACGAGGAACCGAAAACCCTGAAGGAAATCGGGGAATGCCTCGGTCTGACCCGCGAACGGGTCCGGCAGATCGAGAGCGAGGCCCTCGCCAAGCTCAGCGAGAACCTCGCCGCGGAGTGATTCATGCCCCCTCCGGATCGGGTGTTCGCCGCGGTGTTGCCCGAGGAGGGGGACCTCCTGGCCGGCGTCGCCGACCGAACCGGCGATCCCACTACCCGCCTCGTCTACGCTGACTGGCTCGAAGAACGCGGCGACTCCCGGTCCGCTTTCCTGCGGTCGCTGGTCGCCGCCGTCGAATCCGGCAGCAAACTCCCGGCCCCCAGGAACCTTCCCGAAGCCTGGCTCCAACTCGTCGGGTTCCGACTCGAAGCCGAGATTCGCAAGCGGAAACTGACACCACACCGCCCCACCATCCTCGCCCTTGCCAGACCCACCGTCGCGATCCGGACCCGTCGCAGTTCCGATTCCGTCATCCCGCTGGGCGGCACGAAGTTCGGTGGCCAACCGGACCTTGCCGCCGGCGCGGACTGGCCGGCCTGCGACGAGGGTCCGCTCGAATTTTTGGCCCAGCTCGACCTCGCCGAGGTCCGCCAGACCATCGCGGGGCGGGCACTTCCGCCAGATGGTCTGCTGTCGTTCTTCATGTACCACAGCTACGGTGACGACGAATTCGGCAACGAACCGGGCCGCGGTTACCCCGGCGGGTTGCAGATCATCCACACGCCCGCCGGGTCGGAGCTCGAACGCCTCCCTTACCCGGAAGAAGAGTTCGACACCTCGAAAGTGGTCTGCCGGCTTACCCTCGCGGAAGCCCTCGACGTGCCGCGGCCGTCGGACGACGCCTGGGTAGAAGATTTCGGCCTGGACTTTCCGAAGAACTTCGAAGGCGAACTCGTCCCCAAACCCGTCCGGCACGCCGACCACCAACTTCTCGGCTACGCCCGCGTCACGGTGCTCGGTCAGGATCCGATCCCGGGTCCGGATTGGGAACTCTTGCTTCGCTTCAACTCGGACGACCGCCTCGGCTGGAACTGGGGCGACGGCCACCGGCTGTTCTGGTACATCCGCACCGAGGATCTCCTCGCCCGCCGGTTCGACCGGACGATCGCGATCGATGGATGATCGGGTTACTTCGCATCTTTATTCCTCGAACCCCGGCACTGCGACCGCCAACGCGAAGCCGTTGACCGCGAGCAGCACCGCCAGCACGCCGATCACCAATCCCGCCCAGAAGGCCCATTTCTTCTGCGCCAGCATCGCCACGGACGACATCACAATCGCGAGCTGGAACCCGACCTCCGCGAAGTCGAAATAGGGATCCTTGCGTTGCATCAGAGTTACGATGTTCTGGTAATGGCGAGCCCCTTTCCCGGCATTATCCTTGCCCCCTTCCTCGATCTCTTTTTTGTCTTCCTTCATTCGCTTCTCCTCGTCGCGATACTTCTTGAGGAGTGCCTCTTTGTAGGGGGGAAGCAAACCGGTTGCCTTCTGCTCTTCCTCGAGTTTCCAGATTTCGTTGCGATACAGGGCCTCGCGGGTGGATTTGGACTGGAAGCGATTCCATTGGTTCGCTTCTTCCTGTTTCGCCATCATCATTTCCTTGGCGGCGTTGTGGCCCCCGAAGGAGGCGACGGCGAGGCCGACGGCATAGATCGCCACGAACAGGGCGACCTGCCGGGCAAACGGATTCTCCGCAATTTCGTCGACTTCTTGCGGATCGGGGATTTCGACCTCGGCCATGAACTTCTCCAGGAAGGATCGCAGCGTGGAGACAGATGTATGACCGACCCCCGGGTGGAAGTAGCTCAGGATTCCGGCGGTAATCGCAGATGGGCGGGGTAAGTCACACGCAGCAGGAAAAGGCCCTGCGGAGGTGCGGTCGGGCCGGCGAGTCGGCGGTCGCCCGATTCCAGAATCTCCGCCAGCCGCGATTCCGGCCAGAATCCCCGGCCAATCTGCATCAACGTTCCCGCGATCGCGCGGACCATGTTGTACAGGAACCCGTCCGCTTCCACGTCGATCCACACCGTTTCCCCGAAGCGCGACACCCTCAGCCGGGTGATGGTGCGGATGCTCGTCATGCGGTTCGGCCATTCCGTTTCGAAGCAGCGGAAATCGTGCCGGCCGAGCAGACAGGCCGACGCCCGGCACATCGCGTCGACATCGAGGCGGTTCCAGACGTGGGTGGAGTATCGGCGAAGAAACGGATCCTGCCGGCCGCCATCGGTGATGACGTAGCGGTACGTCTTCCGGACGGCGTCCTTGTTGGCACAAAACGACTGCGGGACGTCGTCGCAGGTCCGCAGGCTGACGTCCGCCGGAAGCTGGGAATTGACCGCCTTCAAGAGCGTTTCGCAGGGCAGGCGGGTGGTGGTGTAGAAGTTCACGACCTGCCCGACGGCGTGGACCCCCGCGTCGGTCCGCCCGCTGACATTGGGGCGGATCCGGTTCTCGCGGGTGATCGTGCGGATGGCGGTTTCGAGAACTTCCTCGACGGTTCGGTGCCCGGGCTGGCGCTGCCAGCCGGCGAACTCGGTGCCGTCGTAGCGGATCACAAACCGGACGTTTCGACACGACATGTTCGCGTCCGCTGACGGAACTTCGGAACGGTTACTGGCTCTTCTTCGGGGTGTACCCCTTCCAGACCCACTCGATCGCGTGCGGCAGAAACTGCTGCTGGGCATTCCCCACGCTGTGCCCGGCCCCGCGGCAGAACAGGTACTGGTACTCGTACCCCTTCTCTTTCAGAACTTTTGCCATGCGGTTGTTCGCTTCCACCCAGTCGTGCATGTTGTCTCGCATCACGTTCGGGTTGAGCAGATCCGCGTCGCCGACCGCGAGGAAGATGCGGATCGGCTTCTTCGGTTCCTTCGGGATGAGGGTCTCGTGGAAACCCCAGGCTCCGTCGGGGAATTTGGGGTCGAAGGGCCAGGCCTGGTTCACGAAGGTTCCGGAGGTGGTGAGGACTCGGTGGTAGAGGTCGTTGCGGAACCAGGCCATGATGAGGGCACAGGAACCGCCGGAGCTATTGCCCATCGCGGCCCGGCCGTCGGGGTCTTTCGTGAGCTTCACCTTGCAGTGCTTCTCGACGCGGGGGAGCACCTCGTCCTCAATGTAGGTGGCGTAATCGCCGTTCATGTTGTCGTATTCCTTGCCGCGTTCGTGCCCCTGGGCGTCGCCACCGCCGTTGGACAGGGAGATCAGAACGATCGGCGGAATCCGCTTCTGGGCGATGAGGTTGTCCAGGATCGTCTTGTAGCCGTTCGCATGGCCGGGGCCGTCGTGGACGACCATGAACGGAGCCTCGGTCCCTTCCTTGTACCCGGGCGGGATGTAGACGCCGACCCGCCGTTTGTAGTCGATGGTGTGCGTCTCGACGATCAGCGTCTTCGGGTTGTTCGGGTCGACCTTTCCGAACTCTTTCCGGGCGATGCCGGGGTTGAAGAGCTTGGTTTCCTTCGAATCGAACGTGAACTGCTCGACCTTCCCTTCCGGGACGTCTGCGACTTTTTTGCGTTCCGGTGCGGGTGTGTACTTCGGGCCGATGACGAAGTTGTCGTACGCATCGAGGGGCGGGTTTTCCCCTTCCTTGAGGACCTTGAAGGGGGGAGCGCCATTGTCGTCGTACTTGCGAGTCGGGGCCGCCCACAACGCGGTGCCCATGAGAACGGCGAGGAGAACGGCCATTCGCAACTTGAGCATGATGCTCTCCGGGGGGAGTCGAATTCAACCAGTCTCGGAATTGGTTCGTGTGCGATCCTGCCGCGTCCGAGTTAGCCCGAGGCGTGAGGGTTAGCCCGACGCGTAAGCGAGGGAAGAAACAAGCCCTCGCTTACGCGTCGGGCTAACCCGGTTTCCGGCGCTCTCGCGGGTTCGATCCAGGCTTTGTAGGCAAATCGGTGTCGCAAGCAATCGCGGCGGCGGGAAGTGCCGGCTTGCGTGCAACTGCGGGTGTTCCCCCTTGTTTGTGGGCGAATCCGGGATATTTTGACACTTGGGAAAGACAGGAAAATGCGGAGGATCATCGCATGGCCCGCGGGCGAAAGAGTGGACCCAGCCGCCTCGACCTGCGCCGGGAGAGCGAAGCCGCTGAGGCTCGCGAACGGGAGGAAGCCGACGAAACCGCCGGCGAGGAGGAAGAGCTTGAGGAAGAGGCCGACGAGGACGCGGAGGCCGATGGCGAGGTCGAAGCGTCTGACGACGATGCCGGCGATGACGATGAGGAAGCGCCAAAACCCAAGAAGAAGGCCAAGGCCAAAGTTGCGAAGGTCAAGGCCCCGGCCAAGCCCCGGAAAACCCGGGTCAAGGAAGCCCCACGCATGAAGGCCGTCTGGATTGTCTACGACAACTCCGGCAAGCCGCAGGGGGAATTCGCCTTCAAAGACAAGGCCGAAGCCGAAGCGCTCCTCGCCCGCAAAATCGAGGAGAAGAAGCAGACCTTCTACCTTCAGATGGTCAAGCAGCCGATCGAGGCGTGAGTCCAACCCGGGTCGTCACCGGCTGGTCCGGATGACGGCCCGACCCGTCAGGGCTCCGCTCCGCATGTCTTCGAGTGCGGTGTTGATCGCCTCCAGCGAATACTCCTTCCCCAGGCACGGCGACAGATCCAGCCTGCCGCTCCCGCAGAGCCGGACATAGTTCGGGATGTCGAACTGCGGCATTGCCTCGCCGCCGTGGGAACCCGTCAGCGTCTTCTCGAAGTGCAACGGCAGCGTGTGGATCGCGGCGGTGCTCCCCTTCGCAGGCACTCCGACCAACACCGTCCTGCCCCGCGGCCCGGTCACGCGGTACGCCGACTCGATGACCTTCACGTTCCCCGTGTTGTCGATGGCGACGTCGAATTCCGGCAGAATTTCCCGCACCGCGGCCTCGGCGTCGATCCCCCGCGAGTTGATCGTGTGCGTCGCACCAAGTTTCTTCGCCAGTGACAGCCGGTTGTCAAAGAGATCGAGTGCGACGATCGGGTATGCCGACGCCAGGGCCGCCGCCTGCACGATGCTCAGGCCGATCCCGCCGGCACCGAACACCACCACAGATTCGCCGATCTTGATGCGAGCGTTGTTGTTGACCACCCCGAATCCGGTGGTGACGGCACACCCGAACAACGACGCGGTCGCCGGGTCGAAATCGGCAGGAATCTTCGTGACGCGGTTCTCCGACACGACCCCGAACTCGTTGAAGGTCGTCACCCAGCCCGCGTTGATCGGCCCCCGGGCGGAAGCGTAAACCGGGCAAAGCGACTCGAGCCCCGCCCCCTTCCGCCAGTGCAACACGACCCGGTCGCCCGGCTTGACGGTCCGCACGCCGGGGCCGACTTCCAGCACGTCCGCGGTTCCCTCGTGCCCCAGCAGGTGCGGAATGAAGCGGTCCGGCCCCTTGACCCCCGCGATTTCCCCGAGTTGCGAGCCGCAAATCCCGGAAACGAGAACGCGAACCAGCACCTGCCCAAACGACGGCGGCGGGACCTCGACATCCTCGAGGGCGAGCGGAGCGTTCTGTTCCACGAGAATCGCAGCAAGACCTTTCACGCGTCGACCCCCGATGGCAAAAACTTCCGCAGGAACTCGATCGATTTCCGGGCCGTGTTAACGGCGTCGTGGCTGTGCCGGCTGAGTTCGACCGAGACCATACCGGTGTACTCCGCCGCCCGCAGACCGGCGAACACATCCGCGAAGTCGACCTCCCCTTCGCCGAACATCAGGTGGTCGTGCACGCCCCGCCGCATGTCCTCGATGTGGATGTTCCACAGCCAGTCCTTCCACCGCACGAGGTGCTCGCTGACCGGCAGTTCCCCGTTGCAGACGAGGTGGCCGACATCGACGGTGAGCCCGAAATTCGGGTGGTTGACACGGCCGTGCAGCTCGCCGAACTTTTCCATCGTGTCGATGAACATCCCCGGTTCCGGCTCGAAGGCGAGCCGGACGTTCTTCTCTGCGGCGAAGTCGGCGAGGCGCTTGCAGCCATCGACGAGGCGGGCCATGAGTTTCGAAGGCGGGGCATCATCAGTGGGGGTGCCGGACCAGAACGAGACGCAACAACCCGCATTCGCAGCCGCAAGTTCCACGCTGTGCGTCAGAAACGCATACCGCCGATCTCGGTCGGCTGGGTGAGGTGATAGAAGCGTTGGCTGATGTTTGCGGCGGGAATCCAGAATGAATCGAGCGCCGGTTTCGAGCGCGAGCGTCAGTCCGCGGACCCGGACCGCGTCGAACACATCGGCCAGGAGTTCGGCTTCGTCGTGCATCAGGAAATTGTGGACGTCCGGCGTCAGGGCCACGCCGGCGTACCCGAGTTCGGCGATGATCTCGATCGCGTCTTCGAGCCGGTGGTGGGCGAAGCCGTTGGTGTTGTACCCGAGAATCATGGCGAATCCGGGATGGGGTTCCGGAAAAAATCAAACCCAGGGAAATGCTCCCTGGGTCGGGTAGGTGTCTATCCGGGCCGTTACTTCGGCAGTTCCAGTTCCACCGGTTTCAGTTCCGTCGTCGCGCCTTTCGCTTCGACCGGGAAGCCGAGGATGCCGTCTCGGCCTTTGTGGAAGCCGTTCTCGTGCCAGTAGACGATCCGCCAGGTGCCGGCGGGGACGTTCTTGATCTCGAAGTTCCCGTTCTCGTCGGTAATCGCGAAGTACGGGTGGTCGAAGACGCGGACTCGGCCCTGCATCCAGGGGTGGATGTCGCACTTGAAGAGGATCGGCGTGTTCTGGGTCGCCAGCGGTTGCGAGAGCTTGTGGGACTTCCCGGATTGCAGGGTGACGTTGAACTGCTCCGCGTCGGAGTTGTAGTTGATGTTGTGCGCCACCGGTGCGGAGTTCTTCACTTCGAGGGTGTCACCGGTTCGGGCGGCGATGATGCGGGGCTCGAACTGGCAGCAGGGCTGGTCGATGACGTGCGATTTCGCCGACGCCTTGACCAGGTCCGGGTGGATTTTTTCGGCCGGGAACGTGGCTTTGCGATCCTTCGAATCCGGTCGCAGCCAGACGACGACGTTCTTGACGCCCTTCGATTTCGCGTTCACCAGGATGTCGCTGGAAACGAGCGGCCCCTTCGAAAGGCAGTGGTCCTTGTCCGTGGTGGGGTCGATCTTCTTCGCATCGCCGGCACTCGACAGGATCACCTGACCCTTGATGGTCGTCCAATCGCCGTCGGCGGCACGGGTCGAGGGGAGCATCGCGCTCAGCGCCAGAACGCCGGCAACCAGCGAGAGTATGCGCAGTCGTTGCATCGGTCGGGAACTCCTGTGAAGGGAGAGCTGCAGGGTGGGACCCCGGACGGGGTTGGTGAGCTAACCCTATTTTCCCGGGGAAGCGCCAGGAAGGCAACCGCAGGAATCCCTTCCAGTGCGGAATTCGGAATCACTTCCAGTGCGGAATTCGGAATGCGGAATGGGGAATTGAAGACAGATATCACTTCCAGTGCGGAGTTCGAAGGCAGAAATCCGCGTCAGCGGGCCAGGATCTGGATCGCCGATTCGTGGACTTTCCCGTTGCTGGCGATCACGTCGGGCCGGTGGATGGTCCGCTTCCCGGTCCAGTCCGTCATCGTCCCGCCCGCTTCCTCGACGATCGGAACCAGGGCCGCGACATCCCAGGCGTGTACCCCCGTGTCGACCATCAGGTCCGCCGACCCCTGCGCGACGAGCACGAAGCCGTAGAAATCCCCCCACCCGCGCTGCTGGCCGGTCGCCTCGCACAGATCCAGAAATGCCCGTTCTTTCCCGGCGGCGCGGAACCAGTTGACTCCGGAGAAACAAAAAAGCGATCCGTCGAGCCCCGGTCGATCCGAGACGTGGATCGGGTTCCCATCGCGAAACGCCCCGCCCCCGCGGACCGCGTGCCACATCTGCCCCAGCGCCGGGGCAAACGCCGCTCCGATGACCGGATCGTCGCGGAACTCGACCCCGACAAGCGTCCCCCAAAGTGGAACGCCGCGAATGAACGGCTTCGTGCCGTCGATCGGGTCGATGACCCAGCGGAACCCGGAAGTCCCGGGTTGGTCGCCGAACTCTTCCCCGAGGAAACCGTCGCCCGGGAATTTCTCGGTGACGAGCTTCCGGATCAGATCCTCCGCCGCGCGGTCGGCCACGGTGACGGGGCTGAGATCGGACTTGTACTCGACCTCGACCCGGCGATCGAAATACCCGAGTGCGAGTTCCCCCGCTTTCCGGGTAACCTCGACGGCGAAATCGTGACGGTTTCGAAATTCGGGATTCATGGCACCGTGCCGATCCGCTTGAAACTCGGGAACTCGAAACTGGGGAACTTCGTCAGGCGGCGACCTTGATGGCGAGCTTCGCCCGGGCGTAGGCGGCGCTGCCGATGATGCCGGAATCGTCGCCGAGAGCGGCGGGTACGCAGCGCACGTTCTCCGCGGAGCCGGGCAAGATGCTGCGGAGGGCGAATTCCCAGACCCGCTCGTTGAAGGATTCGCCGAGCGCACCGGCGACGCCGCCGCCGAGGACAACGATCTCGGGGCTGAGCAGATTCACGACACTCGCGATCCCGGCACCGACCGCCCGGGCGGCGTCGTCGACGATCTGCACCGCGATCGGGTCGTCCTTCTGGTAGAAGTCTGCGAGCACCGAGGATTTGACGCGATCGAGTTCGACTCCCTTCCACTCTTTTCGGACGCGTTTGGGGGCGTCATCGAGCATCTCCTTGGCCCGCTTCATCTGGTATTTGCGGCCGGCGACGGATTCGAGGGAGGTTCCGCGGCGCCAGTGGACGACGATGTGGCCGATCTCGCCGGCGTTGCCGTTGAAGCCGGTGAAAAGTTCGCCGTTGAGGATGAGCCCACCGCCCACCCCGGTTCCGACGAAGATTCCGAAGACGTGCCGGGCACCCTGGGCGGCCCCGCGGACATACTCGCCGTAGGTCCCCATGCGGACGTCGTTTTCCACCACGATCGGCCAGGTCCAGGAGGTCGGCAGGAGGGGGGTGACGTCGACGTTTCGCCATTCGAGATTGGGTGCGAAGCGGACGACGGTTTTGCCGGGCTCGATCTGGCCGGGAATCCCGAAGCCGAGGCCGCGGATCTGGGCGGGGTCGATCTTCGCTTCGCGAATGACGGTGTCGACAGCCTGGCCGATGCGGGTGAAAACGCCGGTCGGCCCCCCTTCCGCTCCGGTCGGGTGCTTCGAGCGGGCGAGCAGGGCCAGGTTATCGTCGAAGAGCCCCGCGAGGACCTTGGTCCCACCGAGATCCACGCCGATCCAGTATCCGGTACTCATCGTCAACCCCCATCCCAACGCGTATCTGCGTGGTCGGGGACTATTCTAAGACCGGGCGTCGGTGGCTCAACCAGGATTCGGAGGGGCTTCGGGAAGGTTGGCGGCGGCGGCCCGCACAGCCCGAATGAACGCCGCCATTTTCCCACGGTCTTTCTGCCCCGGCGCGGATTCTACGCCGCTGGCCACATCCACCGCCCACGGGCGAACTGTCCGAATCGCAACCCCGACATTCTCCGAGTTCAACCCGCCCGCGAGAATCACCGGAACACCGGGATCGAAACCGGCCAGCAGATCCCACGGAGCGACCTGACCCGTCCCCCCGATCTGCCCGGGGACATGGGCGTCAAGCAACACCGCTGAGGGTTTCCCAGACGCCACGAATTCCCGAATCATGGCCAGGGACTCGGCATCTTTCACCGGAAACGCGGGGATGTACGACACCGGAAAGAACGAGCCATTGGGCGGAGCGTCCGAGTAGGTCTGCACCGCACGCAGGCCGACTCGGCTCGCGATCGACGCCACCGCCTGGTCGTGGGTTTCCACAAAAACGCCGATCGTCGTCGCGAACGGCGGCAGGGCCATCACGATTTCCTTCGCCTGGTCCGGCGTCACAAACCGCGGCGAGTTCGGATAGAAGTTCAATCCCACCGCGTCCGCCCCGAGCTCGATCGCCGCGAGGGCATCTGGGACGGTGGTGACACCGCAGATTTTGATTCGAACGGTGGGCACGTCTGAGACTCGCTTCACTGGGGAGACGGGAGAGGTTGGGCGGGCGGTTCTGGCACCGGATTCGACGGCAGGCGGAAGATGTCGGCGACCCGGCAAGCAAAACCCGGCAGCACATCCCCGCCTACGAGCTCGCCGGAATCGTCCAGCAGTTCCAGAGCCGCCGCGGGGCGGTAGATCGTGACCTTGCGTTCCTCCGGGTCCAGCAGCCAGACCAGTTTGACCCCGTTCTGGAGATAGTCGCGGACCTTCTCGTTGACCTTGCTCGGCTTGTCGTTTGGGGAAAGAACCTCGACGGCCACCAGCAGTGGTTCTTCGCCCCATTTCGGGTGGAGATCTTCGTATGCGGTGGCGTCGGTGTAGAAGGCGACATCCGGCCCGACGACGGTGTCCGGGTTCTCTTCGAGAATGACCCCGGAATCGTTGGTGGCAATGTATCCGGAACCCGATCGCCGACAGTACGTCTGGAGCTCGTAGGCCACGTTCGCAGCGACGACACCATGTTTCCGAGTGGGGCGGGACATTTCGACCACCTTTCCCCGGCGAAGTTCGAACCAGCGGTTGCGATTTTCGGGAAGCTGGCAGAAATCCCAGAACTCCCCCGCCGTCATCAACGGTGTGGCGGGGGCTTCGGTGGTGTTGGTTGGCGTCATCCCGGTTCTCCTTCGCCACAGTTTACCGGGCGAACTTCGGAGGGGCCAACCCCAGGGCGGCCGCTTCAGAAGGATCGGAACCGTCTGAGACTCGTTTCACTCCGGGTCCAGCAGCCACACGAGCTTGACCCCGTTCTGGAGATAGTCGCGGACCTTCTCGTTGACCTTGCTCGGCTTGTCGTTTGGGGAAAGAACCTCGACGGCCACCAGCAGTGGTTCTTCGCCCCATTTCGGGTGGAGATCTTCGTATGCGGTGGCGTCGGTGTAGAAGGCGACATCCGGCCCGACGACGGTGTCCGGGTTCTCTTCGAGAATGACCCCGGCATAGGAGGTTCCGGCGTGGCGTGCTATGATTCCCGCATGGAACGTCTCAACAAATTCCTGGCCCACGCGGGCGTCGGGTCTCGTCGGTATTGCGACACCCTCATTGCCGCCGGGCGGGTCAAGATCAACGGAACCCGCGTCAGCGATCTGGGTATCCGGGTCGACCCAGTGTCGCACAAGGTCACCGTCGACGACACACCGGTCCGGCAGGAAAAGCCCGTCTACTGGGCGGTCAACAAGCCCCCCGGCCACGTTTGCACCAACCATGACCCCGCCGGCCGACCCCGCGCCATCGACCTTCTTCCCCACGTCGAGCAGCGAGTTTACGTCGTCGGCCGGCTCGACGAGGCAAGCGAGGGCCTGCTCCTGATGACCAACGACGGGGAACTCGCCTTCGCGCTGATGCACCCGAAGTTCGGCCTCGAAAAGACGTACCTCGTGCAGGTCGCCGGCAAACCGACCCGCGAGGACACGCAGAAACTCCTCGATGGAGTCTGGATCAGCGACGGAAAAGTGCGAGCCCAGGCCGTCCGCAGGGTCAAATCCCAGGGGGAAAGCACCTGGCTGCGAGTCGTCCTCGCGGAGGGGAAGAACCGGGAAATCCGCCGGATGCTGGCGAAACTCGGGCACAAGGTCGTCCGGATCCGCCGCATTGCGATCGGCCCGGTGAAACTCGACAAGCTCCCGAAGGGGAAGGCGCGAAAGATCAGCGCCGAGGAACTCGCCGCGTTGCGGAAACAGGTCGCCGCCGGGCAGAAGAAAATCGAGGAGAAACTCAAACCGTCGAAACCGGCGGAAACAACATCCCGGCCGGTTCCCCGTGCAGTTCCCGCTGGCAACAACACCCCCCCGCGCCGACGCCGCCCCGCCCCGCCTCGAAACTAACCATGTTGCACCGCACCGCCACCGTTCTCGAACACGTTCCCCTCGCGGACCGCACCTACCGCATCCGCGTCGAGTGCCCAGAGATCGCCGCCGCGATCCGGCCGGGGCAGTTCCTGATGCTCCGACTGCCGGGCACTTCCGACCCCCTCCTCGGTCGGCCGTTCGCGCTGTACGACACTGTCCTCGATGCCGCCGGGAAACCGGTGGCGGTCGACGTCGTGTACCTTGTCGTGGGCAAGATGACGGGGAAACTTGCCGACGTGCAAGCGGGGGAAAGGCTGGAAATCTGGGGCCCGCTGGGGAAGCCGTTTCTCGACGTCGGGTCGCCGGAATCGGTCGCGTTCGTCGCCGGCGGGATCGGGCAGACGCCATTTCTCGCGTTTACCCGGGAACTGCTGGGAACCCGCGGGTTTGGCGGCGACCCCGCCCGGAAACGCACCGGGAAAGTCGATCTCTTTTACGGTGTCCGCACCGCCGCCCTTGCCGCCGGGGTCGAGGACTTCCGGGTTGCCGGGGTCGACGTCCATCTGGCATCCGACGACGGATCCCTCGGATTCCGCGGATACGTCACGCAACTACTGGAATCGCAGGGGAAACGCGGGCCGATCGTCGGGTGCGGCCCGGAACCGATGCTGCACGCACTCGCGAAACTGGCGGCGAAGTGGCAGGTTCCGTGTCAGGTTTCCCTCGAAACGCCGATGGCGTGCGGGTTCGGGGCCTGCTTTAGCTGCGTCACGAAAGTTCGCGGAAGTGACGGCGACTGGGACTACAAACGCGTTTGCGTGGACGGCCCCGCCTTCGACGCGGCCCATCTCGTCTGGAGTTGATCGACCGCAAACGCGGGCGGGCCGTGGGCGAAGAGGTGCCCACGACCCGCAAAGAGCTCGTCACCAGGATCCAGTCACGCCCGATCGCCGTAGGCTCGCAACCGGTTGAGGTGCGGTGTCGGGCGATTGCCCAGATCGCGACGCACCACCCCGCCCGTTCCCGTCCCGCTGCTGGTCGAATTCACGCGAAGAAACGGCAGGAATTTCGCGGTTCCCCGGCGTTTTTCCGGGCTCGACTGCCGCTGCTCCGCCTGGGCGACGTCGAATCGGACGCGGTCCCAGAGCCGGCGGATCGTCGCGTCCTCCGGGGCGATGAAGCGGGCGTGCGAGACAACCTTCAAGCCCCGGCGGGGCCGGTTGGCTTCGCGGTAACCGGCCACGACGGTGCCCAGAACCGTTGCATCGGTCGGGGCGAGTTTCGCGGCGACTTCGAGGTGCGCGATTCCCGACTTGACCCGGTTCACCCGCACCAGGGCGAGGCCATAGGAAGCCCGGAAAACCGCATTTTCCGGGGCGAGCTCGCACGCCTTGCGGAAGCGTCGTGCCGCCCGGAGATCGCAGCCGTAGGGGTCATCCTGGAAGGCGATGCCGAGCAGGTGGTGGAGCGTGGCGTTGGCTGGATCGAGTTTCGAGGCAGCGAGGAGATGTCGGCGAGCCTTCGCGAATCGGCCCGATTTCAGGTGGAGCTCGCCGGCGAGTTGGTTCGCGGCGATGGCGTCGGCGACCGGGAGATCCGGGCAACTCAGCACCGTCGCGATTTTCGCGAGTGCCTCGGTCGCCCGGCCGGCGTCGGCGTGTGCTCGGGCAGCCGACCACGCGGCGGCGTGAGAAAAAAGGAGCATCCTGCTCATGTCCGCTGCCTCCTGCAGCAGGTTTTCCATCCAACCGGCCGGGCCATCATGGCCCAACCGAGAAGTCAATCACCGTTGTGAGGAATGGTATACCGAAGAGCTCGCCCTGCTCGCAAGGAGAAATCGTGTGCCAAATCGAATGAAAATCGGTGAGGAACTCTCGTTGATTTGGGCTTATTCCGCAGAGTCGAAGTCCCGGTTCAAGTTGCGCCGCCGACATGCCGATCAGAGAATTGAGAGATTTCACCGAAGAATCCTCTCCTGACGGACGTTTTTTCGCAGGGACGCGCCCATGGATCTCGCCACCTTCGGGCTCACCCGCCGGCCGTTTCGCCCCACCCCGGACACCACCCTCTACTTCCCCGGGGTTACCCACGAGCTCGCCGGAAAGGCCTTGAAACAGGCGTTTCTCGACAGCCAGGGAATCGCGCTGCTCGACGGGTCGCCCGGGCTCGGGAAGACGATCGTCGCCATGCGGTTCCTGGAATCGCTCGACTCGGATGTGCCGCGAGTGATCGTTCCCGGGGTGCGATTCTCCCGCCCGGCGGACCTGTACCAGTCGATTCTCTTCGATCTCGGAGTGCCGTACGTCGGGCTCGCCGAGCAAGAACTGCGACTGGCCGTCGCGGATCGGCTCCTCGCCAGCCTCGCATCGGGTCACCCCACAGTCCTTGTGCTCGAAGAAGCCCAGCACCTCGGGGCGGATTTGCTCGAGGAAATCCGGCTTCTGGGGAATCTCGAAACGCGCTCGGCCAAGGCTCTGTTTGTGATTCTCGTCGCCCTCCCCACTCTGCACGAGCGGTTGAGTCGGGCGGACGGTTCCGGGCTGGCTCAGCGGATCGCGGTCCGGGCACGCCTGGATGCGTGGTCGCCCGAAGAATCGACGCAGTACCTCTTCCATCAGTTCGAGATGTGCGGGGCGGACCCCAGCGAGGTGATCTCCGAGGAAGCGGTGCAGTTGCTCGCGACCCGGTGCGGAGGGGTGCCGCGGATCCTGAATCAGGCCGCCAATCTCGCGATGACCCTGACCGCCGACGCGGGGGAATCGACCATCGAATGCGAGGCGGTTCTGGAAGCGCTCGGGCAACTGGGGCTCGCCCCGGAACCGGAGCCGGACTCGATCGTGCTTCCCACGGCGACGGTCGAGACCCCAGCGGAGGTTCGACCAACCCGGCCACGAGCAACCAAGCGGCGGGCGGCGTAAGGCGGGCGAAAGCGGACAAGAAATCGATCGGAACCAACGTCAGAGGTGTGCCCCATGGGGCGGATGTTCCGGATCATCTCCGAAGGAACGCACGAACCTCGTCCGGTCCCCGCGGTGGCGGGGCGTGCGGGGGTTGCGGTGGCCGAGCGCCAGGTCGAATCCTGGCCAGCCGAGGAACCCGCACCGTTCGTGGAAGTCGGCGGACCCGATGGCGTGGTCACTTCCCACCCACGGCCCAGCCCGACCCCGATTCCCGTTCCCCCGCCGATCATGCCGCTCGAAATCGCTCGACCGGTCGAGGACGAGGTCGCATCGGTGGACACCGATGCACCCCCGGAACCGCGGGCGCTTTCCGTCAGCTTCCACCGGTTCCCCAAATCGGGGCTACGGCTGCTTCCCGCCGGCGTCTCGTCGGATGTAATCGCATTCCACCACCCCGATCACGCGGTGAGTGCGGAGTACGCCTCGGTTCGCGACGAGATCCGTAAGCAGTTCGAGGAAGCCGGGCCACGAGTGGTGATGTTCACGTCGGCGACGGCGGTTTCCGGGACGACGACGGTCCTGGTCAACGTGGCGACGTTGCTCGCCCGGGAATCGGCAGGGAAGGTCCTGACGGTCGATGCGAACCTGGTTCGCCCGGCGGTTTCGCGGCTTCTGGGGGTTCCGGAAACGCCCGGGGTTGCGGAGGTGCTGGCCCAGACGGTGCCGCTCGCCTGGGCGGTGCAACCCTCTCCGGTCGCGAATCTGCACGTCCTGGCAGCGGGCCGGAAGATGCCGGCCGACGGGTTTCCCACCACGGATTTCCCCCGGCTTCTGAACCAGCTTCGCCAGTGGTTCGACTGGGTGCTCGTCGATGCCGGGGTCTGGCCCGAGTCCGACTCTCGCGACCACCTTGCTCCGTCTTGCGACGGCATCTTCCTCGTCGCACGCCAGGGGGAGATCGATCGCCCGGAATTCACCGGATTGCGATCATCCGTCGCGTCGGCGGGCGGATTGCTCCGCGGCTATGTGACAACCCAGTGACACCGGACGCGGCTCAGCGGAGTCCGGATGGAGCCGGCGCGGGCTCGGACGGTGCGGAACTCGATGGCGAGGGCACGATCTCCTTGGGCGCTTCTCGCCAGGCCTCGACCCGATTGTCGGAAGCGAGAATCTCCGCCCGTTCCGCCCGCAATTCCTCGATCTCCGCCTCCAGCTGGGCAATTTTCGCGTCGATCGCCCGCACCCGTTTCTCCGTGGTTTTCCCGGTGACTCGGCCCAGCACCTCGAGCACCAGGAACGCGTGCCAGCCCTTCATGAGCAGCCCGCGGAGGCGGTAGGCCCGGCCCATCTGGGAGAGTTGTGCCGGCGACACCGCCCGGCTGAGCCGGAACAGCCGGGCCAGCGGAGCCGCGTCGACCCAGCGAGTCAGCAGGAATTCCAGCGTCGGCAGCGCGACGATCGCCAGGTCGAGCCAGCGATCCTTCGCGAACTTCAGGGGGCTCGGCGAGGCGGAGGCGAGGATCAGAAACTCCGTGGCGAACGCGAGCCAGATCGCCGCCACGCCAATGTCCAGGGCCAGCGCAAACGCCGGCGTCTTCTTCACCATCTCGGACGAGATGTACTCCAGCCCGAGCAGTGGAAGAATCAGGAACGCAAACAGTAGCATCGGCCCGCCAAACGCCCGGTTGAGTCGCTTGACGAGTTCCTTTCCCGGCGACTGCCATCCGAGTCGCGGCAGCCAGATCTGGTTGGTGGCCGGGTGGATCCACGCCAGCCGGGTCGGCGGCGCGAAGATCACCATCAGCGCCCGCGCCCCCGCCGTCCGCGTCGAAACCGCCGGGGATCGCCGAAAGAACGCAATCACCCCTTCCACCGCGAAGACGGGCCACAACACCGCCAGCCCGGCGTACATCACCTCGAGTTCCCACTCTGTCACTTCCACCTGAGACGCCCGGTGGATCAGGCCGGCGATCACAAGCAAGTACAGGAACGCGAGCGCGAACATCACCGGAGCGAGCCGGCGCTCCAGCAGAGGGATCGGGGCAGGGGTCGTGAGCGGTTCCGTTCTGGAAGACATGGCGGCCTCCCGGTGCCAGCGGGGAATCTCCATTCCGAGGTATCAGGAGATTCGCCACCGACCCCGGGGTGTTTGCCGCAATCGGCCCGGATTCAAGCGGATTTGACGGAGCTTGACCCGCCAGGATCCGTGCTTCGACAGATTCGCGTTTTTCTTCAAGAGCCGCGACTGCCAAGGCGCGGCAACTTCCCGAGGGACGCGACTGCTGGATGTCGAGATTCCCGGCTGGAAATGTAGCGATTCTTCTCGGGAAGCGGCCACTCCTTAGACCCTCAGTTCCGCGTCGGCGGTGGGGTTCGCGGTTTCTCGGGGGCGGGAGATGGAGCGGGTGCGACAATTTCCCCGCCCGGCCAGGGTTGGCACGGCCAGGGCGTCCACCGCGTGGGGAAGTGGCCGAAGCAGGAACCGGGGACGATCACCGGGTAGCAGTACTGCTTGATGTAGCGGTGGTCGAGGGTTGGGCTCGGTTTGAGGCCGCCGTGGCCGCAGGTGGTGCAGGGCTTCGCGGTGCAGGCGGTGCCGTCACATGCAGGGGCCGCGGGGACGGGAACGTCGCCGGTCTGCGCGGACGCGATTCCCCCGGTACCGGCAATCGCGAACCCCGCCAGGGCGACGGAGTACCAGAATCTGGCGAGGTTCATGGATCGATTCCTTTCGATGGGTCACTTCGATCGGTGGGTTCCACCAGCGGGGCGAGCCATCCCGGCTCCGGCACCGCCGCCACGTACCGCCGAGCCGGCATAAAGCCCGCCTACCGGGGCGAAACTGCTCGTGGTCGGGCGGGCACCCGCGAATCCGCCGGTTCCCGTTCCACCAGTCCCGCCGGACCCACCCACGGCGAGCCGGTTGAAGTAGCGGAACGGCTGGTTGAAGACGACGCCGTGCCCCGTTCCCGGCAGGTTCGGTTGCTCGCCCGGTTGCAGAAGCTGGTTCTCGAAGTTTTGCAGGTTCTGGTTGGTCGAATTCAACTGCTGCTGGAGCGAGTTCGCTTGCTGGCGGAACTGCATCTCCGGGCGAACGAGGCCGTAGTAGTTGACGCCGGGAAGCGTGCCGCCGCGGAGGAGGTTGAGGTACGGGCTGTAGGTCGGTCGCGTGGCGGAGACCGGCGGTTGCGGCTGGGCGAATCCGCTTCCCGAAACCACGAGTCCGAGCACGGCTGCGACGGCGTAGCGAAGCATGGGGCGTCCTCGTCTGGAGAATCCATCGGCACCGGGGCAGGCCACGGTCCAGCCTACCCGCCGCCGGTCGGAAGTCACGTCGGGAACCTGCCGGCAGAACCGGACATCACGGCACCACGTTCACCACCGTGTTCCCGGTGCCGTTGTTCCCGAACCCGCCGAAGTTGTTGTTCAACGTCCGCACCGTCGAGGTCCCAAGCAAGGTCACCCCGAAGACACGCTCCACCGGCGAGATCACGCGGGCGAGGTGGTTGTCGAACTTCGTCAGTGGCTGGGACATCACGAAGACGCGGTCGCCGGGGAGAACCTGGTAGTTGGTCTTGGTCTGGCCCCGGCGAGTGATCGCCTTCCAGTCGACGGGCATGATCTGGTCGCCGCAGCCATCCGGGGCGGGTCGGGCGACCCAGATGCGTTTGCTGGAGACCGCGGAGAGGCCGCCGATCAGGGCAATCGCGTCGAGCACGGTCTCGTTGCCGGTGTTGGGCAAGCGCTGGACTTGCTCACCGTTGCCGGCGAAGTCGGTGATGACGTAGTAGAACTTGCTGTTGTACGCCGCCACATCGACGGAAACTTCCGGTTTGAAGAGGACCCGGCCGAGGTGCGTTTCCACCGCTTGCTTCACCTGCGGCAGGGTCATCCCGGCGACGTAGACGGACCCGTACCCGCCGAGGCTGACGGTCCCGTCCGGGCGAACGAGGTGCTCGCCGCGGATCTGCTGCACGCCGCGCGATTGGGCCAGGGACACGGTTGCCGCCGGTTCCTTGAGGAACGCCTTGAGTTGCTTCGCCAGGACTTTCTCGATCTCCGTGACGGTCAGGTCGACGACGCGGACCGCCCCGCCGTAGGTCGGCCCGAGGTTGATCGTGCCATCCGGGTCGACGGGGTACAGGCCGTTGATCGGGTCCTTTTCCGGGGCCCCGGGGGCGAAGAGGTACAACACGTCGAGCGGTTCCACACGGTAAGGTGGCAGCGGAATCAGTCGCTGGGCGTCGATCAGGAGGATGTCCGGCGCTTCGACGGTGTACGGCGGAAGCGTGACCTTGTTGAGTTCCTTCGGAAGCTGGAATTCCGTGAGATGCTCCATTCCGGGGTGGAGATCCTCCTGCGAGTTGACGGCGGCGGATTTGCACCCGGCCCCGGAAAGGGCAAGGGCGACCGCCATCCCGACGGCGACGAGTGGCGAGTCGAAGCTGGGCCGGGCCATTTCCGCGTCCTCCGGAGTCGGATTTCCCGCAAGTGCAGACGCATCCACACCGCCGGCGTACCCGTTTCTGCCAGAAGAATCGTCATTCCCATCCCCGCGCCTCGACGAAAATCCCCCCGCTTCTCCGAAACCGCCCCTCGCCAGGGTGTATCCGAACCCGCGACGGCAAAGTCAGCGGCACCTGCCTGGATTCCGGTCTATCGAGAGCCGCGACTGCCAAGGAGCGGCCCCTGCCTGAGCGAAGCGACGTCTGGCATGTCGGGATTCCTGGCTGGAAAAGCGGCGATTCTTCCCAGGCAGCGGCCGCTCCTTGGCAGTCGCGGCTCGCGAGGAAAAGCACGAATTCGTCGATGCAGTTGATTCCAACGGAAGGGCGAGGCTCCTGCCGAGCGACGCTCTTTCCCTTGGGGAAGGCGAGAAACCTCTCGGTTCGTGTCCGGTTGAAGCCGGCACGGGATTGCCTTACAGTGAAACCCGTGCTCCGCCCGCGGGATTCCCGTGGGCTACGATCGTTTCTACCGGACGGTGACGCATGTTCGAGGGGATCACCCGCAACCTCGGCGACGCCCTGAAAAAGCTCCGCGGTCGGGGTCGGCTGACAGCGGACAACATCCGCGAGGGGCTCCGCGAAGTTCGCCGGGCACTGCTCGAAGCGGACGTGAACCTCACCGTCGCCACCGATTTCATCGCCAAGGTCGAGGCGAAAGCCGTCGGCCAGGACGTTCTCGCCCGGGTCGACCCCTCCGAGCAGATCGTAAAAATCGTCTACGAGGAATTGATCGCCCTGATGGGCCCGGTCGACCACAAGATCCCGCAACGCGGCGATCGACCGGTGGTGCTGATGCTCTGCGGTCTGCAGGGGGCGGGGAAAACGACGACCGCCGCGAAGCTCGCGCTGAACGTGAAATCCGCGGGTCGAAAACCCCTTCTCGCCGCCGCCGACCTGCAGCGACCCGGGGCCGTCGAGCAACTCCGCACCCTCGCCACCCAGATCGGCGTCGACTTCTACAGCGAGGCGACCAACCCCGTCGACGTTTGCAAAAACGCCGTTTCCCAGGCCAAACGCACCCTGTGCGACACCGTCATTCTCGACACCGCCGGCCGGCTCCAGATCGACGACGAGTTGATGGCCGAGCTCAAGCAGATCGACAAGCAGACGAAACCCGACGAGGTCTACCTCGTCGTCGACGCGATGATCGGCCAGGAAGCGGTCAACGTCGCCAAAACCTTCAACGACGCCCTCGAACTCAACGCCTGCATCCTCACCAAGCTCGACGGCGATGCCCGCGGCGGGGCCGCACTCAGCATCAAGCACATCACCGGCGTCCCGATCAAGTTCATCGGCGTCGGCGAAAAGGTCGACAAGCTCGACGAGTTCCACCCCGAACGCATGGCCGGGCGGATCCTCGGCCAGGGCGACATGATGAGCATCGTCGAGAAGATCCAGCGGGTGCAGTCCCAGATTTCCCAGGAGGAAATGCAGAAACAGCAGGCGGCGATCGAAAAAGGAAACTTCACCCTCGACGATTTCCGCAAGCAGTTCGAGATGATCGCCCAGATGGGCATGAAGGGGATGATCGAGGCGATGCCGGGGATGAGCGAGATGATCCCCGCCGGCGAGGACCCCGAGGAGGCGCTCAAACGCGTCCAGGGGATGATCGACTCGATGACCAAGAAGGAACGCGCGAACCCGGACATCGTCGATCAATCCCGCCGCCGGCGGATCGCCGAGGGGTCGGGCGTGGAACCGCACGAAATCAAGCAATTCCTTCACCAGTTCGACCAGGTCCGCGTCCTGATGAAGCAGATGGCGAGCATGTCGATCTGGCAGCGGATGAAGATGGTGACGGGGCTCGGCAAGATGGGCGCATTCGGCCCGCAAGGTTTGCAGGGGATCAAAACCAAGGGGGACACCGGCAAACGCAAATCCGCCAAGGAACGGGCCGAGGACCGGAAGAAGAAGAAGAAACGACGGTGAGCGAGCGAAGTATCCTCGCCAACCTCTCTTACGCGTCGGGCTAACCCAGAATTCCGTTAGCCTGACGCGTAAGCGAGGGAATCCTTGTAGTCGCGTCCAGAGGATTCGAGCAAATCACCGGTTGCCGGGGTGGCTCACGCCGAGAGTCGAATTCCGGCGGTTCCGGCACGGGGAAGCGTTAGCACGAAGCGGGTCCCGGTTCCGGTGGGCTCGAAGGTGACGGTGCCGCCGTTGATGGTCGCCAGTTTCCACGCGATCGAGAGTCCCAGACCCCGACCCCGACCGGCGTCGCGACCGGAGAAGAACGGGTCGAAAAGGTGCTCGATGTCGCCCGGACGCGGGCCGGGGCCGGCATCTTCCACCAGAATCGCGGCGAGTGATCCCCGATCTTCCACGCGAACCAGCACCTTCCCGCCGCGCGGACTCGCCTCGATCGCGTTGCGGATCAGGTGGGCCAGCGCGTCCCGGATGTGGGCCGGGTCAACGGTGACGAGATGCGATTCTTCCGCCCCGGCAAAGGCGACGGAAACCCCCTTCTCAAGTGCTTCCGGCTGGTGCGATTCGACGGCATCGGTGAGCCAGCGGGCCAGCGAGATGAGGCTGGGCCGGGCGGGTTGCGGACGGGCGAACTGGCGGGTTCCGAGCAAAATGTCGTGGATTCGCCGGGTGCCGCGAACAATCGCCGAGCAACGCTTCTGCCGATCCGGGTCCGTTTCCCCGGCCTGGAGAAGCTGGGCATTTCCCGAAATGACGGCGAGGGGATTGTTGATCTCGTGGCTCGCCCCGGCCGCGAACTCCGCCATCGCCGACAGTTTCGCATCCCGCACGGCGGTGTCGAAGTGCGAGCGAAGTTCCAGGAGCGACTCCGCCAGGCGATCGACCTGACGTTCGAGCTCGCACACCAGTAGCGTCGCCGTCTTGTGCCGGGCCCGGGCCGTCGTGCGAAGCAACCGAACGAGGACAGGGGTCGGAATCTCGGGGGAATCGGTCGGGGTTTCGAGAGGCGGCGGAGCTTCCGCGTTTCCGATAGCGATTGCTTTTGCCAGAAGCTCGGCATCTTCCCGGGCGGGGAAACCTCCGGCAAAATCCGGTGCGATCGCGGAAGCGGCGGCGCGGACGACCCGGAACAGCCCGCGGTGGGCACCGAGTCGCACCGCGTCGTCGGTCGCAAATTCGAGGAATCCGACGGTCATCGCGAAGGAGGTCGGGATCCGCCAGCGGACGGCGGCCCGACGGGCGAGGGTGCTTCCGGCGGTTACGGGAAGCTCGTGGGAAACGGCAGTGTACTGGCCCAGCGGGGCGAGCAACCCGGCGGCCCACGCGGAAGCCGGGGAACAGAGAGCGGTTTCCCGGGCGAGTTTCTGAGCGACCTGGGCGATCCGCAGGCCGGTCCGAATCACATCCTTCCCCGCGGTCGCCTGCCAGTCGGGGCCGGTGCCGCCGGGGATTTCGAGGGCGGCGACGGCCGTCTCGCACAGGGCAGGCTGGAGCAGAATCGCGTCGGAGAATGCGAACGAGTCCGGGTCCGGGGTCGGCCGGCTGTATCGCAGGATGTGCAGGACGAGACCGGGATCGGTCAGGATGCGCTGGGGTTGGGGCGGTTCGGCGGTCAGGGCATAGAGCCCGGCCATCGAGGGCCGCAACCACGGCGACCCCACCGCAACCAGGTCTGCCGGGACCACGCCCACCGGTCGCTCCTTCCAGATCGTCGCGGATCGGTTGCCCCATCCGCGACGGAAGACGTCACGCCGCCGCGACCGGTTCCAACTCCAGTTGCAGGCACATCCGATCGATCAACTGATCGACTTCGAACGGCTTGTGGAGGAAGTCATCGGCGCCGGCCAGTTTCAGTTCCTGAATCTTATCTTCCTCCACCATGCCCGAGATGCAGATGATTCGGACATCTTCGAGGGAGGAATCCGATCGGACCCGGTGGCAGACTTCCTTCCCGTTAATATCGGGAAGCATGACATCCAGAATGATGAGATCGGGGCGATATTCCTTCACCATCATGCCCGCGTCGAACCCGTTGGCGGCGATCCGAACTTCGAAGCGTCCATCTTCTTCGAGAGCCCGGTGGATCATCTCGACGATATCCACTTCGTCGTCGACCAGCAGAACCTTGCGGCGGCCGCTCTCGAGGGCGTCCGTCGGGATCCCGTTGTCCTTCATGAACTTGTGGAGCGCTTCGCGGGGAATCCGGCGAAACTTCGACCCCGGGACGCGGAATCCCTTGAGTTGACCGTTGTCGAAACAACGGATGATGGTTTGCTGGCTGACTTTGCAGATTTTGGCGGCTTCGCCGGTGGTGAACACTGTCTTCATGCCTGCGTCCACTCCGCCGGCGTCCGCCGGCATGTGAGAAGGTCCAGCCGCGGCCCACGCGACCGCAGACGAACCGGGAACCTTCCTTGGAAAGATCACGGTCATCGCCTCCTCGACCGGGAACCGCAGACGGCTGGGAAACCGTGAGCGATCCTCCGAGCGCAGAAGCTCAGATGGGAAGGAAAACCCGTGTCCGGGGTTTGAAGGGGCAAAACAAGATGCACAATCTCGGGATTCAAACCGCCGTAGGGATTATAACCTGCCCATTTGTCATGTCAACGCGGCCCATTCGGGTCGCAATCGCCTAACTCATTTTCTGGGCACGCCTTCCACGTCGACCGGGCCCGATGCCGCAGGCCCCGTAAATTACCCGCTTTCACAGAACTTCCTCGACGGATGATCTTTCCTCATCCGCCAGGTTGCCCCGAACGGGTGGTTACCCAGGTCGGGCGGAAGCCCCATAGCGTGTCATTCCAGATAAAACAACAGCACTGCCAGGTCCGCGGGGGTGATGCCGCTTACCCGACTCGCTTGCCCCAGGCTGGCCGGCCGAACCCGACTCAGTTTCTCTTTGGCTTCCGGGCGAAGCTGGGCCACCGCGGAAAAATCGAAGGTGTCGGGGATCCGCCGGTTTTCCATCCGTTTGAAGCGTTCCACCTCGTTGGCCTGGCGGTCGATGTAGCCGGTGTATTTCGATTCGAGCACGACCTGCTCCGCGACGTCGGGGCGATCGTCCCACTGCCGCAACGCGGGGTGCCGCTCGCACAGGTCGGCCCAGGTCACCTCGGTCCGCTTGAGCCAGGTGGCGAGGGAATCCCCCTCCGACTTCGCGGACTTCAGATAGGCCTGCAGTTCCGCGATATCCCGCTCTTTTTGTTGCAGCCGTTCCCAGGCCTCGTCCGAAACCGACCCGATCCGCCGGCCGATCGGGGAAAGCCGGCGATCCGCGTTGTCGTGTCGCAAAAGCAGCCGGTACTCCGCCCGGGAGGTAAACATCCGGTACGGTTCGTCGACCCCCTTGGTGACGAGGTCGTCGATGAGGACGCCGATGTAAGCCTGGCTGCGGTCGAGGATCAGCGGCGGTTTCCCCTGGATTTTCAGGGCCGCGTTGAGCCCCGCCATCAACCCCTGGGCGGCGGCTTCCTCGTAGCCGGTCGTCCCGTTGATCTGCCCCGCGAAGTACAGCCCCGCCACCGGCTTCGTTTCCAGCGTCGGGTGCAACTGCGTCGGCGGGGCGAAGTCGTATTCGACCGCGTACCCCCACCGCATGATTTCCGCGTTTTCCAGCCCCGGGATGTGCTTCAACATCGCCTGTTGCACGTCTTTCGGCAGGCTGGTCGAGATTCCGTTGCAGTAGTATTCGCGGGTGTTGAGCCCTTCCGGTTCGAGGAAGACCTGGTGGCCGTCCTTCTCGGCGAAGCGGACGACTTTGTCCTCGATACTGGGACAGTATCGGGGCCCGCGGCCGCAGATTTGCCCGGAATACATGGGGGCCCGGTGAAGGTTCGCCCGGATGATCTCGTGCACCTCCGGGGTGGTGGTGGTGAGGTGGCAGGGGATCTGCGGGACGGTGATTTTGCGGTTCGCGAAGGAGAAGGGCCGGGGGGGATCGTCGCCGATCTGGATCTGGGTCTTGGAAAAGTCGATGGTTCGGCCGTTGAGCCGACACGGGGTGCCGGTCTTGAAGCGTTTCAACTCGAAGCCGGCCGACGCGAGGGAATCGGACATCCCCTCGGCGGAGTTGTCCCCCGCCCGGCCGCCGATGGTCTTGGCTTCGCCGGTGTGCATCAACGCCTTGAGGAACGTCCCCGTTGTGAGGATCACCGCCGGGGCGAGGTAGCGCGTGTCGCCGCGGGCCAACACCCCTCGGACGCGCGTGGAGCTCGGAGCGTGGAGCTCGGAGCGAGGAACTTCTTGCATTCCGCGTTCCCCGCTCCGAGTTCCCCGCTCCAGAAGAAGCCCTTCCACCAGTTCCTGGCGCAACGTGAGGTTGGGTTGTTCCTCGACCCACTGTTTCATCGTGAATTGGTAGAGCTTCTTGTCGCACTGGGCCCGCGGGGAGTGCATGGCGGGTCCCTTGGAGGCGTTGAGCATGCGGAACATGATGCCGGCGGCGTCGGTGCATTTACCCATGACGCCGCCGAGGGCATCGATTTCGCGGACGATCTGCCCCTTCGCGACGCCGCCGATGGCCGGGTTGCACGACATTTGGCCGACGGCGTCGGCGTTCATGGTGAGCAGGCAGGTTCGTAGCCCGAGCCGCGCCGCCGCGAGTGCGGCTTCGGTTCCCGCGTGCCCCGCACCGACAACGATGACATCGAATTCAAAGGTGAGCGGGGTCACAGTCGAGAACCTTCAATGTTTCGAGTGGGCACATTGATACGCGGAGATTCGCGATACTCGCCATTCACCTGGATACCATACAACAGTTCCGCCACATCGTTCGCCACTTGCTGTGCGTAGCGAGGATCTCGCTCGAAGCGGGTCTTGTTCGACAACGTCAGAACCGGGAGGTGACCAGGCTGCCAGGATTCGGCGATTGTGATGCCGAGTGAGTCCGGGCCATCGTGGTTGCGGTTTTCCGTTAGCAGCACCCACCCGTCGCGTTGGCAAAGCTCCCACAATTCTCGGTCGGATGTTTCGGGATGAAGATTCAAGTCCCGGAATGTCACCAGTTCGATTCCCGACTCGTTCAGAAACGGAAGCAATTCCGCGGCTGAGAGCAATCGGACCAGATACGCGAGGTGGCCTTGGACGTTGACGTCAGTCAGGAGCCCTCTCACCGGTTGGCCCTCATCCACTCGTGGAAGGAGGGAAAAGGGTCACTATTGCCAGATTTCGAAGACCCGTTTTTGGCAGAAGTCCGGGCCGCTTGCCATTCCCGAAATTGGGCTGCGAAGTTTGACTTCGCCAGTTGATCGGTCACCTCGGGCGGGTTGGCTTGGTTCAACCGAGCTTCAAATTGCCTGTGGATTCTCATCACCTCTTCGAAATTCTCGAACACGTACGCCCGCGCGGCGGCAACCTGCTCCGGGGTCAGTTCGTAGATTCCGCAGACATACTCTTCCGTCACAGTTGGGTCGAGGAAATACGGCAGCAGGTTGTAGACCGTGATCCGCGTGCCAACAAGTTCCGGCCCCCGGCCTCGATCGTGAATCAGGTTGTTGTCCATCACCGTTCCCTCCCGGATTCCGCCATCATACAGTACCCGGACACGCTTGCCGTCTCCGAGGTTCCCGCAATGGATCTGCCCGCTGCCGTTCTGGATGGATTCGCCGCCATCGACGCGGATTCGGCCCTGAAAGAGAAGGCGCTTGCCAACCTGGCGACGTGGCTCGGCGGGGCGGAGTTCGCCGGCTACCGACCGCAACTCGAGTGGCTCATCGCCGAGAAAAAGTGGTCGATTCTGCTCGATTCCTTCTACCAGGTGCTCCCCTTCGGAACGGGCGGGCGGCGGGGGCCGGTCGGGGTCGGGCCGAACCGCATGAATCCGTGGACGCTCGGGGCCAGCGTGCAGGGGCACTGCGAGTACCTGAAGCAGCGGTTCCCCGGGTCGGCGAAGCTCGAGGTCGTCCTCGCCTACGATGTCCGGAAGTTCATGGACAGGCGGGGCATCTACAACTCGACCTTGCCGAACCCGGTGCTGGGAATGACGAGCCGGGACTTCTGCCAGTTCGCGGCCGGGGTGTACGCGGCGAACGGGATTCACGCCCACATTCTGCCGGCCGACTGCAAGCGGTTCGTGCCGACCCCGGAGCTTTCCTTCACGATCCGGCACCTCCGTGCCCACGGCGGCCTCAACATGACCGCCAGCCACAACCCCCCGGACGACAACGGCAGCAAGTTCTACACGGATCTCGGCTCCCAGCCGGTCGCGCCGGAAGACCAGATCATGAGCGAACTCGTCGACCAGGTGACGACGATCCGCCAGCTACCCTGGCCGGACGCGGTGCGGAGCGGGAAGGTGCATTTCCTCGATGACTCGCACCACCGGGCGTACATCGAACTCTGCCGGAAGGAGTCGCTGCTTCCGCCGCCGAAACTCGACGAGATCCGCGTCGTCTTTACGCCGCTCCACGGGGTCGGCGGGATGTGTGCCGGGGAAGTGCTCGAAATCCAGGGTTTCCGGCCCATCCCCGTCCCGGAGCAGATGACGCCCGACGGCCAGTTCCCGAACGTCACCAAGACGCCGAACCCCGAGGTCCCCGAGTGCCTCGACCGCGCCGAAGCGGTTGCGAAGGCTCAGAAGGCGGACATCGTCATCGCGACGGACCCGGACGCGGACCGTTTCGGCGGCCTGGCCTCCACGTCCTCCGACGGTGGCGGCGACTTCCGCTACCTCACCGGGAACGAGCTCTGCGCCCTTGTGACGCACTTCAAGCTCAGCCAGCTGTCGCGGAACGGCTCGCTGCCGACGGCTCCGATCGTGATTTCGACGGAAGTGACGACCAGCCAGGTGGTGCGGATCGGCCGGCACTTCGGGGCCCAGGTGATCGGCGACCTCCTCGTCGGCTTCAAGTTCCACGCCGACGTTCTCGCCCAGCTCGACGCGACCGGGCAGTACGGGGACGTTCGCGGGAGCGTCGCCGACTTCGTCATCGCCGTCGAGGAAAGCCACGGTTTGATCGCGACGCCGCACCTGCGGGACAAGGATTCCGCGTGTGCCGCTCTCCTGATGGCCGAGGCCGCCCTCTGGCAGAAACGCCACGGGCATACCCTCGTCGACTACCTCGACGACCTCAACCGCCAGTTCGGGTACTTCCGCAACGAGTTGCTCAACCTCATCCTCCCGGGGATTGAGGGGAAGCGCGACATGGCCCGGATGCTCGACGCTTTGCGGAAATCGCCGCCACGGGAGATCGGCGGTTTGCCCGTCGATTCCGTCGAGGACCTGTGGAACGAGGACGGCCGGATGGGCCCCTTCCGCGGCGACACCGACCGCCTCGCCCGCAACTTCCTGATCTTCCGCATGACTTCCGACGGCCTTTCCGCGAAGGTCTGCCTCCGCCCCAGCGGCACCGAGCCCAAGGCGAAGGCGTACCTCGAAGTCGCAACATCCCCCCGCCCGGTCGGCATGACCGACGCCGAGTGGGCGAAGCTCTGCCAGCGAGCCGACACCGCGGTCCAGAACCTCGCCACCGATTTCCTTCGCCACGCCCTCGGCACCGTCGGCATGACCCCCAGCCCCGGCGCCGACAAGCTGAGCCGCTGACGTCGCTGGAACTGGGGTAGGAACGAGCGGGGACGGGGGTAGAATGGCCTCTTTCCGGAGGGGTGGCGTGGGAATTCCCGGCAAACGCGTCCAACGGACGAGACTCGTGCGGACGGATCGTTACGTCGTCGCAGTCGAAGTCGAAGCCGTCATCCCGCCGGACGACCCCAGCGAGCCGTGTTTCGAGGCGGAAACGGTGCAACTTCTGCGTGAAGTTCGTGAACACGCCGAACGCGGCGACGAGGAGTGGTTGCAGCGGCACGGCAAGGTGTACGTGGCGACAGCAAGCCAGGAACCGGCATAGCGTGTGGATTCTGTGGCAGATTCAACACAGTGAGGATTAGGAGCGCCAACGTGGACTCGACTCCGCTGTGGTTTATGATTGTTCAAGCAATTGGCGTAGCTGCCGTTGTATTCACATTTATTGTGTATGCCTTTCAGCTTGCAGCAATGCGTAAGCAAATTCAGGTCATGGAAAAGGGAACGGCCAATCAACAGTATTTTGAGCTTCTTCGCTACGTCAACGACTTTCGCTCCGACCGAGAGATAGTTCTGCTCGCGCATAAAGAGGGGCGTTCTTTCGATAAATGGACTTCTGCGGAAGTGGCTTCAGGAGAGAGGGTCTGTGCGAGCTTCAACACTGCTGGTATTCTTGCCAAAGAAGGTATGATTCCCGAAAAGCTAATCATCGATGCCTGGTACTATAGTGCACCTGCATGTTATACGGTGCTAGAAGGCATGATACTAAAATATCGCGAATCACGCGGCGCTGAGTATTGGGACAGGTTTGAATGGCTCGTTAAACGTATACAGCAGGATGCGGCACAGCAACCGACTGTTCCAAAATAATGGCTGAAACGGGTGAAAGGCTGCCTAATGAAGGTTGCACGTAAGCGAGAGAGCCTTCAAATAATTTCCCCAGGAAGGGCAAACGCATCATGAAAGTCGCAGTCGTTGGCACCGGGTATGTTGGGCTCGTCACTGCCACCTGCCTCGCCGAGAGCGGGAACGATGTCGTCGGCATCGACAAGGACGCCGGCAAAATTCGCACGCTCACGGACGACAACAAGATCCCCATCTACGAGCCCGGCCTGCTCGAACTCGTGCAGCGGAACAAGAAGGAAGGTCGGCTCACCTTCACCACCGACCTCGCGGCCGCGGTGCGGTCGGCCCGGCTCGTGTTCATCGCTGTCGGTACGCCGCAATCGGACGAGGGCGACGCCGACCTGTCCGCGGTGTGGGCCGTCACCAAGGCGATCGCCGCCACGCTGCGGGAAGTTCCACCGGGGCCCGCCGGGTCGCGCGTCGTCGTGACGAAATCGACGGTGCCGGTCGGCACGAACCGCCGGGTGGCCGAGATCCTCGCGGAGAACGGCTGCCCACACGTCGATGTCGCGTCGAACCCGGAGTTCCTCAAGGAAGGGGCCGCCATCGACGACTTCATGAAGCCCGACCGCGTCGTCGTCGGCGTGCGGAAGCCAGAAGTCGGCGAGGTGCTGCGGGAACTGTACGCCCCGTTCCTCCGCACCGAACGGCCGTTCCTGGTGATGACGCCCGAGTCCGCGGAGATGACGAAGTACGCCGCCAACGCGATGCTTGCCACGAAGATCAGCTTCATCAACGAGACGGCGAACCTGTGCGACAAGCTCGGGGCGGACATCAACGACGTCCGCCGCGGCATCGGCCACGACCAGCGGATCGGCTTCCAGTTCCTCTTCCCCGGCCCCGGTTACGGCGGGTCGTGCTTCCCGAAAGACGTCCGCGCGATCCTCGGGATGGGCCGCAAGGTCGGGCTGCCGTTGAAGATGATGGAAGCCGTCGACGAGGTGAACGAGGCCCAGAAGCAGGTGCTTTTCCAGAAGGTGTCAGCCCACTTCCGCGGTGATCTCGCCGGCAAAACCATGGCCATCTGGGGCCTCGCCTTCAAGCCCCGAACCGACGACATCCGCGAAGCCCCGGCCCTCGTGCTGATCGATCGGCTCCTCGCCCAGGGCGTTTCCGTCCGCGTCCACGACCCCGAGGCGATGGCCAACGTTCGGGCCATCTACGGCGACAAAATCACCTACTGCGACCGCCCATACGGTGCCATCGAAGGCGCGGACGGCCTGGTGATCGTTACGGAGTGGCAGGAGTTCCGCAACCCCGACTTCGAGGTGATGCGTCGCCTGTTGAAGTCGTCCGTCATCTTCGACGGCCGGAACATCTACGATCAGAAAGCGATCGAAGGTTACGGCTTCACCTACTACGCCATCGGCCGGGGGAAGCGGGTGGGGTGAAACCGGGCCCGCTTCCCCGGGATTTCGGCAATCGATCCGGCGAAGGTGTCCTGATGGCCCCTTGGTGGCTCCGCCCTTGACCCGCGGTTCGCGGACCGTATCCCTTCTTCGCCAGCCGTTCCGAACCTTTGCAGAGCATGACATGAGCGACGACATTGTTGCGATCCACGCCCGGGAAATCCTCGACTCTCGCGGCAACCCCACCATCGAGGTCGATGTCGCCACCGAGGCGGGCGTGATCGGGCGGGCTGCCGTACCCAGCGGGGCCAGCACCGGCGCCCACGAAGCCGTCGAACTTCGCGACGGCGACAAAAAACGCTACCTCGGCAAGGGCACCCTCAAGGCCGTCGAAAACGTCAACACCCTCATCGCCGACGCACTCGAAGGGATGGATGTTTCCGAGCAGGTCGCGATCGACAAGCGGATGCTCGAACTCGATGGCACCCCGAACAAGGGGAAACTCGGGGCAAACGCGATTCTCGGCGTCTCCCTGGCGTGTGCCCACGCCGCCGCCCAGTCCGCCGGGCTGCCGCTCTACCGCTACGTCGGCGGGGCCAACGCCACCGTCCTTCCCGTGCCGCTGATGAACATCCTCAACGGCGGAAAGCACGCCGATAGCACCGTCGATTTCCAGGAATTCATGATCGTCCCCGTCGGCGCGACCACCTTCCGCGAAGCGCTCCGGATGGGGGCCGAAGTTTTCCACTCGCTGAAGAAAGTGCTGCACGACAAGGGCCTGAACACGGCCGTCGGCGACGAAGGCGGCTTCGCCCCGAACATCCCCTCCGCCGACGACGCCCTCGCCACCATCTCGACCGCCATCGAAAAGGCCGGCTACAAGCTCGGCGACCAGATCTGCTTCGCCCTCGACGCCGCCTGCACCGAACTCTTCGAGGAAGCCAAGCACAAGGGGAAAGAGGGCTACTGCTTCTTCAAATCCGCCCCGGACAAGGTCATCTCCTCCGACGAAATGATCGACCTGTGGGCGAAGCTCTGCGACAAATACCCGATCGTTTCCATCGAAGACGGCTTATCCGAGGACGACTGGGCCGGCTGGAAGAAGCTCACCGATCGGCTGGGCAAAAAGGTCCAACTCGTCGGCGACGACCTCTTCGTCACCAACACCACCCGCCTCAAACGCGGCATCGCCGAGGGGGCCGGCAACAGCATCCTCGTGAAGGTCAACCAGATCGGAACCCTCACGGAAACCCTGGAATCCGTGGAAATGGCGAAGCGGAACAAGTTCACCGCGATCCTCTCCCACCGCAGCGGCGAAACCGAGGACGTCACCATCGCCGACCTCGCCGTCGCCACCAACTGCGGCCAGATCAAGACCGGCTCCGCCTCCCGCACCGACCGCATCGCGAAGTACAACCAGCTTCTGCGAATCGAGGAACAACTCGGCACAACGGCCGTCTACGGTGCCGAACTGCGAAAGTAACGAACGTGTAGCCGCGACGCGACCTGCGTGTAGCCGCGACGCGTTAGCGGAGCGCGAGTCCCCATCTTCACGCTCCGCTAACGCGTCGCGGCTACACGGAATACACCAACTCACATCCCATCCCCGGAGCCCGCCGTGGTTTCCCCTCGCGCCTTCCCCGTCCTGATTTTGTTCGCGTTCCTCGCCCCGCGGCCGGCCATCTCGCAACCGCCGAAACCACAACCGGCCGAGTCGCTCCCCAAGGCCCGACTCGCCACCATCGAGAAGGTCCTCGACGCCGAGGCGAAGGATCTCGTCTCGCTGTACCAGCACCTCCACACGAATCCGGAACTTTCCCTGCAAGAGGAGAAGACCGCCGAGCGGATGGCGGAGGAACTCAAGAAACTCGGGTTCGTCGTCACCACGAAGTTTGGCGGCACCGGCGTCGTCGGCGTTCTCAAGAACGGCGAGGGGCCGACCGTTCTCGTCCGCACCGACATGGACGGCCTGCCGATCACCGAGAAAACCGGGCTCGAATACGCCAGCCGGGTCCGCGTTCGCGACCGCTTCGGCAACGACACCGGCGTCATGCACGCCTGCGGACACGACGTCCACATGACCTCCTGGGTCGGCACCGCCCGCGTCCTGGCGAAGTTGAAGGACCAGTGGTCCGGCACGCTGATCTTCATCGCCCAGCCCGCCGAGGAGATCGGCGTCGGGGCCCGGGCCATGATCAACGCCGGCCTCTTCACGAAGTTCCCCAAACCCGACTACGCCATCGCCCTGCACGCGGAGCCGAAACTCCCCGTTGGAACCATTGCCTACACGGAAGGGCTCGCCCTCGCCAACGTCGACACCGTCGACATTGTCGTCAAAGGCAAGGGCGGGCACGGTGCCGCCCCCCACGCCACCGTCGACCCCATCGTCCTCGCCGCCCGAATCGTCCTCGATCTGCAAACGATCGTCAGCCGGGAAGTCAACCCGACCGACCCCGCCGTCGTGACGGTCGGCTCCATCCACGGCGGCACCAAACACAACATCATCCCCAACGAGGTGAAGCTGCAACTGACCGTGCGGACCACCAAGGATTCCGTGCGGGAACACGTCTTGAAGGCGATCGAACGCATCGCCAAGGCGGCCGCGGAAGGTGCCCGTGCCCCGGTTCCAGTCGTCACCGTCAACCTCGACGAAGCGACGCCGTCGACGCTCAACGATGTCAAACTGACCCGGCGGATCGTCGGCGTCTTCCGGGAAATCCTCGGCGAGGAGAACGTCCGCGAACGCCCGCCCATCATGGGCGGCGAGGATTTTGGCCGTTACGGGCGGGAAGGAGTGCCGATCTTCATGTACTTCCTCGGCACCATCTCGAAGGAAAAGTACGACGCGGCCCAGAAGCCGGGGGCGACGGAACTGCCCGGCATGCACACCGACAGCTACGCCCCCCTGCCCGAGGCCAGCGCTCGCAGCGGAGTCCGCACCCTCGCCAGTGCGGTCCTCGAACTCATGGGAAAGAAATAAATCGTCAGACGGTTCCGTCTCACGCGCCGTAATCAATTTCACCTTCCGACACATTGATCTGATGGTCGAAGATGAAATCGCGGCGCCCCTCGACGTTGTCGCCCATCAGCGTCCGGAACATCTCCTCCGCCTTCTTCGCGTCGTTCATCGTCACCTTGAGCAGCGTCCGCTCTTTCGGGTCGAGCGTGGTGTTCCACAACTCGTCAGGGTCCATTTCGCCCAGCCCTTTGAAGCGGGTGATAGTGAGGCCGCGTTCGCCGAGCCGGCGGATTTCCGCGGTGAGCTGACGGAGGCTGTCCAGATCCTTGCGAGATTCGCCGTACGCCAGTTGGAACCGCACCGGCGGCTCTCGCCCCGCGATTCGCGGTAGCGGGAGCATATCCCCCGGCTCGAATCCAGCGATTCGCAGCTTCGCCACCCCTCGGTTGAGGGCTTTCACCTCGTGCCACTCATCCACCGTGAAGCGGAACTTTTCATCGATCGGCGTCGCCGACGTCTCGGAACCGCCGGGTCCGGTGGCACCGACGAGGGCATCGTCGCTCAGCACCAACTCGCGGCCGAGCACCTGCGACTGGTGGATCCGGAACGCATCCACCTCCGCTTGTGTGTGGAAGAAATGCTCCTGCCCGCCGAGCCGCACGTGGAAGCTCGGGAATCCGGCTGCGGTGAGTCGCGGCACGAACGATGCGAAGGTGTGGCCGCGACGTTCGATGATCGAGACGGCGCTCTCGATTTCGTCGAGAATCGGAATGAGATTCCCCAGTTCCTGTGGGGTCAGTTCCCGCGGGAAATCGGGTGCGGTTCGCGGTTCGGTCGCCAGGACATGCAATGTCACGTCCTTCAAGCCCCGTGAAAATAACTCCTTTGCCATATCATCGCGGGTTTGCACAAATCGCACATCTTTTTTCTGCGTCACCTTGAAGAGCGGCGGCCGGGCGACGTATATATGCCCCGCCTCGATCAGCTTGCGCATTTGACGGAAGAAGAATGTGAGGAGCAGCGTTCGGATATGCTGCCCGTCCACGTCCGCATCAGTGAGGATGATGATTTTGCTGTATCGAACCTTGGATACATCCTCAACGTTATCAATATCAATTCCGACGGCACCAATCAGGGCGGCAATTTCCTTGTTGGCGAGGAGTTTTTCCAGCCGGGCCCGTTCGACGTTGAGAACTTTCCCCCGCAAAGGAAGCACGGCCTGGTAGAAGCGATCCCGGCCGCTCTCGGCGGAACCGCCTGCGGAGTCCCCTTCCACGAGGAAGAGTTCCGACTTCTCGCGGTCCTTGGTGGTGCAATCCATCAACTTCCCGGGCAACCCGCCGCCGCGGAGGAGGTTCTTGCGGTCGATGATTGCATCGCGGGCTTTTTTCGCGGCAATTCGAGCCTCGGCGGCGAGGGCGACCTTCTTCGCGATCCACGTCCCGTCTTTCGGGTTCCGCTCGAGATACTCGCAAAGCGCCTCGTAAACGACGCTCGACGCGAGACCCTCCACCTCGGGACTGGTGAGCTTCACCTTGGTTTGTGATTCAAAGCTCGGCTTGGGATGGCTGACGCTGATGACGGCGGTCAGGCCATCGCGGAAATCCTCACCCTTGAGTTCAAGCCCCTCCTTGAAGTGTCCTTCTTTGCGGCCATAGTTTGTGATCGACCGGGTAATCCCGGCCCGCAACCCGGACTGGTGGGTGCCCCCATCCTTGTTGTAAGCATTGTTGGTGAAGCACAATTCCCGACGCTCGTCACCGTTCGTGTATTGCAGGCACGCCTCAATTGTGACGCCGTCGACAAGTTTGTTGATATAGATCGGCGGGTGGCCCACCTGTTCCCCGGTATTGAGGAACGTCACATAATCCGTGATCCCCGCCTCCGAGTAGAAGGAGTCCGCCCGGCCATCACGCTCATCGCGGATGGAGATGCGAAGGCCCTTATTGAGGTAAGAGATCTGTTGAAACCGCGTGGTGAGTTTCTCGTAACTGAACTGAAGGTCGCCAAACTTTTCGGGGTCGGGCTTGAAGGTGATTGTGGTCCCGGTTTGGCCCTTGGGTGCGGGTCCGAGCTCTTGTAATGCACTGATGGCCTTGCCGCGGGCGAATTCCATCTTGTAGACCTTACCATCCCGCCGGACCTCGGCCTCACACCATTCGGAGAGTGCATTCATCGCCTTGGCACCCATACCATGCAACCCGGCCGAGGTGCGGTAGGCTTCGTTGTTGAATTTCCCGGACGACCCGGCGATGGTGAGTGCCTCTTCGAGCGTCGATTTCCCGGTGTCGGGCTTGATTCCGACGGGGATTCCGCGGCCATCGTCGGCGATGGTGATGGACCCATCCACGTGGGTGACGATGGTGATGTTCTTGCAATATCCTGCGAGAGCTTCATCGACGGAGTTGTAGACGACCTCCCACACGAGGTGGTGCATTCCTTCGATGTCGGTGTTGCCGATATACATCCCCGGCCGGTGGCGGATGTGATCGGCGTCGCGTTTGGTTTCGATATTGGATTCGTCGTAATCACTCGCGATGGCGGCTTCGGTACTCATGGGGTCCCTCGTTGTGATGCGTGTGATCCTTCACCAAAATCGGCCGGCGATTCCAAACCGTTATTTTACCACGCGGCGGACCGAAATTTGAGATCAGTAATGGTCACGCCGGGCAAAGCTTGCCGCAAAACGGCAAGGAGTTGACGTTTGCGGAACTGGGCGAGCTCTTGCATGAGGACGCTTCCGCGGACCTCGATTTCGAGGACGCCGCGACGGAAGGCCCCGAGCCGGGTGTTGGCCGCGTCTTTTCCAGCGACTTCCGCCCAGACGGATTCCAGCCGAACACGCTCGGATTTTCGCCCCCATCCCCGGGAAACGAACATCCGCGCGAGAACGTCGGACAGATTCTCGGGACCGTCGGCCATCTTCGTTCGGAGTTCCAGAGT
Source organism: uncultured Alcaligenaceae bacterium (assembly GCA_964552815.1). GTDB lineage: Bacteria > Planctomycetota > Planctomycetia > Gemmatales > Gemmataceae > CAYUHJ01. The sequence continues at coordinate 398,652 of CAZKIQ010000001.1, read as the reverse complement.
TCCAGGAGTTTCAAAAGTTCCAGAGCCCCTCAGCCCGACAGCGGCATCACGAGGTACAGGTAGCTGTCGCCCACCCGGAAAACGGCGGGTTTTTGGCCGTCGGTCATTTCCAGCACCGCCGTCGGTTCGCCGTCGATGGCTCGCAGCATTTCCGTCAGGTACGCCGGGTCGAAGGCAATCTCGATGTCCGGCCCCTCGAAGCCGACCAGCGGCATCACGACCTCGCTGGAGCCGGTTTCCGGGCCGCGGGCGGAAAGCGTCACCTTGCCCGGCTCGAACCGGAAATCGACTCGCTTGCTCTCGTCATCAGTCATGATCGCCGCCTGGCGGACCCGCGACAGGAACTCGGGAACGGACAGGGGCAACTTCACCGCCAGTTTCTTCGGAATGATGTCGCGGTACGGCGGGAACCGGCCCTCGACGAGCTTCGTGTGGATCAGGGCTCGCTCGGTCTGGAACAGCGCCTCGTTTGGGCGCAGCGCGATGCGGACGACCTCGCCGTCGTCGGTGAGATTTTGTTCCAGAAGTTTGATTGCCTTCGAGGGGATCAGGTGGGAGGCGGCCTTGGCGTCGGGTTCGCCGTGGATCTCGGCGGGGGCCTCGGTCATGGCGAGGCGTTTGGTGTCGGTGGCGACGAGCCGAGCGACCTTGCCGTCGGCTTCCCAGAGGACGCCGGTGACGGCCCAGCGGGCGCTTTCCTTCTTCTCGGCGGCGAAGGCGGTGCGCTTGATCAGGGTCCGCAAGATGCCCGCGGTGATCTCGTGGTAGCGGCCGCCGGGCTCGAAGGTCGGGATGTCCGGGAACTCGTCCGGGGGCAGGTTCGGCATCTCGTAGCGGCCGGAACTGAGCCGGATCGTGGTGAGGTCGTCCGTGGCGTCGAGCGTGATTTCTTCGTCCGACGTTTCGCGAAGGATCGAAATCACGCGACTGGGGGGCAAGATGGCGGCGCCCGCCCGGGCGACCTTGACCCCGCGAAGCTCGTACCGGATGCCGATCTCCGTGTCGGTGGCCATCAGGGTGAGGGCGTCGTCGTGGGCGATCGCCTTGACGTTTGCGAGCACCGGCCGGGTCGTTCGCGGGGCGACGGCGGCGCCCACGATCTGGAACGCGGTCAGCAGGCCGTCGCGGAGGCAGGTGAGTTTCATGGCGTCGATCCGTGGTCTGGTTCTCTTGTTAGATATTGGGATAAGGAAAAATTCAGTAGGAGAAGTATGGCGGCGGGGATATTCGTCACGCACGGTCGGCGGAGGGTCGGAAAAGCCGACAATCGTGGAGTTTGCGACTTCTCGGGGCCTGTGGAAAAGCCGTCAACAGCCTGTCAATTCGGTGGCGCGCGACGTTCCCGCTTCGGCCCGGTTGTCGCTCGTGGTCACGGGGAAGAAGCTGCGCGCCAGTCATCGCCACCGAATTGACAGGTTGTTGACGGCTTTTCCACAGGGTCCTCGTCAGTCCGCATGTCCTTCCTTGGCCACCAGGACCCGCCAGAAAATCGGGACGGAGAAGCGTTCCTCGGCCACGAGACGCAGAAGGGTGTTGAGATCGTTCGATTTTTCAACCTTTCCAAAGAAGCCCAACGACCCATTGCTTCCGGTGAACACACGGACTTGCACCTCGGCAAAGCGAGGATCCGCCTGGAGAAGCGCTTCCGCCCGCGGCAGTTCGCTTCGAGCTCGTTCGAGATTGAGGTGTTGGTGGCCTGCCCCGACGCGGAAGTACCAGACCTGGAACGCGAGCCAGCACAGGCCGAAGCCCAGCAGCAGCACGATCCAGAACTGACGAGTCACTGGTTGGAAAATCGAACCGAGTCCACGGATCATTTCTTACCCCAGTTCGGCTCGCAGTTCGCGGATGGTTCGCTTCAATTTGGAATCGCTCGCCAGGTCGGATTCGATCCGGCGGACGGCGTGAAGAACAGTGGTGTGGTCGCGGCCGAAGGCGGTGCCGATCTGCGGGTAGGAGAGCTTCGCCACCTCGCGGACGAGGTACATCGCGACCTGGCGGGGGAGCAAAACGGCCCGCTGTCGGCAGGGTCCGAGAAGGTCTTTGGGCTTCACCTCGAAGGCGGCGGCGACGCGGCCGACGATCCGATCGACGGGGTTGGCGGCGGTTTCCCCGTCCGTGAGCAACTGTCGGACGGCACGGGCATCGAGGGTGCCGGCGAAGCTCCGGCTGAGGCCGTGCAGCCGCTCGATGGTGCCGGAAAGGGGTCGAGCTCCGCCGCCGGTCGATTGCGACGCCAGCCAGTCGAGGGCGTCCGGGGTAAGGGTGAGTTTCCGCAAAACCGCGAGTTTTTCTAGCAGTGTCCGCCGGCTGATCGGGGTCAGGGGTTCGAGCTGGACGACGAGCCCGGCCGCCAGTCGGGACGTGAGTCGGTGCGGAAGTCGGGTCATTCCCGCGGGCCCGGTCGATGCCGTCACCAGGGTCGGTCGACGCCGGGACGTCCGGGCATCGAGCAGCCGACACGCCCGGGGTGCCGCCTTTTCCGGCAGGTGCTGCAAGTCCTCGATGGCGAGCAAATCGACATCTCGAAGGTCCGGGAAATCGTCGTCCTCAGGTGTTTCCCACGTCGCCCGATGCAGATCGCGGGCGGCGATCACCCGCACGGTGACGCCATCCGGGTGCTCGACGAGCGTCCGCACCAGCGTCCGGACGAGGTGGGATTTCCCCGTTCCCGGCCGACCGTGGAGCACGAGCGGACTCGGCGGCATCGCGAACCCCCGGCGAGTCAGCGACCGGGCCAGCCGCTTGACCGCCCGCATCGCCGACGCGTTTTCCGGCAGGGAGACAAACTCGCCCCAATCCGCGGGTGCCGGGTCTTGCAGGGGTTCGAAGTTTGGCGGAAGCATCGTCCCAATTTTATCAGATCCACCCGAAACCCGTGCAATCCCGGAATCCTCACGGTTTCGCGGTGGTGGTGCGGTCGAGGGCGATGAGTTCCTGCACGCCGTCGCGGGAGAACCAGATACCGAGGCCGAGCAAGAGCAGGGCGCTGGCGACGGGGAGCATCCGGAACCAGCGGCGTTCCCCGAAGTTTCTTCCCCCGGCGCGATGGGCGTAGACGACGCCGATTCCGAGGGCGACGAGGACGGTCGCGAGTCCGGCACTGAACGCGACGAGCAACGGGACCGCCGCCGCCAGCCGACCCGCCGTCACTGCGACGAGAAGCAGCAGCACAGCATCCCAGCACGGCACCAACCCGCCGCCGATGCCGAGCAAAATCACCCGCAGAATCGAGTGCTTCTGCTCCGCATTCCCAACTTCCGCTTCCCTGTGGTGGTGATGGTGGTGGCCATCCCCGTGGTGGTGATGGTGGTCCCCGAAGAGGTGGACGTGATCGGCCCGGCCGCGGGCTCGCTGGAGGAAGAGCCACAACCCGACGGCGAAGATCAGCAACCCGCCGAGCAGCTTGAGGATGGCGGCGGTGGCGGCGGGGACCTGGTCGCCATACACCGCCCGTAGAACGACAGCGACGAGGATCACGCTGCCGGTGTGGGTGATGGTCGTGGTCAACCCGAGGATGCAGGCATGTCGGACGGTTCCGCGTTCGCCGACGAGGTAGGCGGCGACGAGCGTCTTGCCGTGGCCCGGGGTAAACGCGTGGGCGGCCCCGAATGCGAAGGCGAGCAGGAGCATCACGCCGAGGCCATAGCCGGAATCGAACAACGCCGCCAGGCCGCGCTCGGAAAGATCCTCCCACAACGGCGGTTTCTCCCCGAGCAGCGTCACGTCAGGAGTCGGAGAATCCTTGGATTTCGAAGAAGATCCTGGATTCGCCGGCAGCTTCAGGGCCTCGAAGGTGACCCGGGCTTGCCGCAGTTGCCTCACTTCTTCCGGCTTCAACTCGAACGTCGACTTCGCCCGCAGTTCCGTGGACGGTGCCTCGGTGTGCAGGAACGTCAGCCCCGGTGCCGGGTCGTCGAGCGTGAGCGTGACGGTTCCCGCGCGATCCTCGAAGTTCTGGTCCTCGAAGGCGAACGTGTGCTTCTCCCCGACCCGGGGTGCCCACTCGCCGCGGAAGGTGAAGCGGAAGCTGAGGTGGTCATGTTCCGGCACCACCTCGATTGCCGTCGGTTTCAACGCCACCGGTTCGCCGTCGAGCGTGAGTCGGATATCATCGATCACCAGTGGCGTTTTTTTCTTCGCATACTGCCGGGCGAAATCCCGCGAACCGACGATCTGCCTGGTTTCCTCCGGGGTGAAGAGGTTCTTCCCGTCGAGGACCATCGTCCATTCGCTGAGTTCGAGCGCGTAGCGGATTGTGACCCCGTCCGGGTCGAGGCGGATCGCGATGGTTCGATCGTAGCGCAGGTTCGGCAACGGGTGAGCAATCGCCCCGCCGGGGAAGCCGAGGAACCCGACCACAGCGAGGAGTAGCGTGACGCGTCTCATGCTCTCATGAGACCAGAAAACCGCCCGGCGGTAAATTGGGACTGTCGATCGATCTTGGCCAAGAGCTAGTCGCTGGAATAACCGTCGTAACCTTTGATTCCAGCGACTAGCGGTTAGACGTTAGCTATTAGCTAGAAGATCGCCATAGGGTTCTAGCTAACGGCCAAGAGCTAAAATTCGACCCAAGAGAAAGTACTCTCCTACCAACCCTCCCGTGGAGGAACCGATGCGGATTCTCACCGTTGGAATTCTGGTCCTGCTGGCGTGTGCCCCGGTCTCGGCCGCGGATTCCGCAAAGCGGCCGAACATCATTCTGATTCTCACCGACGATCAGGGGTACGGCGACCTCTCCTGCACCGGCAACCCGATCTTGAAGACGCCAAACCTCGACTCCCTCCACGACCAGTCGGTGCGGTTCACGAAGTTCCACGTCTCGCCGACCTGCGCCCCGACCCGCTCCGCCATCCTCACCGGTCGGCACGAGTTCCACTCCGGCGTCACCCACACGATCTTCGAACGGGAACGGCTCTCGCCCAAATCCGGGACCTTCGCGGAAGTCCTGCAAACCGCCGGCTACACGACCGGGATCTTCGGGAAGTGGCATCTCGGCGACGAACCCGCTTACCAGCCCGAAAAACGCGGATTCGACGAGGTCTTCATCCACGGCGGCGGCGGGATCGGCCAAACCTACCCCGGCAGTTGCGGCGACGCACCCGGGAACAGGTACTTCAACCCCGCGATTTCCCACAACGGGAAGTTCGTCAAAACCAAAGGATATTGCACCGACATCTTCTTCGATCAGGCCATCTCCTGGATCGGGGACCGTCGCAAATCCGGGAAACCGTTCTACCTCCACCTCGCGACCAACGCCCCGCACACCCCGCTCGATTGCCCCGCCGAGTACGAGAAGAAGTACGCCGACAAGGTGCCCGCGAAGGTCGCAAAATTCTTCGGCATGATCGCCAACATCGACGACAACGTTGGGAAACTCCTCAAGAAACTCACCGAGTGGGACCTCGACCGCGACACGATCGTGGTCTTCATGAGTGACAACGGCGGCACCGGCGGGGTGCAAACCTACAACGCCGGCATGCGGGGGTCGAAAGTGACCCCGTACCAGGGGGGAACCCGCGTCCCGTTGTTCATCCGCTGGCCCGGGAAGGCGAAGCCCGCCGACGTCGGGAAACTGACGGCCCACATCGACCTCTACCCGACCTTCGTGGAAATCGCCGGTGGGAAGGTCCCGGAAAACGCGAAGCTCGAGGGCCGCAGCCTCGTCCCACTGCTGACCAACCCGGACGCGGAATGGCCCGATCGCTTCCTCTTCACGCACGTCGGCCGGTGGGCCAAGGGAAAGGCGAAAGACTCGAAGTACCTCAACTGTTCCGTGCAAAACACGCGGTTCCAGATGGTCTCGGCGGCGAAGGGGGGGGCGAAGAAATGGGAACTCTTCGATCTCGTCGCCGACCCGGGCCAGAAAACCGATGTGCTCGAGAAGTTCCCCGGGGAAGCGAAGAAACTTGAGGCGGCGTACGATCAGTGGTGGGAATCCGTGTTGCCGGACATGGTCAACGAGGACGCGGTCGGCCCGAAGGTCAACCCGTTCCACGAGCGCTACTGGGAGCAGTTCCCCGACGAGCGGCCGAAGCCGAAGAAGTGAAGCTTCGATCAGGATTTTCGAGAGCCGCGACTGCGAAGGAGCGGCCGCTTCCAGGGTCGGTGAAATTCCTTCGTGTGAGTGTGATTTCTTGATTGAGAGGGCGGCGATTCGACCGGGGAAGCAGCCGCTCCTTCGCAGTCGCGGCTCTCGAAAATCCCATTTCAAGCGGAAATTACACCATTCCCCAAACTCGGCGGAGGCCCCACTCGACGCCGAGGAGGGTCACGAAGAGGACGAGCCAGCCGGGGAGGAAACCCTTCGAGTTATTCCGCCGCCAGTCGGGGAGGTAGCGTGGTTTCGGTTTCTGCACCTCGATCGGCTGCGCCTTGAGTTCCCGGAGGAAGGTGGGGAGTTCGTCGAGTCGGTGGAACTTGCCGCCGCCGGCGTTGGCGAGTTTCTGCAGGAAATCGTGGTCCGCGGCGGTGCGAAGCATCTCGTCGGTGGTTTCCGGGTAGGCGATGAAGCGGGCAGTCGCGTCCCCTTTGACTTCCTTCTGGGCGTCGCCGTCCTTGTAGGTGCCGGTGGCTGCGACTTTGACGGTGTACTCGCCGGAAACCCGGGGATCGAACGGGACGACGTACCCGCCGTTGGGGTCCGGGAGGACGGGTCGCGGCGGGGCGGTGGCTTCCGGTTCGCCGGGGGCGAGGACCTTGACCTGGAATTTCGGGTCGGTGACATCCCCGCCGCCGGGAGCCCGCAAGCCAACCTTGATGCGTTGTTTCCCCATGATGGGAAGTCGGCGGTACTCGGGTCGGGCGAAGGCGGCTCCCTCGTCTTCTTCCTGGTGGGCGAGCCAGCGGACGATCTGCCTCCAGAATCGGGCGTGAAGTTCGCGGCCGTCGTTGGATTTGGGCTGGCCGAGTTTCTGCCAGAGGTACGTATCCTGCGGCGCGAAGGCGAGCACCCGGCCGCGGTTCCCCTCGCCGATTTGGTGACCCACCAGCGCGGGGGCATACGCTTCCTTCCCGTCCTCGACCACCGGCGACCGGAAGTCGGTGCGGCTGGGCGAAGCGACGGAGTAGAGCGTCGCCGTCGGTTTCGGCGTCCCGATCCGGCTCAGGCCCGTGAACCGGCAGCGGTCGTTGAGCTCGTTGACGCGGTCCCAGAGGTCGTTGGATTCCTTCTCCGTGTCCTTAACCTTGTTGAGGTAGTGGCCGACGTTGCGGGCGGTGGGGAGGTACTGGAAGCGGTTGGCGGTGCCGGTGAAGAAATCGGGGGGGACGTTGGGATTGCCGCCGAGGTTTACGGGGAGAATCTCCTCGATTTCCTTCACGCCGGCCCAGCCGGTGGCACCGGGAACACCCGGGGTGCCGTTGAATGTGGCGTGGCCACCGGTGAAGATCAGGCCCATTCCCTTCTTTCTCACGCGTTCCGCAATCTTCGCCGGCAGGGTGGGGTCGATCGCCCGGATCTGCGCCGCTGACACGTTGCCGATGATCATCACGTCGTACTGCCGCTGATCGAGGTCGAAATCCTCGCGTTCCGCGGGGGTCGGGGGTTCCTCCGTCTGCCGGATCGCCTGGTAGAGGTCGATGCGTTTGTCCGCGAGCAGTGCCCGGCGAATCAGGGCGTGCTCGAAGCTCAGCCGGTTCACGATCAGGACGCGGATTCCCTCCTTCGTGACGGTCAGGTACGTTTCGACCTCGTTGTTCGCGGGGGAAACGTCGCCGGGAACTTCGCTGGGTGGAATCGAGACGCGGACCTTGACCTCGCCGGGCTTGTCCGGGGCCTTGACCTTGATCTCGACGATGTTTCCCTTCTGTTTCGTGAGTGTGGCGGGCTCGTTGGCGATGTCGGTGTATCCGGTGCCGGTGTCGAACTCGACTTTGACTTTGACGCGGGCCCCTTCGAACCCGTAGGCGTTGACGATCGCCCGGATGACGAGGTCGTTTTTGACGGGAACCGGGGAAGGGTCGGCGGTGACGGCGGCGATGGCGACGTCCTTCGCCCCTTCCGGAATGTCGGTGCGGCCAACGGCGAAGGTGTGGACCTGTTTCCCGGCCCGCTTCCACCGCTCCGCTTCCCCTTCCGCGGAGAGTGACACCCCGTTGTCAGCCCCGTCCCCGATCACCAGGTGCCCGCGGAGGTACGGCTCCGTTGTCCACCGATCGAGCGTCTTGTTGAGGTAGATGCCGTAATCGGATCGCTTGAAGTTCGCCGGGGCGGCGGGGTCGTATTTTCCCGTGGCTTCCGTGAAGTTTGGGGCCCCGAAGCCGTACATCGTCACGGTCACGTTCTGCTCGGTTCGCAGATCCTCGAGGATCGGCTCGCACTTTTCCAGGATCTTCCGCACCGCGGCAATCCGTGGCTGGTTGTTGACCTCGTCGCGGACGGTCATGCTCTCGGAGAGGTCGACCCCGATCACGAGCGACGACGGAAGTTTGGGATCTTCCTGCACCCCGACACTGGGCCGGATCGCGGTAAGGAGGGCGACCACCAGCGCCGCCAGCCGCAAACCGAGGACGAGCATCATCCGGCGACGGGAAATCTGCGGGTGGCCGAGGTAGGTCCAGAGCGTCAGGAGCACGAGCACGCCGGCGACGATCGCGAGGGCCGGCAACCCGATCGGGTAGATGGACCACGGGAAGGTCGGCTTCGTCGAGAAGAAGAGATCGGTTTCGCTCATGGTTCCAGGATTTTACTCGATCCGCCGGGCGATCGGGCGGGAAGTCCTGGGGAACCGGGAAAATGCAAGGGTCGGAAACAAAGCAAGCCCGGCGGGATAACCCGCCGGGCCGCGACGCGCATCGCTCCCGTCCGGGCGAGCCGTCGGAGTAGGAATAGCGCCGGGACCCCGGATTGACCAGAGCAACCAGTTGTTGTTTCTCTTTCAATTTTTCGAATCTGTGTTGGGAGATGCTCTTTCTCCCCGGGTTTTCCGCGGTTTCCCGGGTCAAACCTGCTCTGCCGCTCGCTCGGTTCACCCGGTTCACCCGGCCTTGGCCCCGTGATTCGCGTCGTACCACGCCCGCAGGTCGGCGTCGCACCGGGCCAGACCCCGCCTGGTCAGCCACCACCCGGCTACCGCCACCAGTACCATCGACACGCCCCACGCCGGGGTGATGCCGACGCCCGCCCGGACGGGGATGTAGCAGATCGCGGTGGGCACGAAGGTGGCGAGGGTGATCCACCCGTTGCGGACCAGCCCGAACAAAATCAGCGGCAACCCGAGGGTAAACATCGATGCCAGGCCGCTGGTCTGGTTCCCGGTTGCGAAGGAGCGGAACCCGATGGCGAAGGAGAGCCACCAGAGGAGTCCGCCGCCTGCCGCCGCGGCCGCCACATCCCACCAGGGGTTCCGGCCGGAAATCGCCAGGGCCAGCCAGAGCACCCCTGCCGCCAGAAGATACCCACGCCCCCGCTTCCACGACGCCGCCAAGGAAGCCAGCCAGTAGTCCCGGGGGGTCAACTCCGTCAGAAGAAGCAGTTCCAGCCGACGTGCCCGATCCTGGATCGTGGGATCCCACAACCCGTACTGGAAGACAGCCGGCACCCCCGCGAGCACGACCAGTGCTGTGGCAATCCCGGCCGCGCCGCCCCAGTTCTCGAACATCGTGAAGACGATCCGACCCATCCACGGCGGCCAGTGGTCACCCGCGATGATGTAGATCGCGTACAGAAACGAAATTCCCCCAGCGAGCCAGAGATTGACCCGCCCCGAATACTCCATGACCCGGCGAACCGCCCACCACGACAGCGGCCGATCCCCGATGAGCTCCGACTGATTCGCCCGGCCCGAGTCGATCGGCCGATAGTGACGGTCGTGGAAATGCCCCGAAAGTCGGAACGCCGCCCGCACAAACGCGAGCAGAAACACCACCCCCCCGATGGCGTGGGCGATCTCGAATTTCTCCCAAGAAATCCATGGTTCCCAGTTGGGGTCGAACCACAACCGCACCACCCCGAACGGGTTGGTGTCCCGCATGAAGATGATCGATTCGAAGAGAATCTTGGCAAGCCAAAGCGGCAAGCTCGCCAGCCACTCCGCCAGCCGCTCCCCGGCGAGGACCCCGATGACGAGGTATACCAGCACCCCGAACAACGCGAAGAGTTCGCCGATCCGCCGAACAACGACCGACTCGTAAATCCAGGCCGTCAGGAGAATCGCGGTCACAACGCCCCACACGAACGGCATCACCGCGATCGGAAGCATGTCTCGAAGATCGACGGTTCCGACAAACACGAGCCCCAGTAACACCGGCACCCCCGCGAGCCACACGAGGGCGAACCGGGCAATCCCGACCACCGCCTCGGCCACGAAAACGCGACGCGGCTGCAACGGCGATGTGAGAAGAAATTCCAGCGACTGGCTCTTGGGCATCTGCGTCAACCGCCAGCCCACGAGTGCGGCCCCCTCCACGATTCCGAGGATCAGCGTGAGCTGGGCCACGGTCGTGAGCGTCTCCAGGGACCGGGCCTGGATCGCCGCCCCCACCAGCGCGGACACGAACACAACGTGCGCGACGACGGTCCGCCGGAACGTCAACTGCCGACCCGGAGCCAGCATCGCCGCATCGAAGAACGGCTTCAACATCAACCGGTACTCGAACGACTCACAGTCGAGAATGGCCTGATGTCATCATAGCTCGCCCCCGCCCGCAATCGCAAACGGTGCGTCTGAGCGAGAGGGAACAAGAGCCGCGACTGCCACAAATTGCAGAACAATGTGCCAGCACAGAGAAGGGATGTTCGCCGGTGCCCAGGCGAACTATGGGCTGGGCTGCGATATATAACGAGGCTGTCAGGATCGAAATCCGAGAGCATACGTCTGGAAAGTTCCGTTCCTTCCAGGCTGTTCCTCGTCTCCCCGGTTGGCGAAGATACTGTCATCGCCGTCCGGGGGAGGAATGTCCGAGCCGTTGCCGCGAGCGTTGCTGGATGTGATCGCGAAGCACTGGGGATTCCGGTCGCTTCGGCCGATGCAGGAACGCGCCATCCGGGCCGTCCTGGCGGGTCGCGATTCCCTCGTCGTCATGCCGACCGGGGGCGGGAAGTCCCTCTGCTACCAGGCGCCGGCCGCATTTCGCGGCGGAATCACGGTGGTGGTGTCTCCCCTGATCGCGCTCATGAAGGATCAGGTCGATTCCCTCCAGCGGATCGGAATCCCTGCGGTCCGGCTCGATTCCTCGCTGTCGAACTCGGAGCGGGACGCCGCGGAGCGGGAGATCGCAGAAGGGCGGGCTCCGCTGGTCTTCGCGTCGCCGGAGCGGCTGGCGACGGACGGTTTCCCACGGTTTCTGCGATCTGCCGGGAAGGTGCGAGCCGTCGCCATCGACGAAGCCCACTGCATCAGCCAATGGGGGCACGATTTCCGCCCGGAATATCGGCAACTCGGCCGGCTCCGCGAGTGGTTCCCCGATGCGACCGTCCACGCCTACACCGCCACCGCGACGCAGCAGGTCCGGGACGACATCGTCGCCCAGTTGCAGTTGCGGGACCCGGAGATTCTCGTCGGGAACTTCGACCGCCCCAACCTGACTTACCGCATCCTCCCCCGGATGGATGCGACCCAGCAGGTGCGGGAAGTCATCGAGCGGCACGCGGGGCAGGCGGGGATCGTGTACTGCCTTCGCCGGAAGGATGTCGAGGCGGTGTCGGCGGCGCTCAACGTCCACGGGGTCCACGCTCTCGCGTACCACGCCGGCATGGAACAGGATGCCCGGAAGGCGGCCCAGGAGGCGTTCCGCACCGAGGAATCGCCGGTGATCGTCGCCACCGTCGCCTTCGGGATGGGAATCGATCGGCCCGACGTGCGGTTCGTGGTTCACGCGGCGATGCCCAAGTCGATCGAGCACTACCAGCAGGAGACCGGCCGGGCGGGTCGGGACGGGCTGCCGGCGGAGTGCGTGCTGCTGTATTCCGGCGGGGACCGGATCACGATGCGGATGATCCTCGAGAAATCGGCGGCAGAATCGGGGGCGGATCCCAGCTACCTGCCGGCCGCGTTCGCGCACCTCGACGACCTCGACCGCTACTGCCGGGGGGCGATCTGCCGGCACCGGGCGCTCGTCAGTTACTTCGGCCAGGAATACCCCAAGGAAAACTGCGGCGGGTGCGACATCTGCCTCGGCGACACGCAAGACGTTCCGGATTCGACGGTGGTCGCGCAGAAGATCCTCTCCTGCGTCGCCCGCGTCAACCAGGGGTTTGGCGTCGGGCACGTCGTCGCCATCCTCCGCGGCGAGAACTCGGAGACGATCCGCAATCGGGGGCACGACAAGCTCTCGACGCACGGGCTGCTGCGGGACCATCCCAAGCCGGCGATCCGCGACTGGGTGCACCAGCTCATCGGGCACGGCGTGCTTGTGCAGGTCGGCGACGAGTATCCGATTCTGCGGTTGAACAAGGCTTCCTGGGAGGTGATGCGGGGGCAGCGGCCGGTCCGCCTGATCCAGCTTCGGGCCCCGGAATCCCGCCCGCGCCACATCCCGAGCCAGGCGACGCCGCTGGAAGATCTCGACACCCGCCTCTTCGAGCGGCTCCGTGATCTGCGTCGGGGGATCGCGGCGATGGAGGGAGTGCCCGCCTACCGCGTCTTCGACGACAAGACGCTCCTCGCCATCGTCCGGGCCCGGCCGCGAACCGCCGCCGAGATGCGGAACGTCACCGGCGTCGGCGAGGTGAAACTGCAGGCGTACGGCGGGAAGTTCCTGTCCGCGATTCGGGAATTTCTGGACGCGAACCCGCCGACGCCCGGCCTTTCCCCGCGGAAATCCGCGGCTTTCGAGCTTTTCCGTGCCGGCACCCCGATTGTGGACGTGATGCACCAGGTCCAGATCGCCCGGTCGACGGCCAGCGACTACCTGTGTCAGTACATCGCCGCCGAGCGACCGAGAGACATCTCCGCATGGGTGTCCGACGACGTCTACCAGGAGGTTTGCGTCGCGGTGCAGGAGGTCGGCGTGGACCGGCTCAAGCCGATCTTCGAGTATCTCGGCGGCCAGGTTTCCTACGACGACATCCGCGCCGTCATCGCCCACCACGCGGTCATCACCCGGAATGCCCCCTGATTTCCCGGCCGGATGCCCCCGTTTCCGTTCGATTTCTCGCCAGTAAGATACCGGTTCACCCGAAACCTCTCGAACCTCCACCGGAGACGACTTTCGATGGCCACTTCCGTGACCCGCCTGCTTGGGCTCGGGCTCACCCCCGGTAAGCTCCGCGGGCTGCAACGTATCAGCAATCCCAATGGCACGCTCACGATGGTCGCGACGGATCAGAACTCGTCGATGATCTCGATGATGAAGAAAGCGACCGGAAACGAGCCGAGCTACGGCGAAATCGCCGACGCGAAGGTGATGCTGAGCCGGGCCCTGTCGCCGCACTGCTCCGGATTGCTCGTCGATGGCTACTACGGGTACTGGAGCACCGTCGCCGCCAACGCCGTCCCCGCTTCCACCGGCCTGCTGATCCGCGTCGAGAAATCCGGGGCCGCCAAGAACAAGGCTGGCGCCCCGTGTGGCGAAGTCGAGCCGGGCTGGGGTGTCCACAAAATCAAAAAGTGCGGGGCCGACGCCGTCAAGCTCCTCGCCCAGTTCGAGCCTGGCGAGCCCGACTCCGCCGAGCACAACTTCGAATTCACCCGCCAGATTTACGACGCCTGCATCGAGCACGACATCCTCTTCCTGCTGGAACCGATCCACTTCCCGTACAAGGTCAACGGGGCGGACGAAGCACCGGAAAAGGTCGCCGCCCGGAAGGCGCACACGGTCATCGAATCCGCGAAGTACCTCAGCCGGTTCTGCGACGTCTACAAGGCCGAGTTCCCCGGCACGTTCGGCGTCGAGTCCGATGCCCAGTTGATGGACAACCTCAAGAAGCTCAACGATGCGTGCGTCAAGCCGTGGGTTTTGCTCTCGGCCGGCGTCGACTATGACAAGTACAAGAAGCAAATCGAGATGGCGATGAAGGCGGGAGCGAGCGGCATCCTTGGCGGCCGGGCCTTCTGGAAAGAATTCTTCACCTACGCCTCCCCGGCCGAGCGGCAGAAATTCGCGGAAACCGAGTGCGTCCGCCGGGTCCAGGAAAGTGACGCCATCGTCAAGACCGGCACCCCCTGGTTCGCCAAGTACGGCCTGACGATGGAAGATCTCCACGGAATGCGGGCCGCGGAAGGCTGGCACGCCCGCTATGCCGGCGGCGTCGCCACCAGCGGCGGCAAAGGCACCGTCGACCCCAACGCCGTGTACTGATCCGCAAACGACCGTCCCCGGGGGTGACCGGAATCGCAGCACAGCGCGAACCACGAGTTGTGCTCGATGCGTCCTGTTGAGACAATGACAGGATCACCCCCGAGGATCTGCGCCATCAGCAAAGCCTTCGAAACCCAGCGTGACGAGTTCTCCGTCGGCCTCGAAAAAGCCGTCCTCGTCTCTGTCTCCCTCCCCGATCGGCCCTGGCTGACCGACGACCCCTGCGACGAAATCCGCGGCCTCGCCGAGACCGCGGGAGCGCAGGTTGTCGCCGAACTGACGCAGAAACGCCAGGAAGTCCACGTCGGAACTTACATCGGCCGCGGCAAGGTCGACGAACTGACCCAACTCGTCGAATCCACCGACGCCGACGTCGTCATCTTCGACAACGATCTTTCCCCGGCCCAGGCTCGAAACCTCGAAAAAGCCCTCGGTGTCAAGGTCCTCGATCGGTCCGAGGTGATCCTCGACATCTTCGCCACCCGGGCACGCACCCCCGAATCTCGACTGCAGGTGGAACTCGCCCAGCTCGAGTACTCGATGCCCCGGCTCAAAAACATGTGGACCCACCTTTCCCGGCAGAAAGGCGGCGGCATCGGACTCCGGGGGCCCGGCGAAACCCAGCTCGAAGAGGACCGCCGACTCGCGATGACCCGCATTCGCGAACTCAAGGATCGCCTCGCACTCGTCCAGTCCCGCAAGGAACGCGAGGTCAAATCCCGGGCCGAGGAATTCACCGTCTCCATCGTGGGCTACACCAACGCCGGCAAGTCCCGGCTCATGAACGCCCTCACCAAATCCGACGTCTACGTCGAGAACAAGCTCTTCTCCACCCTCGACACCCGCACCCGCCAGTGGCACGTCAAGGATCTCGGGAAGATTCTGCTCTCCGACACGGTCGGCTTTATCCGCCACCTGCCGCACCACCTCGTCGCCTCCTTCAAGGCCACCCTCGAAGAAGCTCGCCAGGCGAAACTGCTCCTCCACGTCGTCGACGCCAGCAACCCGATGGCCGAGGAGCACATCCGGGCTGTCAATGAAGTTCTCACGGAACTCGGCTGCGGGGCGAAACCGACGATTCTCGTGTTGAACAAAATCGACCGGGTCACGGATCGCTCGCACCTCGACGTGCTGCAGAAACACCACCCCAAAGCGGTCGCGATCAGCGGGCTGACGGGCGAGGGGCTCACCGATCTGGCGGAAGCCGTGACGGCGGCACTGTCCGAAGATTTCGCACCCGCCGAGATCGTCGCCTCCGCCGGCAACGGCAAGGTGATGGCGTACCTCAACGCCCACGCCGAGATTTTCCGCCAGGAATTCCGCGGTTCGGAGGTGGTCATCCGCTGCTACCTCCCCCGCCATCTCATCCACCACATCCAGGGTCCGGACGTGTCGGTGACTTTCCTAAACGGTGAAATGAACGGGACGACCGGGTAAAGTTTCGGAACCGGAAGGAGACACCCAATGGCACCCGCAACCGCGATCGCCGCTCCGCCGCTGATGACGGCGGACGAGTTTCTGCGAAAGCACGGCTCCGAGAAGTCGGTGGAACTCGTCGATGGCCAGATCGTGAGGTATCCCATGCCCGGCGGACCGCACGGATACGTCGCCAACAACATCAGCGTCCTTCTGACCCCATTTATCCGCGAGAAGAAACTCGGCCGCGTCTTTTCCTGCGATACGTTTTTCCGCACCCGCACCGACCCCGACCGCGTCCGCGGTGCCGACCTCGCGTTCGTGAGCTACCAGCGAATGCCGCCCGGGCCGATCCCGGACGGCATGTTGCCCACCGTTCCGGAACTGGTCTTCGAGGTGCGTTCCCCCTCGGACTCGATCAACGACATGACCTCGAAAGCGACGGAGTACATCGCGGCGGGGGTGACGGTCGTCATTGTGCTGGATCCCAAAACCGAGTCGGCGGCGATCTACCGGGAGCACGAGTTCCCGCAGGTCCGCCACAACGGCGACGAACTCACCATTCCCGATGTCCTCCCCGGCTTCGCCGTCACCGTCCGCGCGTTCTTCGAGTGAATCTGGGGCGGTGCCGGCGGGAATGATCTAGAATCCCGGTGATCCTGCCGGAATCTCACAACGGAAACCGCTCCCATGTCGGAACCTACCGGTTCGCATCCGCAACTCGTCCGCCGCGATTTTCTGTTCGGAGCAGTCGCCGGTGGGACGGCGGTTGGTGCTGGCTGGCTGGCGACTTACAACCCCTGGAAGGCCCACGAACACGGCACGACCTGTTTCTCGCAGTGCGGCGAAGACCTCATCATCGCCTCGATTCTCCAGATGCTCTCGATCCAAAAGCCCACCTACCTCGACATTGGGGCGTTTCTGCCGATCCGTTCCAACAACACCTACCTGCTCTACCTCGCGGGGGGTCACGGGGTGCTCGTCGAACCGAATGTCGACCTCACCGACGAACTCCGCCGAGTGCGGCCCCGAGACACGACGCTTCCCATCGGGATCGGCTTTTCCGACAAGGAAGAAACCCTCGACTACTTCCGCCTCAACGTGCCGCAGTTGAACACCTTCGACAAGGAACGAGCGGACGAAATGGTCAAACGGGGAGAAGCGAAACTCATCGAGGTGGTGAAGACCCGGCTGGTGCCGGTGAATCAGATTTTCGCGGAGCACTTCGCGGGCTCGGCGCCCGACTGTCTTTCCATCGACGTGGAAGGGTTGGACTTCTCGATCCTGAAGTCGATCGACTTCGCGAAACATCGACCCAAGGTGATCTGTGTGGAGGCGGGTACGCCGGTGGGCCAGAATCTGAGCCCGGAGATTCTCGATTTCATGAAATCGAAGGAGTATGCCGTCCGCGGGATGACCTACGCCAACGCAATCTTTCTCGACAACAAGGTGATCGAAGCGATCACCGGGAGTGCACCCCACCCCCGGTGACAGGCGGTTGTCACAGCCGGGAAATCACTTCTTCGTGACCTTCTTGATCACCACGTCTTCCTTCGGCACATCGCCGTGGCCGCCCACTTTCGTGGTTTCGACGGCCTTGATCTTGTCGACCACATCCATCCCCTTGATGACCCGGCCGAAGACGGCGTACCCGTCGCTTTCTTCCGACTTGTCCAGGAACTTGTTGTCGGCGACGTTGACGAAGAACTGGGCCGTGGCGCTGTCCGGGTCCGAGGTCCGGGCCATCGCGAGGGTGCCGCGAAGGTTTGAGATCCCGTTGGCGGCCTCGTTCTTGATCGGGTCCCGCGTCTTCTTCTGCTTCATGCCCGGCTCGAACCCGCCACCCTGGATCATGAAATCCTTCCCGCCGTATTCCTTGCCGATGACGCGGTGGAAGATCGTGCCGTCAAAGTGCTTGTCCTCGACGTACTGGAGGAAGTTCTTGACGGTGATCGGGGCCTTGTCGGCGAAGAGTTCGATTTCGACGGTGCCCATCGAGGTTTCCATGACGACGACGGGGTTGTCCCCGGTGCGGCCGACTGGAGCGGCGGGGGCCGCGAACGAGAGCAGGGCAAGGCAAACGAAGCTGAGGAGAACGAGCTTGATAGCCATGGTACCGGTTCCTCCGAGTGTCCGGCCGGCGGAAGCGTGCGAGCCGGTGACTGTTAGCAAACGAATTCCGACCCCGAAAGCAAGGTCACCGCATCCAGAGTTTGCGGTCGAGGGTGCGGTAGCTGATCGCCTCGGCAAGGTGGGCGGGGCCGACACGGTCGCTGCCGGAAAGGTCGGCGATGGTCCGGGCGACGCGGAGGATGCGGTCGTGGGCGCGGGCAGAGAGGCCGAGGTCCTCCATCGCGGATTTCAGGAGCGCTTCCCCCTCCGCGTCGAGGGGGCAATGCTTGCGGATGAGCCGACCCGTCATGCGACCATTGAGCATTCGCGGATCGTTGGCGAAGCGGTTACGCTGGGTCGCCCTCGCCTTCTGAACCTGCTCGCGCATCGTGGCGCTGGAGGTGCCGTCGGCCTTGGCGGTGAGTTCCGAGAACGGGACGGCCGGCACCTCGACGTGGAGGTCGATGCGATCCAGAAGCGGCCCGCTGACCCGGCCGAGGTACTTTTCCACCTGCATCGGGTTGCATTTGCAAGGCCGGCGGGCGTCGCCGAGGTAACCGCACGGGCACGGGTTCATCGCCGCCACCAGGATAAAATTCGCAGGAAATGTCGTCGACCCGACAGCCCGGGAGATCGTGACGATCCCCTCTTCGAGCGGTTGGCGGAGGACTTCGAGGCTCTTGCGGTTGAACTCGGGGAGCTCGTCGAGGAAGAGCACGCCGTTGTGGGCCATGCTGATCTCGCCGGGGTGGGGGATGGTTCCGCCGCCGACCATGCCGGCATCCGAGATGGTGTGGTGCGGGCTGCGGAACGGCCGGACCGCGAGCAGCGATTCCCCCGGTTTGAGATGGCCCAGCGCGGAATAGATCCGCGTCGTGTCCAGGCTTTCCGCGGGGGTCAGCGGGGGGAGAATCGTCGGCAGCCGACGGCTCAGCATCGACTTCCCGGACCCCGGGCTTCCGATCATGATCAGATTGTGCCCCGCCGCCGCCGCGATGGTCAGGGCTCGCTTCGCCGACTCTTGACCGCGAACCTCGGAAAAATCGACCTCGTAGCGGTTGAGCGATTCCTCGACCTCGTCCGGGTGGAACGCGACGGGGTCCATCTCGACGCGGCCGGTGATCAACCCGACCGCTTCGGAAAGCGAGGTAATCGCGAACGCCTCGATTTCCTGCACGACGGCGGCTTCGCGGACGTTGTCGCGCGGGACGAGTAGCCGACGCAAGCCCCGGTCGCGGGCGGCCATCGCAATCGACAGTACCCCCTTCACCGGACGAACGGACCCGTCCAGGGCGAGTTCGCCGACCGCGGCGGCGTCGACGAGCTGGTCCGGCTTGATCTGGCCGGTGGCGACGAGGATCCCGAGAGCGATCGGAAGATCAAACGCCCCCGCGTCCTTCCGTAAATCCGCGGGGGCAAGGTTGATGATCGTCCGCCCCGTTGGCCGATGATATCCGAGGTTTGCGAGTGCCCGCTCGATCCGGTGCACGCTTTCCCGAACCGCAAGTTCCGGGAGCCCAACGAGAACGGTCTTCATCATTCCCGCGGCGGCATCGACTTCCACCTCCACGGGGACGGCGTCGATTCCGACGAGCGCGAAGGCATTGAGTTTCGCGAGCATCGGTGTGGGGTAGTGAGGTTGTGGGGTGGTGGTGAGGTTGTGGGTGGTGGTGAGGTAGTGGTGTGGTGGTGTGGTGGTGTGGTGGTGTGGTTGTGGGGTAGTGGTGTGGTGGTGTGGTGGTGAGGTTGGGGGTTGTGCGGTGGTGGTTATTCGGGTGGGCGATTGGCTCGTTGTTTCTGGAAACCGATCGATGCATTCAATTCGCGAGATAGTTGTTCGAGCTCGGAATCCCATCGCTCCAGAAGTTCCGGCGGGACGAGTTGTCGCGCAGCCGCTCTTCGGAGCCAAAATTTTGTTTCTCGCAGAGAACCACGAGCATAATACAGAAACTTTTTCACATCCGCGGGATGAAAACGCCCCCCGGCCTCGGCAATGTTGGCACCAATCGAATCGGTTGACCGGACAATCTGAGTTCCAACGACTTTTTTCGCGAACCAGTCCCACCCCAGAACAATCTCCCAGACCGCATCCGCAAGGGATTCGGCCCGCACATACATCCGCTTTTCTTCTAGTGGCTCAAACCCCATCTCCATTCTCCGTCCACTTCCTGGAAACTCACCACCTCACCACCCCTCAACCCCTCCACCTCACAACCCACCACCTCACAACCAACCACCTCACAACCCCACCACCTCACAACCCCACCACCTCATCGGCGAATGACCTTCTCTTCGGGTTTCCAGTGGTAGACCATTCGCACGAATGCGAATTTGCCGCAGACCCAGCCGATGCCGGCGGTGATGAGTCCGAGCCAGAGGTTGAAGCAGAGCGGGCCGACGATGAAGACGGTTTCGCCGGTGATTTTGTTTTTCTCGTCGGTGTCGAGGATGCTGCCGGTGAGCCATTCTCGCATGTTGATGAAACAGATGATGTCGATGACGATCATGACGATGATGGCCGCCACGCAGGCGAACGCGGGGCCGAGGTGGTTGAAGTAGTCCTCGTTGGTCGGCTCCCAGACGGCCTTGGTTTCCCGTCGTTTTCGCTCGGTCAGGTGGAACCCGCAGTGCAGGCAGACCTTGGTGTCCGGCGGGTCGAGTTCCTTGGCGCAGAACGGGCAGCGGGGAACTTCCGAGTCGTCCTTGATGACCCCGTACGGGTTGGCGTCATCGTCGTCGATGGCGGGTTTCTTCGCGGGTTCGTCGTCCTTGAAGGGGATGACATCGGCGGGAGGTGGCGGCGGGGCGGCGGCGGATTTTTTGACGGCGGGCTTCGGGGCGGCGCCGCTCTTGACGACGAACGTCTCTTGGCAGCCCTTGCAGCGGATGGTTTTGCCGGCGAGTTCGGCCGGAACCTTGATGGCTTTCGAGCAATGCGGGCAGGAGATTTCCAGTGTCGCCGCCATGGACCGGGCTCCCACGTCAGACCACGAACCGCGAGGCGAAGTCACCCCGCCGGGCCAGGAACTTATATTCTAAGAGCTTAGATCCGGAGCCGCGTCATGCAAGCTGTTCCCCGGGGGAGTTCCCCGGCTCCCCTGACCCAACTCGGTCGCTCGCCGTTGTCAATCTACCCTCCCGTCGCCGAGCCCGCCCCCGTCGACATCTCGACCAACGGTCGGCCACACCCGCCGGCCAAGCCGCGGATTCTCGTTTCCCTTGCGACCTACAACGAGCAGGAAAACATCCGACGCCTGATCGAGGAGATTCACCACTACCTTCCCGAGGCGCACGTCCTCGTGGTGGATGACAATTCGCCGGACGGGACGGGGAAGACGGCGGACGAGCTGGCGGCTGCCGATCCGCGGATCCACGTGTTGCACCGGCCGGCGAAACTCGGACTCGGGACGGCGACCCTCGCCGCGATGCGGTACGCGATCGAGCACGACTACGACTTTCTGCAGAACATGGACGCGGATTTCAGCCACCCGCCGCGGTTCCTGCCGGCGCTCAACGCGGGGATGGAAAAAAACGACGTCATGATCGGGTCGCGGTATGTGGCCGGGGGCGGGACCGAGAACTGGCCGGTCGTCCGCCTCGCGATCAGCCGCAGCGTCAACACGCTCGTGAGGTTCCTCTTCCGCATGCCGATCCAGGATGCAAGCGGGGCGTTCCGGTGCTACCGCGTCAGCAAGTTGAAGCAGGCTCGCCTCGATCTGACGCAGAGTCGGGGGTACTCGTTCCAGCAAGAGGTGCTTTTCCGGGTGCACAAGGCCGGGGCGAAGCTCGGCGAGACGCCGATCATTTTCGAGAACCGCCGGGCGGGGAAGTCCAAGGTCAACTGGAAGGAAGCGGCCCGGTCGATCGGGATGATCCTGTGGATCGGCACGCACAATTTCTTTGGCCTGGATCAGGGCCAATCGCGGAAGCGGTGAGTCTCGGCGAGGCGTTGGAGCCCCGCGACGGTGTAGATCACCGGGTAGAGTTCCTCGAAGTACCACAGGTTCGCGAAGTAGAAACCGATCGGGCTCGCGGGGAAGTGCGTGCCGCGATGGGTGGCGTCCGCGAGCCAGCGGATTCCGCGGTCGATCGCGTCGCTCTCGCGGTCCCCAGCGATGGCCAGAGATTCCAGAGCCACCCCCGTTTCCTCGATGCTGGACGGAGTTCCAGCCAGCCCGCCCCACCCGCCATCCGGGTTCTGCGTGGCGACCAGCCAGCGGACCCCGCTCGCCATCCGCTTCCGCCAGCTTCGGGGAAACCATCCCCGATCCGCGATTCTCCCCAGCCTCAGGACCCGGCTCGTGCCGTATGTGAGGTTCTCGATCTTCGCGGCGTGCTGGTTCCCGAACCAGAGGGGAGCCCACGCCCCGTCGCCTCGCTGGGTCCGGGAAAGGTAGCGGCTCGCCCGGGTGGCGGCGGTGACAATGCGATGTCGCAACTTCGCGGGGAGGCGGTCGTGCCAGGCGTCCCAGGCGAGGAGGGCGTGGGCGGTGAGGTCGTTGCTGCTGCGGTCAAAGGGCAGACCGGTCCAGCCCTTGCAAAAGGTCGGAATCCCGCCGTCGTCGTTTTGGAGATCGAGGAGCCAGCCGACGCCGGCCGCCGCGGCGGAAAGCGTGGCTGCGTCCGGTTCCCCGAGTTTCGCGAGGGCGAGGAGGGCGCCGGGTGTGTCGTCCGCGTCGGGAACCCCACCGGAAAGATCAGTCCACGCCCAACCACCGGGGGCGGCCCGCGTGTACGGGTGGACCTCGCGGTACTGCTGCCGGAGAAGCCAGTCGCGAATCGGGCCGGGCTCCGCGACTTCCCCGAGCGCGTTGACGGAGAGCGTCGTCACCCACGTCGCCAGGTTCGTGTCGATCGGCCAGCTTCCGTCCGGGCGGACCGAGCGTTCCAGGAACTCGACGGCGTGCGGAACCACCGGGTGATCCCGCAACCCTGCCGACGCCAGGCTCATCAACACGAAGCTCGTCAGCGGGGTCGCCTCCAGGTATCCCCCCGTTCCTGGCTGGATTTCCCGGAGCAATCGCAAGGTCGGCGGGGATGCGGACCGGCGAATCCACCGCACAATCGGATTCCGGGTCGGCGAGTTGGCGTGCCGGGCGTGGCCGATCGCGATCAGGGCCGGCAACGCGTAGCTCACCACCGGCAGCCGCACAATCTGGAACCACTCGAACGGCAACGCCGCCAGCTCGAACGGAAGTTGCGGCACGAAACGCCACGGCTCCGCACCGAGTCGCCCGGCGATCGCGAGCATCGTCAGGATCGGGACGGAGAAGGTGCGGTCCTTCCCGTACCGCTCCACGATGGCCTGCGAAAGCGTCGGCGGTTCCAGCGATCCCGCTGCCTTCCGCAACCACTCCTCCGCCCGGGAAACCGCCGTCTCCGCGTCCGGATGCCCCGCGAGTGCCGACCAGCAAAGGGCCGTCGTGCTGATATTGCTGATGCTGCGAATGGTGTCGCCCCAACCGCCGTCGGGGTTCTGGTTGTCGACAAGCCAGCGCACCCCGCCGGGAACGAGTCCCGACCGGCCGATCCGGGAGAGGGCGAAGATCGCGGTCGCGGTGCTGAGCGCAGACGCCGACAGTGTCCCGACCCAGTGCCCCTCCGTCCCCCGCTGGAGAAGGAGGTGCTGCCTCGCGTTGGCGAGCGTTTCCCGGAGCAGTTCCCGGAAAACCTCCGAAGTTCTCGAACCGGACGTGCTCACTTGGAATTCGACGCCATCTGTTTCGTGTGGAAAAGGGACTCGGGCGGGATCGGTTGGTCGGCACCGCCCGGTGGGATCCGGCTGAGCGTGATCTGGCTGTCGGGGCCACCCCGGCCGAGCCAAACTATATCGAACTGCGTGGGGCGGTCCAAGAGGGGGGACGGTCGCGGATCTGCTCCCCGGGACCGCCACCGCTCGAGGTGGGATCCCGGGGCTGGAGATGGAAACCTCGGCTGGGTTACTTCACCTTCGGGATCGGCATCACGAAAACGTGGTCGAACATCCGCAGGACGGTGCCGGTCGGAACCCCTGGCTTGCTCTCCTCCTTGAAGGTGATCGACTGGATCTGGCGGGCCGTCGCGACCAGATCCTTGTCGTCCGCGCTCTCGTAACCGCCGATGCAGACCAGGCTGCCGGTACGGGCGTGCAGGACGTAAGCCTCGAAGGGATGGGGCTTCATTTTCTCGTTTCGGAGGGCAGCCGCCAGTTCGTGGGCTTGCAACGCCGTCGCATCCAGCATTTTCGCGCTCTTCGAAGAAAAGAGCTTCGTGATGACGTTCCCCGTGTCCTCCTTCGTTTGCGTCCGCGTCGGCACGGAGAAAACCTTGACCACCAGCGTCACGGGTTTCTGGCACTTGAGGAGGCTAAACTCCTCGTTTTCGTTGAACTTCACCAGCAAGGGGTCCACCGGCGGCGGGGCGTTGGGGTCGGTCTGCTTCACCGCCGGGTTCGGAACCACGAACGCCGATGCGTAGGGGTTGATGAAAGTCCCCTGGGCTTCGGCCCCTTTCTGTGCGATCACCCGATCCATCAGGTGATCCTTCCCCTTCGGTGCGGCCCAGCGGCGGACGGTGTTGAGCGCTTCCCGGGCGGTTTCCATGTCCTTGAAACCGCCGACGAGCACCGCGTACTGCTCCGCGTATTCGACAGTCGGGATGCGAACCGTCGGCGGGGAATTGATGAAATCCGTCCCTTGCGCCTCGGCCTTTTTCTTCATTTGGTCCTGGAGTTCCAGGAACGGCGCGTAGTCCTTGCGGAGTTTGTCCCGGTACGCGTTTCGGCGGGCTCGTTCCTTCGCTCGTTCCTCGGCCCCCCACTCGAAGAGGTAGGCGGCGGCCTTGTGCGTTTCGCGAATCTCCCGGGCGAGTTCTTCCGCGGATTTGCGAGCGGAGACGCCGGCCTGCGAGTCGTCGCGGTAGCTCTTGATGCAGATCATCCACGGCCCGTTTTCCGGCTTCACCGTCCACGGATGCGGAGGGGGTGCGGCTTCCGTGGTGGCCGACACTCGCTGGATGGGCGACTGGGTCATCGGAGGTTGCGGCGTCGGCTGGGTGACTGGGGGCTGGCCGGCCGGCGTGGGTTGGAATCCGGGCGTGGGTTGGAATCCGGGCGCGGGCTGGAAACCGGCCGGCGGCATCGGCGTGAC
This sequence comes from uncultured Alcaligenaceae bacterium, assembly GCA_964552815.1. Taxonomy (GTDB): domain Bacteria; phylum Planctomycetota; class Planctomycetia; order Gemmatales; family Gemmataceae; genus CAYUHJ01. The sequence goes on along the minus strand of CAZKIQ010000001.1, from coordinate 373,756 downwards.
CACCGGCTCACCCGGACGATCCGACGCGAACTTCTGACCAAACGCCGGCGATATCCCGACAAGCCCGACAGCGATTCCGAGCCCCCAGCGCATGGTGGTTCTCCCGACCGCGGAATGTGGATGTCTCGCCGGGGAATACCGATCCACCCGCGGCGATGCCAGTGCAATTTCGGAAAGTCGGGCGTCAGACACGATTCTTTGCAACGCACTCGCACGGTCAAACCGGACGGGAAAAACGCGATCCGGTTTGTACAACACCGGGTATCGAAGATGGCAACGGTCCTGATTTATCTCCGGGAGAAGTGATGAGTCTGAGCATTCGCCGCGACGCCGCGAGCCTCGATTTCCTGGCACTCGGGGCCCTGATCCACCGGCTCGACCCCGGCGTGATTCCTTTCCGCAAAGCCCGATCCGTCGAGATCCACGTTTCCGGCGGAGAGTACAACGTCGCCGCCAACCTCTCCGAGTGTTTCGAACTCAAGACGGGAATCGCGACGGCGATGGTCGACTACCCGATCGGGGAACTGGTGCAGGCCCGTGTCCGGGAATCGGGGGTCATGCCGTTCTACAAGATGTTCGAGCACGACGGCGTGCGTGGGCCGAACATCGCGACGGTCTACTCCGACCGCGGTCACGGGGTCCGCCCGCCGGTCGTCTTCTACAACCGCTCCAACGAGGCCGGGGCGATGCTCAAGCCCGGCGACTTCGACTGGAAGCAAATCTTCGCCGGCGGGGTGCGGTGGTTCCACAGCGGCGGGATCTTCTCCGCACTCTCCCCGACGACGCCGGAACTCGTCATCGAGGGGATGAAAGCTGCCAAGGCGGCCGGGGCGGTCACCTCCTTCGACCTCAATTTCCGAGCGAAACTCTGGAAATCCGTCGGCGGCGACCAGAAGGCCGTCGAAACCCTCCGCCGGATCGTCGAGCACGTCGACGTCCTGATCGGGAACGAGGAAGACCTGCAGAAGGGGCTCGGCGTCAAGGGGCCGGAAGTCACGAAGAAGGCCGAGTCCAAGCTCGATACCGCGCAGTTCTTCGGGATGATGGAAGCCACCGTCAAGGCGTTCCCGAACATCAAGGCGGTCGCCACGACGCTGCGGGAAGTGCACACCACGAACCGGCACGAGTGGAGCGCGGTGCTGTGGCTCGACGGGAAGTCGTACACCGCCCCGACGTGTGAGCTGGGCGTGATCTGCCGCATCGGCGGCGGCGACGGCTTCGCGGCCGGGCTGATCTATGGCCTCATCGCCGGCCGACCCCCCGAGGAAGCCCTCCGACTCGGCTGGGCCCACGGTGCCCTCGTCACCACCTTCCCCGGCGACACCTCGATGGCCACCCTCGCCGAGGTCGAAGCCCTCGCCAAGGGCGGCTCCGCCCGGGTGCAACGGTAAGGAAGCGGCCGCGACACCTGACCGCACTGGGCTCAACGCTCTTCCCGGCGAGAGAGGTACCCGGTGCGGTAGGGTTTGTGGTTGTAGTACTTCGGCTCGTTGTCGAGTCGGACGTGCAGCCAGGAAACGCCGCCCCCGGCCGTGCTGAGCCAAACGGGACGAGAATTGATGCGTTGATGCATCTCCTCCGCGACCCGCTGCCAGAGTGCGACGACCTGCGACTCGGGAGCGTACCGGACAAACGCCGCGAGATGGCCGTACGAGTCCGCCGGCCCCTGCGGGCAAGGCACCACCAGAATCGCATTTCGACCGAGATTCGGGAACGCCACCACCGGTTCGGACGTGAAATGCTCGGAAAACGCCTCCGAATCCGGCCTCCGTGCCAGCCCCGGGGCGTCGAGAAGGACGAACTCGAAGGGGCGATCGAGCGTGTCGCGAGTCACCGGCGGAGTTTCCCAGCGAAACGCCGAGAACGGGCAATTCCGGAGGATCGTCGCGAAATCCTGCCGGAACATCGGCTCGGCCCCGAGCCGATCGAGGAACTCCCCGAACGACACCGGGAGACAAAATCCCAGGCCCCGACCCCCGGGCAGTTCCGCAACGGAAATTCCGGTCATTCCTCGTTGCTCACAAGACCTTTGATGAACCCGACCAGGCCGATGATGAAAAGAATCGGCGGGTAGAAGAAGATGATGTCGGCCATGAGCCCGCCGACGAACCAAACGACCGCGATCAGCATCGCGATCAGGCCTCCGACGACACCGCCGTTGAAGACTTTCCCCTCGAGGCTTCTGGACGGTTGTGCGGTGGTGTCCTCGGAGGAGTAGCGGGGACGGTTCTGGTCCGCGGAGCCACTCCACCGACCCCCACCTGCGACCGGTTTCGCCACCGGAATGCCGTTGCGATCCGGAGCCGTGTTGACGGTGTAGCACCGGGGGCACTGCACGTCTTTGCCGGCGAAGGAATCGTCAACCTCGATGAAATTGCCGCATTCGCACTTGAAACTAATGGACATTGGCGGACCCCTCAGAGGGCATCGGCGGTGGACATCGTGGGAGGTGGGGTGAGTCTACTCGCTGACCGACCAAAACGCGTGAAGATTCTGTGGAGTTCGCGAAGATCCTAACCTTCCCCCCCGCTCCGCGAGCTGAGGGGAAGAAGGGTTATCGAATCACCTTCCGCGAAAACGCGACGATGAACAGGCCGAACAGCAACGTCCCCATCACGGATTCGATCATCACGGGGATGTTCATCCACCCCTTCGCGACTTCCCGAATCCCCCCCATCCCGGAGGTGAAGACGGAGACGCTGGTGATGAGCCCGACCATCGCGCGGTTCTCGAACGCGGTCTTGTCCAGTTCCGGGAACGGCAGTTTCTCCGCGTAGAACTGCTCGATTCCGTACCCGTACACGGCCGCGAACCCCAGGATGATGACGAGCGCCATCCGCACCGCTCGGGCCGGGTTGGTCCCGTACCCGCACCCGACGTCGAGGAACAACCAGTCCGCGAACGTCCGCCAGGCGATCCACGGCTTGCCCCACGAAAGGTGCTTCGCCTTCCGCTGGCAGACCTTGAACTGGTAGAACGCCCGGTCCTCGTGGTCGAACCGGTTGAGGGTCTGGAAGCACTTCTTGAGCAGGCCGTACTCCTGCATCGCCTCGTCGTACTTCCCCGCGATTTCGCTGGAAAGTCGATCCTCGAGCTGCCGCGGGTGGATGCGAATCCGCTCTGCCACCGCGTTGAGGAAGGCGAAGCTCTGCAGCTTCCCCTGCTCGATGTCCTCGAGGTAGACGAAGTCGTGCAGCTTCGCCTTCGAGAGGTCGAGGGCCCGCTCGAATCGGCAGCCGTCCGCCGAGAATTTCTTGTCGACGCAACCGCCGCGGAACAGGAAATCCCCGTCGAAGGTGCAGTTGGTGAGGACGAAGCCGTGCTCGCAAATCACGGAGCGGAAGTCCGCATCCGAGGCGAACCGGCAGTCCTTGAAGTCTGCCCATGCGACGAACTTGGCCTCCCAGAACGAGACGCGGTCGGCGAAGTCGCAGCCGGTGAAGATCACCTTGCCGCGGAACTCCGTGTGGGCGGCCCCGAGTTTCCCCTGCACCTTCCACCGCGACAACTGGCCACGGTTGATGACGCAGCCGCCAATGTCGAGCCCCTTCGCGAAGGTCGTCGACTTCTGGCTGATGACCTTGTCGAGGGTGCAGCCGACGAAGGAAACTTCTTCCGCGAAATTCGCCGTGTCGAATTCCGGCTGGATCAGGGTGCAGTTTCGGAATCGCACCGGCTGGTCGAAGGATCCGCGGAACTTGAGCCGACGGATCTTCGCGTTCTCGACCGGCTTCCCCGCCCGAATCAGTTCGAGCGCAGCCAACGGCGTCATCTCCGCCTTGGTCGGCATCTGCTCGTCCGGCAGAACCTCCGGCGTCGCGACGTGCAAGTTCGAAAGTTCGGCTTCGGACATGGGATCCCTCCAGTGCGGAATGCGGAACGCGGAATGCGGAACGCGGAACTCGGAATGCGGAACTTGGAAAACCACCCGCTGGGGAGAGAATCCGATTCTTTCTCCCCTCAAATCTCGGCCGTCACGCGGGGGAAGATCGGGGCGGCTTCTTCCAGCAGCGTCTCGTACTTCCCGGCGTAGCGCGTCGAGAAGTGGATCAGCACGAGCTGCTCCACCTTCGCGAGCTTCGCCAGTTCCGCGGATTGCGGGGCCATCATGTGCTTGTACTGCGCCGCCGCCTTTGCCTGGGCCGACGCGTAGAAGCTGTCGCAGTACAACCGCCAGGCCCCCTTCGCGAGCTTCACGAGTTCCGGCCGGACCGCGTCGGACCAGAACGTGTCGGTCACGAACGCGACCCGGGCACCCGGCGATTCCGCGAAGAAATTCTTCGCCAGCACCGACAGCGGGAACCGCCCACCCTGGATGTCGAGCGTCATTTCCGGCGGAGCCTGCGTCCGCAACAGACGCAGTGCCTCCGACACCCACTCGCCTGGCCGGATCAGCCCGGTTTCGAGCTTTTCCGGCACCGGGTGGAAACCGGGCTTCTCCGTCATCGCGTAGCTGAGGCACGGCACCGTGTGGTCCGCGTGCACCGCCTCCACCGTCAGGAACTCGGTCTCGTAACAGACGCGGCCGACCCACGGAAGTTCGCGCACCTCCGGCTCCGGAAGCTTCTTCGCGAACTCCAGCACCCCCACCCGCATCGATTTCGCGTGCAGTTCCGTCACCCGGATCGCGAGCTTCTGGAACGCGAAGAACGGGTACTCGTAGCTCTTGACGCGGTCGAACACCTTCCGGATCGTGTTGACCGGCCCGAAGACGTGCAGGGTCTTGTCCCGGTCCGCATTCGCCCGCACGATGCGATCGAGCCCCATGAAGTGGTCGACGTGGTGGTGCGTCACGAAGACCGCTTCGAGGTCGCCGAGCTGGGCCATCGACAGGTTACCGTTCTCCCCCGCGTCGAAGAGCAGTGCGTTGTCCGACCCCGGGTAGTCGAGGTACAGAACGGGGTCGCCGATCGAGCGGTTGACGAGTTTGACCTCCGAGAAGGCACGGGCGGGCGGCATGGGTCACCTCAAGGCACAGGATCGCATGGAAGAATTTCGCCCGCCCGTGTCGAAAATTCGTGGAAATCCGAGGCATTGGCGAGCCCCCGGTAGACCGCCAGCAGCCGTTCCCGCACCGGTTTCGCCATCTCGAAGAGGCGTCGCTGCCCTGCCGCATACTCCTCCCGCCCGTCGCGTGTCTCGATGCGGATCGGCTCGAACCCGAGTTGGCGGAGGTCGTACGGACTCGCACGCATGTCGAGTTCCCGTGCCGACACCGCAACCTCAAAAGCGTCCGCCAGAAGTTCCGCCGATGCGAACGGTGCAATCTTGAACCCGAACTTGTAAAGGTCCATGGTGACGTGCACACACCCCGGCTGATCGTGGTCGGTGGTCGTGTGCCGATCGAGTTGAAACCGATTCCGCGGCACCGCAGCCGGCGTGAAGAACCGGAACGCATCGAAATGCGTGCATCGGAGTGCCCCATTCTCGACGACGGAGTCTGTCTCGTCGCGGGTCAGCCGCAACGGCACGCGGTGCCGGATCTGTTCCTCTCGATAGACCATCGCCCACTCGTGGAGCCCGAAACAGCCATAGATCGGCTCGCGGTTCTGGGTCGTTTCGAGGTAGCGGATCGCCCAGCGGAGGTAGTCGAGCCGGTGGCGGGGAAACGCCGACGCGGAAAGCCCCATCCCCCCGCCGCAGGTGCGGAACCATTGGGGCCAATCGGAAGTTTCTGCCGCTTCCAGGCGGACCCCAACCCCCGGCGACCAGCGTTCCAGATGTGCCGGGCGAAACGCGTAGTACTCGAAGAGGAAATCGTAGACGGGATGTTTCGCCGCCCGCCGCATCCGCCCGACCCGGTCCGCCACCCACGGCCGCACGCGCTCCTGGTGGGCCAACCGTCGGGGTTCCCACACGTCCCGCGGCAAAGTGACTTCCCACGCCTCCACCGCGAGATCCTCCCGGTTTGCACGATTTCCCGTGCCTACTCTACGAATCGGGCTCAGCCGGGGATGTCGGATTCGAATAGGGTACGGACGGTTCGACCCATTCCGGCGGGCGGGTTGGCCGGGTAAACTACTCCTATCCTGCCCCTCGACCCGCCACCGGGCTCTGCCATGCTGACGCTTGCCCTGATGTTCTTCGCGGCCGTCCCGGCACCACCGCCTCGGCCGGCCACGACCCCGCCGGCGGACCCCGGACTCGCGATGTACGAGCGCGATGTCCAGCCCATTCTCCAGGCCCAGTGCCTCAAATGCCACGGCCAGGATCCGAAGAAAATTCGCGGCGGGCTCAATCTGACGTCGCGGAAGGCGATCCTCGTCGGCGGCGAGACCGGGCCCGCGTTCGATGTCAAGAATCCGGAGAAGAGCCTCTTTCTCAAGGCGATCCGCTACGAGGAGGGGCACGAGATGCCCCCGTCCGGAAAGCTGCCGGCGAAGGAACTCGCCGTCCTGGAAAAGTGGATCGCCGCCGGCCTGCCGATGCCTGCCGATTCCGGGGAAACGACGATCGTCCCGGAACCCGCGAAGGGGCCGGACAAGTCGTACTGGGCCTACCAGCCGGTCCGGCGACCATCGCTGCCCGCGGTCAAATCTCCGGAATGGGTCCGCTCGCCGGTCGATACTTTCGTGTTGGCCAAGCTCGAAGCGAAAGGTTTGAAACCGGTCGCACCGGCGGACAAGGTCACGCTCTGCCGACGGGCGTACTACGACCTCACCGGTCTTCCACCGACCCCGGAGCAACTCGATGCGTTCCTCGCCGACCGGTCACCCGACGCATGGCCCCGGCTGATCGACAAGCTGCTCGCCAGCCCGCACTATGGGGAAAAGTGGGGCCGACACTGGCTCGATGTCGTCCGCTACGCCGAAACCAATGGCTACGAACGCGACGGCGTCAAACCCCACGCCTGGCGGTTCCGCGACTACGTCATCCAGAGTTTCAACAGTGACAAGCCCTTCGACCGCTTCGTGCTGGAACAACTCGCCGGCGACGAGCTTCCCGACCGATCGTCGGAAACGATCGTCGCCTCGGGATTCCATCGGCTTGGCCTGTGGGACGACGAGCCCGCCGACCGCGAACTCGCCCTCTATGACGGGTACGACGACCTGGTCACCGTCACGGGCCAGGGTTTCCTCGGCATGTCCCTCAACTGCTGCCGCTGCCACGACCACAAGGGGGATTTCTTCCCGCAGGCAGACTACTACAAGTTTGTCTCCTTCTTCCGCGATGTCCGCCCGTACTCCTACGATGTCGGCCCCCGCGGCAGTTCCTTCACGGACATTACCTCCGCGGAAAAACAGAAGCTCAACGAGATCGAGAAGGCCCGCCGGGCCGAGCGGTTAGCGGAGATCGACAAGGTTCGCACCGGCATCGAGAACGACGCGATCGGTCGGCTCGGGTTGCTCGATCAGTGGGCCGCCGAGGGGGCCGACCGTTGGCTGGTTGTCGACAAACTCAAGACGGTGTACACCCGCGAGGAAACCGCCAAGCTCGAGAAACTGCGGCAGGAAAGCGATCGCCTTCGCAAAAACCCCCTGCCGCACCAGGATCTCGCACTGTCCGTCTCGCATGGTCCGACCGATCCGCCCAAAACCTTCGTGCTGATCCGCGGCAACCCCGGTTCGCCCGGGAAAGAAGTTTCCCCAGGTTTCCCCACCGTTTTCGGAGTTCCCGACCCTGCAATCCCGCGTCCGGGAAAACAGGCCCATTCCAGCGGCCGGCGGACCGCACTGGCGAAATGGATCGCGAGCCCCCAGAACCCCATGACCGCCCGCGTCATCGTCAACCGCATCTGGGGCTGGCACTTCGGGCGCGGAATCGTCCCGACGCCCAACGATTTCGGCAAGCTCGGCGAACAACCGACCCACCGCGAACTTCTCGACTGGCTCGCCTCGGAGTTCGTCGAACCGACCTGGCAAACCACCGGTAAAGAGACCGTTCCCTGGTCGATCAAGCGACTCCACCGGCTGATCATGCTATCGAGCACCTACCAACTCGCATCAACCGGTGACGATGCGAACCTGCGTGCCGATCCCGCAAACCTGCTCCGCTGGCGGTTCGACATGCGTCGCCTGACGGCCGAGGAAGTCCGCGATTCCATCCTTCTCACCAGCGGCGGGCTCGACCTTTCCCCGTTCGGCCCCAGCGTCTATCCGAAGATTCCGAAGGACGTACTCGCCGGGCAATCGAGACCGGGCGAGGGCTGGCACTTCGACCCCCGCAACCCCAACGCGGGGAATCGGCGAAGCGTCTACGTTCATGTGAAACGCTCACTCCAGGTCCCGATCCTGGCCAACCACGACCAGGCGGACACCGATTCGAGTTGCCCGGTCCGATACACGACGACGGTGCCGACCCAGGCGCTGGGCATGCTCAACGGCGAATTCACGAACGAGCGTGCCGCCGCCCTCGCCGCCCGGCTCGCCAAGGATTACCCCGGAGACCCCTGGATGCAGATCGCCCGCGGCATCCGCCTGACAACCGCCCGCACCCCCACCTCCGACGAGGTCGCGAAGGACCTTGCCTTCGTGAAGGAGTTGCAAGAAAAACACAACCTCGATGCGACCTCCGCCATGACGCGATATGCATTGCTACTGCTCAATGCGAATGAATTCGTGTATGTGGATTAACATGCGGATCCCGACTGAGGAGAATATCGTGTGACCCGCAACGCCCGGGATTACACGCTTGTCCCCGGCCTTGACCTTGACGTCTGGAATTAACACCCCCCCCAGGATTCCTTCCGATGGCATCACACTCCCAATTTTGCGGCCGGACTCGTCGCGAATTTCTCTGGCAAACCGGGGCCGGGTTTGGGGCTCTCGGCCTCACCGGACTCCTTGATGGTGATGGGTTTTTCACCAAGGCTCACGCCGCCACGGAAGCCAGCCGCACGCCGAGCAAGTTCGTCAATCCCATGGCTCCAAAGAAGCCCATGATGCCCGGGAAGGCGAAGGCCGTCATATTTATCTTCTGTTATGGCGGCCCCAGCCATGTTGACACCTTCGACTATAAGCCCGAGATGTATCCGCTCGACGGGAAAACGGTAAAGGTCAAAACCTTTGGCCGCGGCGGCCGCAAAAACGAGGGCCGGGTTGTCGGGCCAAAGTGGAAGTTCAAGCAATACGGGAAGTGCGGCAAATACGTCTCCGACCTCTTCCCCCATATCGGGGAAAAGGTCGATGATATCGCATTCATTCACAGTATGTATGCAGAATCGCCCATCCATGGCTCCGCGATGTTGATGATGAACAGCGGCCGACTTCTGAGCGGCAACCCCTGCCTTGGCTCCTGGGTTACCTACGGCCTCGGCAGCGAAAACGAGAACCTGCCCGGGTTCGTTGTCATGCTCGATAACACCGGCGGGCCCATCTCCGGGGCGAAAAACTGGTCCAGTGGATACATGCCCGCTGCCTATCAGGGTGTCGTCGTGCAAGCCGACAAAACACCCATCCACGACCTAGCCCTTCCGCTGGGAACCACCCGTGAACAGCAACGTCTGATGCTCGATCGCCTCAAGGAAAAGAACGAGGAGCACCTCGCCGCCCGGGCGGACAATACGGAACTCACAGCCCGGATCGCGTCCTACGAACTCGCGTTCAAGATGCAGCAACACGCCCCGGAAGCCGTCGATTTCTCCAAGGAAACCCCGGAAACTCTCGAACTGTACGGCATCGAGGGGCCGACCAAATCGCGGACAGCGGAGTTTGGCCGAAAGTGTCTGCTTGCCCGTCGGCTGGTCGAACGCGGAGTCCGGTTCATCCAGGTCTATTCGGGCGGAAACCACTTTGATGCAAACTGGGACGCCCACAATGACATGGTCGCGAACCACTCCAAACACGCCGGCAACACCGACCTGCCGATCGCGGGATTGCTCACCGACCTGAAACGGAGCGGACTACTCGATTCGACGATTGTCGTTTGGGGTGGTGAGTTCGGTCGGCAACCAACCGCCGAGTACGCCAAGGGGACCGGTCGAGACCACAACGCGGCCGGCTTCACGATGTGGCTCGCCGGTGGCGGCATCAAGGGGGGCACCAGCGTCGGCGAAACCGACGAACTCGGCTCCGCCGCCGTCAAGGACCGCTTCCACGTCAAGAACCTGCACGCGACCGTGCTCCACCAGATGGGCCTCGACCCCAACAAGCTCTCCTACTTCTACGGCGGGCTCGACCAGAAACTCGTCGGCGTCGAGGGGGCCGACCCGATCAAGCAGTTGATCTGAGGTTGTGACTCGCGTGCATTCCGCATCCATCTGCGTCCCGTGGATGTCAATTCACGGGACGTTGCATTTCCGCGATTGCAACCTGGAGTGGTCACATGGCGCCCACGCGAGGGCAACTGCTGACCACCCGTTGGACTGGTCGATTCCCAATCACTAGGAATTCCGGAAGATCAGATAGGTATGAATAATGCATATGTGGCTTGCGATCGGCCACCTCCATCCGGAGTTTCGTATGTCTCGCCGTCGCGGGTTCACACTCATTGAATTGCTCGTCGTCATCGCGATTATCGCGATTCTGATCGGACTCTTACTCCCCGCGGTGCAAAAAGTCCGCGAAGCAGCGGCGAGAAGTTCCTGCCAAAACAATCTCAAACAACTGGGGCTGGCATTCCACAACTATGAGAGTGCCAACAGCAAATTCCCGAACTCAAAACGAACCGAGGCGAACTCAACCACCACCGAGGGGGCGAAAGGCTGGGCGTTGGAAATCTTTCCCTATATCGAGCAGGATGCTGTCGCGAAGAACTATGATCGGGCCGCGAACTGGTGGACGCTGGGTGACCCAGTTGCGGAAACGGGTCTGGTCATGATTCATTTCAAGATTCTGCAATGCCCATCCAGCCCAAATCAGAACCGATTCCAGGACAAGAATGACTCGTCCCCGCGCAAGAAAGGCTCCGCAACGGATTACTTCGCACCGGAAGGCGTCGCCGTAACCTTCGACTCCATGTTGGCATCGGGTGATTCCGCGATTGCCGGAACCACCGGCAAGCCCGGGGTTCTCGCCGAGGCAGTCGGTTCGCAGGATACCCGCACGACGATTGTTTCCATCACAGATGGCACATCGAACACGTTCCTTCTCGCGGAGTGCGCTGGGCGTGAAGACATCTGGCGGGGACGGGTGAAAACACCTGCATTGGCGAACAAATCCCAAGCTCAGTGCGCCCGAGCACGCGGTGGAGCTTGGGGCACCAATGATAATCCCTACCCCCTTGGCGTGCCTCCGCTTTGGTGCAACACGCCCGGCAATTCCGCCGTTCCCGCCTTCACCGGGCCACACAAGATCAACGCCACCAACGAGTGGGGATCGCTGCTCTATAGTTTCCACACCGGCCTGGCCCTGGCTTGCTTCGCCGATGGCTCGGTCCGATCGCTCAACGAGTCGACACGGATCTGGTCGCTTGGGGCAATGGCGACCGCCGCCAACGGCGAAACCGTGAGCGCGGATTGATCCGCCTGGGAATTCGACGACGTTATTCCGACTTTTGGGGGGGATCCTGTGCGTTGGCTTCCGGCACTATTGCTCCTGGTTTTCGGCTGCGGGCAACCCGGGCATCAACCCGTTCCCGTTTCGGGGAAGGTCACGCTCGATGGCAAACCGCTTCCGGAAGCTCATGTTCGCCTCATCGGTGAGGGATTCGACCCGCCTTTGGTCCAGAATCCGAATGGATACACCGATGCCGACGGAAGCTTTAAACTCACCTACCTCACGAACGGCGACGGCGCACCGCCCGGGAAATACAAGGTTGTGGTGACGCTCCACGCGAAAGACAAGGAGGGCTTCCGGACCGGAGCGAATACCTTGCCGCCCAAGTACTCGAAACCGGAAACCTCCGGACTGGGGGCAGAAGTTCAGGCATCGCCAGCAACCAACGAGCTGCCAGCTTTTGAGCTTTCGAGCAAGTAAGTGACATGCCCCTGTCACTCGCTTCGCTTCTTCGGCCCGCGGATTGCCTCGGCGGTGAGAGGATCCTCGGGCCAGCTATGTTTCGGGTACCGCCCGCGGAGTTCCTTGCGGATTACGGGGTATCCGTTCTTCCAGAAACTCGCCAGATCATCGGTCACCTGCTGAGGCCGGAAATTCGGGGCGAGGAGATGCAGCAGCACCTTCACGCGACCGCCCGCGATCCGGGGCGTTTCCGCGAGCCCGAACATTTCCTGGATTCGTGCCGCCAGCACCGGCGGTTTCCCTTCGGCATACGTCACCGCGATCGCACTTCCGCTTGGAACCTCGATCCGCTCCGGGACTTCCCGATCGATCGTTTGGAGTTGCTGGTAGGTGAAGCGGACCCGAAGCCCGTCCAGCCACGGCCCATTCCGGACCTGTTCCAGCGAACGCAACCCCCGGCACAGTTCCGGAAGCACCGCCAATAGATCCGCATCCTCCAGGAGGGGAAGTTCGAGATCGGGCATCCACACGCGAAGACAGCGGACCCGCGTGAGGAAGTTTCCGGCGGGTGACACGGCGTCGGGTCGGACCCGATCGAACCGCTCGGCGGCTGCGGTTGCCAGGATCCGGGCCGCCTCTTCCTCGTCCGCGATGTGGGCCGGGTTGTCGTCGAGGATCAGGTCGCCGTACCGGGTCTGTTTCCTGGCGACCAGTTTCTCCGATGCGAGGTCGAATGACACCCCGTTGACAGTGACGACGGCTTCGGGGGGGAGCCAGTCCCGACGGACCGCGGAGGCCTGTCGAACGAGCGAGTGAACGCCACCCGCATCGACGTCGACGCAGGCGTAGAGTTCGCAATCGCGGACACCGGAGGTTGGTCCGAGCTTGACGCCCCGGCCGCCAACCATCCGCGCCCGCTGATCCGTTGGCCCCCGGCGTCGGGCAAGGCGATCGGGGTACGCGGCGAAAATCGCGCGGAGAAGTGCCGTGTCCGGGTCATCGCACTGGGGTTCCCGGCGCTCGCCAAGGATCCGCAGAAACTGGTCGCGAGCCTGCAGGATCGTCCACGCTCCGCCACGGTGGAGTCGACCGAGCGGGCCATCGAGATTCCCGGATTCCTCGAAGATTTCCAGGGCGAGAACGCGATCGAGCACGTCGGAATCGGTCGGTGGCGGGGATTTTCTCGGTCCAGAATCGAAATCGCGGAGGAACGGATCGCGATCCGAGAGGAGTGCGGCGGCGAGCGAAGCCCGCCCGGCGACGCCGAGCCGCTGCCCCTCGACGAGGAGCCGGCCGACCCGGGGGTGGACGGGGAGCCGGGCCAGTGACACCCCGATGTCAGTGAGTTTCCCGGAAGCGGTTGCCCCGAGTCTATCGAGCAACTCCGTGGCGGCGGCGATCGCCTCCGGCCGGGGGACGTCCAACCACGGAAATGTCGCCGGGTTCGCTTCCCCGAACGCGAGCAGTTGCAGCACCGCCCCGGCGAGGTCGACCCGGCGAATTTCCGGCTCCGTGGTCGCGGCCCGGCTGCGGTGGTTGGCCTCTTCCCAGAGCCGGATGCACACCCCGGGTTGCGTCCGCCCCGCCCGGCCGGCCCGCTGATCCGCCGACGCCCGCGAGATCGGCCCGAGAACCAACCGATCCATTCCCACCGATGCGTCGAACTCCAGCTGCCGGGCGACTCCGGTGTCCACGACCGCCGTCACCCCCTCCACCGTCACCGAAGTTTCCGCAACGTTGGTGGCCAGCACCACCTTCCGCGTCGGCGAGGGGAGCAGGGCTCGATCTTGCTGCTCCGGCGGGAGATCCCCGTGAAGCGGGAGCAGTGACACCCCGGTGTCACGCGCAAATTCTTCGAGCAAATCCGCGGTCCGTCGAATCTCGCCGAGCCCCGGAAGGAAGACAAGCACATCCCCGGGAGTGCGGACGACCGTGTCGCGCGTCGCCATCGCGGCCGCCTCGGGAAACGTCACGTCGGCCCGGCGAGGTCGATAGCGAATCTCGACCGGGAACGTCCGCCCCTCGCTGGTCACGACCGGGCAATCCCCGAGGTACGCCGACACCGGCCCCGCGTCGATCGTCGCGGACATCACGACCACGCGCAGGTCGGGCCGCACCGTCTGCCGGACGAGTCGGACCAGGCCGAGGGCCAGGTCCGATTCGAGGCCGCGCTCGTGGAACTCGTCGAAGACGATCGCGGAGATGCGTTCCAGAAACGGGTCGTCGTGCAGATTCCGCAGCAGAATCCCGGGTGTGACCGCGACCACTCGCGTTCGCGGCCCCGTCTTGCGATCGAAACGGACGTGGTATCCGTAGATGTCGCCGAGCGCAGTGCCGTCCTCGGCGGCCATCCGGCGGGCGGCGGCACGGGCGGCGACGCGACGGGGTTCGAGCAGCAGAATCACGCCGTCGCCGGCCAACCCGGATTCGAGAATGGCCGGCGGAACTCGCGTCGTTTTCCCGGCACCCGTGGGGGCACGCAGCACGACAGCCCCGAAATCCCGCAGTTTCGCGAGCAGTTCCAGAAGTGCCGCATCGATGGGAAGCGGATCACGGGCACGCGGAGCATCCATCACGTCGGCCGCCACTCGATCGTCGCCGACTGGCCGATGTTCTCCTCGACCTCGACGCGGAGCACCTCGGGGGTGTAGCCGTGCTGCTCGCGGAGCGATTCCACGAGCCGTTCCGCGAGGTATCGAGCGAGGAGCTCGGCGGTCGTATTTTCGATGGGAAGAAGCACGCAGTCGCCACGGGGGAAGACCCACTCCCGGTCGCGGTAGGTCACCCGGACTCGATCGCTGACCTCCTCGACGTGGATCACCGGGTTCCGCGTGGCGAGGAGCATGTGGTGGTCGAGTGCATCCGTGATTTCCCTCGTCCGCTGCTTGAGGGCGATGAAGTCGAAGACGTAGAAATCCTCGGTGTTGAGCGGTCCCTCGACCTCGACGGTGGCCCGGTAGTTGTGCCCGTGCAACCGTTCGCACTGGTGGCCGGCGTAGCTGATGAAGTGCCCGCAGCAGAAGACGAGGTGGTCCTTCGTGACGCGGACGAAGTAGCGTTCTGCCATGGGTCACAACCAGTCGGAAACGGTCCATCGAAAGGGGGCGGACGGGGCAATTCTACCCTCTCGCAGGGCGACGAACAGGCACGCCGCGATGAGGTCGGCGGTGGTTCCCGGATTGAGGCGGTTCCCATCACTTCGCAGGTACTGATCGAGCTCCACCCCGGCTGCTCGACCTTCCGGCGTGGCGATTCCCCCGAGATTCTGCACCCCCGCGGCCCGTTTCTGCACATCCTCCGCCACGTGATCTCCATTTTTCCGGGCGATCAGCGAGTCCGGGAATGCCGCGAGCCAACGCAACTGGCAGTCGATGATCGCCGCCTCGACGCACCCGAATTTCGCGAACGCATCGAGGAACGCGGGGGTGCCGAAATCGAACACATCGGCGAATCCATTGGCGTACTGCCGGGCGATCATGTCCCGGTCGGCCGCGAGCTTCATCGCTTCGAGCAGCGTGACGGTGGGTTCGTCCCGGACGTCTTGCTGCGGGGCGTCGCCGAGTCCACCGGGGTTCGCGAGGCGAATCGCTTCGTAGACTGCAGCGGCGTCCTCCCGACTCAGGGATTCCAGAACTCGCATCAGCAGCGACCGCAATGACGGCACCGGTGACTCGGAGGAATCCAGCAAAGGCGCGAGCAACAACACGATGCCAAGATTCGTGTTTCGCCCCACAACTTTCCGCGTTTCCAAGATGGCCCGGCGAACACGCTCGCCTACCCCGAGTTTGTCGAAATCGGCGAAGCCACTCCTCATCGTCGAGGCACTCAAGAGGAAGTCGAGGCTGGAGAGATCGTGGAATTCCGCGGTGGGGTGAACGTTCCCCGGCTTTCGAGCCGACACCTCCCAGATGCAGGCGATTTCTGCGAAGCAGTCCGAGGTCACGCGCGGTACTCCTCCGCCAGAAACCGCACGATCGCCGACGCCACGTCCAGTTCGCACGCGACCGATAACGCACGCCAGCCGGGGACGGCGTTGACCTCGATCACGAACATTTCGCCGGCCGGCCCCGGAAGCAGGTCGACGCCGCACACGGGTGCCCCGACGGCAGCCGCGGCCCGGATCGCGAGGTCGCGTTCCGCGGCTGCCAACTCCACCCGCTCGGCCGTTCCCCCCTGCGCGACGTTGGTTCGCCAGTCGAAACTCGAGGTCCGCCGCATCCCGGCGACGACTTTGCCGCCGATCACGAACGCTCGAAGATCCCACCCCGGGTGCCGTACGAATTTTTGCAGGTACAGAATTCCCCCGGTTTGCTCGATTGCGCGGAAGGTTCGCCACGCCAGTTCCGGATCCGCCACGCGAATCATCCCCCGCCCCTCGGATCCGAACAACGGCTTGACGACGACATCCCCCCCGAGTTCCGCGAAGGCGGCCAACCCGTCGTCGGCCCGCTGACACACGACTGTCAGTGGCACGGGAATCCCCGCACGCACGAGCTTCGCGTTGGTGAGGAACTTGTCGACGCACGCCTCCACTGCCCGGGGCGGGTTGAGGATTTTCACCCCGTTCCCGGCCGCCGCGTGAAGCAGATCCATGCGAAACACAATCTGTTCCAGAGACCCTGCGGGCATGGTCCGCACGATGGCGGCATCGAACCCGGCGAGCGGTTCCCACGATGGAACCGGTGTCGGGGAACCCGTGAAAATCCCACGAAAATCGAGGATTTCCGCGGTGTGCCCGAGCTTTTCCGCGGCTCGGAGCAAATCCTGGACATGCCAGCCGGTCCCGCCGGAGAGAATTGCGATTCTCACGTCGACTGGCTTTCGGATGCGGGAGGAGTCGGGAACAGATCCTCGACACGCACCCGGAACCCCGGCAGAACCGGGTCGCCGATCAGTTCGTCGCCTTCTCGGAATTCCTGGATGGAACCATCCGCGGTGCGGACTTCGACGGTTCGCAAGTCCGGGTTGAGGACCCACACGACGGAAATACCGGCAGCCCGGTAATCGGCCAACTTCTCGAAAACATCCACTGCCTTGTCATTGGGGGACAGCACCTCGGCCGCGAAATCCGGCACAAGTTCCAGAATCCCCCGCGGTGATCGCCCTTCCGGCAAGCGATCGAGCCGCACGTACGACACATCCGGTTTTCGAACCCGGTCCGGGTGATTCGGGAAGCAGCGGTACATGCACTCGGATTCGTACACCTTCCCCAGCATCGTCGAGCGGACCCAAAGTTTGAGGAGGAAACTCAGTTGGCATTGCACCTCGCTCGATTCCGCACCCATCCCCTTCTCCCGAAGGCGGCCGTCGATCAGTTCGTACCCCTTTCCGCGTTCTCCGAGTTCCTCGAACTCGGCAACCGAAATTGGCGGGGGAAGCAACCGGGCGTTCATCGCGGATTCCTCACGGCGAGTTCTCGGTCGTGGAGAATGGTTGAGACGTGGGTGGGAGCAAGTCGCGCAATCGCACCCCGAAGTTCGGCAGAACCTGTTCCCCCGTGAGAATCTCGTCGATCCCAAATTCCGTGATCGTGCGGTCTGGTCGGTGGATCCTCGCGACTTGCCGGGCTGGGTAGATCAACCAGACCAGTCGGACACCCGCGTGGCGATAGTCGATGAGTTTGTCTTCGATGTCATCGGCGCGGTCGTGCGGCGAGACAATTTCCGCCACGAAATCCGGGGGAATTTCGATGTGCCCATCCGGCAACCGCTCGCCGGGAAAACGCCCGTACCGCACGACAGCGACATCGGGGTAACGCACGGTTCCCCGGCGAAAGCAATCGAACCCCGCGTCGGCGTGCCAGACCCAGCCGTATCGGTTGGCCCGGCAGTACTCGCGAAGCAAAGCGTAAAGTTCGCCCCCGACCCAACTCGAAACGGAGCCCATGTCCTTCTCCACGAGCGTTCCGTCGATGAGGTCGAATCGGTGCGCGTCTGGGAGTTCGAGCAGATCCGTTGGGAGGATACCACGGTTTGGGAGCGAAGGAAGGATCACAAAACACCTCCGGGATAAGATCAGTTTACACCCCGAAGAAGGATCGCTTCAACAACCCGGGTTCGCACTGGCCGAAGGAGAACGCCCGGCCGGTTTTGAGGTTCACGAACGTGACCTCCGCCGGGGAAAAGAGCAGTGGGTCGATTTTGTAGAAGTCGCCGTACCGGGCAAAAATCTCGGCGAACGGGGCACCGTGGTCCTTCGAGCCGCTCGACGGGACCCTCGGCCCGACCGCTTCGATCTGCTCATCGTCGGCCCGGACCCACAGCATCACCCGGCCGCCGTACAAAATCGCGTCGTTGGTTCGGCCGATCGCCCCGAGTTCGTCCTTCGCCACGGGGGGAAGGGGTGCGACGCCGAACCCGGAAACGACCTGATTCACGTCGAATTTCAACTCGTGGAGTTTGTGCATCGCCGTCTCGACGCTGCGGGCGACGACCTGCACTGTGCCGGCGATCGATGCCGCGGGGGCGACGAGCAGCGACAGTTTTTCCACGGACTTCGGAAGTTTGGAGGCGATCGACGCGACGACTTCTTCGGTCGGGTTGCGTTTCGTTTCGAGGACGCCGACGGCGACGGTCGCTTCTTCTTTCCCCGGAATGTGGGCGAAAATCTCTTCCCGGGCGGCAGCGGCCCGCATGGGTCCGGACCCCATCGCGAAGAACTTTTCCGTCTTCACCTGCCAGCCGGCGTACTGCGAGGCGAGGCAGGCCCGGACGGGGTCGTCGGTTCGCACCTGCACCGCGGGGCCGGACGCATCGGAAAAGATTTGTACGTCCGCGAGGTCGGCGAGGCACGCCCGGGCGAGGAGGACGCCCGCCGCCAGCCCGCCGGTGACGGCACCGCCGCAGTCGATGACGCGGGCCCCGCCGATCTGTGTGACGGCGACGCGGAGGCGGTCCGCATCGCGTTCGAGTTCGTCGGCAACGCGGTGGGCCCGGTCGTTCAAGGTTGGCATGGGGGTTCCTCCGGAGGAGTGGCGAACCCGAACAACCGGTCGAGTTCCGCGGCGCGACGTTTCAATTTGGCGAGGCACGCATCCTCCGAGTCGGCGTCGGTTAGGATCGTGAGGATCGGGTGGCCGGCCTCGATGACTTCGCCGGGTTGCGGAATGTCCGCAAAATCCGGGCGTTTCCACACATCGTCGGCATGGGCGAGGGAGTCATCCCAGGGTCCGGACGCGGGGAAGGTGACTCGGTCGGCGGCGTAGTAGATGGCTTTGCCAACGGGGTTGCATTGTTGTTCGGGCCCATGCGAACCGAAGATCGATACACGAGATGAACACTCGATCACTTCCACTGACGCGGTATATCGCGGGTTGACCTCAATAAGCGAACAAGATTCCTCATTCTCGATGAAGTCCACTCCAAAGCACCAGCTACAACTCAATTCCGTTGTGAGATGCAGGGCACCGAACAATATCTCATCAAATCCCAACACCAATTCATTGTTGACGATGTTTCCACAGTATTGGAACGGGATCGCATGAAGCCATGACGCTCCAACGAGTTGATTCGTGGTCCCAAAAAGATTTACTCCGCCGGGTTCCCCGAAGAATACGGCGGACCTTGTGACACCCTCGACAAACTCTTGGAAAAAATGCGAATCCTCGTCCAGGTCCTCTGCGGTTGCAATTGAGATTCCCGCCCCACCGGCTCCGCATCGCGGCTTCCGTAACCATTTCGTTGCAGATGACATTGGAGCTACACGTTGACACTCCGGGTGAGAGATCCCGTGGCCCCAACGTTGGAGATGCTCAGAGATTTGAAATGGATCCCTGACCACTCGCAACACCTCCGGGCCGTTCCCCCACAGTTCCCGTTCCTTCGCCAGCTCGCCGACGAGGTCGGGGTAGTTCTCCAGGCCCCCGGTGTACATCCAGGGCATCGGCGGGGCGGTGCGGGCGAGCCGGAACAAACCCTCGGGGTAATCCCCGGCGGGGCAACGAAGGGTTTCGCAAATTTTCTGGGTGTCCCGGTCGGCGAAGAGGTCGATCGCGAACGGTTCGAGGCCGGCCCGCCGGGCGGACGCCGCCGCCGCCCGTGCGGATGCTCCCAGGATCAGAATCCGGTCCGCCACCTCAATCCTCTAATTCCTCGTTGGCAATGGGCAGCCCAAACATCCGACGCACGTACCGAATTTCGCTCAAAGACATGACCCGCAGCACGTCCGAATAATCGTCCGTCCACGCGGGGACATTCTTGTCCTCCTTGAGGTGGGCCCACGGAGTGAAGTTGTACCACGCCGCCATCCCGGCGAGGGCAGCCAGCCCGCCACCACCCCGCGGATCCTCCACACCCAGGTCGCCCAAGTCCTGCTCCGAGTTCGCCAGCACGACCCAGGACGACGAGGTTTTTCCTGCGAAGGGATTGATCCAGTCCGGCCGATCGTGGACCGTGTCGCTGGCGATGCGGCCCACCATGCCCAGGTCCTTCGCGATCGCCGCACACACCGGTTCCAGCATCACGTACCGGTTCGAAATGTGGATCGCGAGCAACCCGCCGGGGGCAAGTCGGCTGCGGTACAGTTCCACCGCTTCCTTCGTGAGCAGGTGAATCGGGATGGAGTCCGAACTGAACGCGTCAATGAGGAGCAGGCCGTACTTTGCGTCTTTTTGCTCGGCGAGTTTGAGTCGGGCGTCGCCGAGGATGAAGTTGATTTCCGCCCCGCGTTTGCGGGCATCGGAGATGTAGGTGAAGTGGGTGTCGTTCTCGACGAGCTTGATTACGGTGGGGTCGATTTCGAAGAAGGTGAGTTTCTGCCCCGGCAGGGCGTAGCATGCGACGGACCCGGTGCCGAGGCCGACCATGGCGACGTCGGCCTTGGGGTTGCGTTTGCGGAACTCGCGGAAGGTCTCGCCGACGGGGCCGGTGCGGTGGTAGTAGGTCAGCGGTTCCTGCCGGAAGTCCCAGGTTTTCTGGGCCCCGGCGAGCAACACCTCGTCCCAGCCGTTCTGGGCTCCGAGGATTCGCAGGTCGTCACGCATGACGGCCTCGGCCATCCACTCGACCTTCGTGGTCCGGTTCAATTGGGGCCAGAACCGTGGCTCGGAATGGAACTGCGTGAGCGCGAACCGGTCCGACCCCTGCATCCCGTGAAGCGTCGTCCCGTGGGACAATTTGTGGAAGTAGCACCTGTCCGTGATCGGGGCCGGGAACTCCTCGTCGGAATCCTTATCCTTCACGAACAGCATTGCGAGCAATCGGCGATCGTCGGTTTTTTCGACTTTCAAGATCCCGAAGAAACTCCGCTCGCTGGCCAGGACCGTGTCAATCCGTGCTGATCGAAAGGCGTTCGTGAAGAGCACCGCCGCCACGCAGAGGCCGAACCGAACCGGGCGGTCGATGAAGAGGAAGCAGAGGATGCATGGGAGAGCGAAGAGGACGAGAATCGTGACCGTCCCGGTGCTCACCCGCATGTTGGAGCCGACCGCCTCGAATCCACTGGAAATCGTCCGGGCAATCCAGTCCAGCCCGTCGCGGAACCACTCGAATTTCTCCGGCATGATGGTCAACCAGCCGACGAGGGCGAGCATCCCGATCGGGATGATCACGTCGAACCCGCGAGTGAGCATCCGGCGAAGGTCGGTCTGGCCGGCCTTGATTTTCTCGACTTCTACCGGGTCCCGCAGGTCCGGAACGAGCATGCAGCCGATCGCGATGGCAATCTCGTACTCGTAGGCGCGGGGGAAGGCGACCGGCGCGATGAGGGCGTTGAACATCCCACCGAGCACGCCGCCGAGCGAGATCCAGAGGTAGAATCCGGTCAGATACTTGGGGTCGGGCCGATCCCGGGCCAGTTCGTTGTGCAACATCAACGCCGCGAGGAAGTACGTCACGAGGTGCAACCCGAGTTGCATGAAGGTGCTGAATCCCCGCGAAGACCCGACACCCGAGATGAGCACAAAGACGAGCAGCAGCGTCACCACGGGGCTGATGTTCCCGATCACCGGGCGGAACCACGCCGGGGTGTTGGCAAACGCGATGATGAAGGTGACGAGATAGAGCGCCAGCGGAATCACCCACAACAACGGCACCGACGCGATGTCCGTGGTCATGTGGAAAGTCACGCCGAGCATCAGGCTCGACGGCACGAAGGCAAACCCGAGCCACTTGAATTTCCGGGCCAGTGTCGGGGCATTTGGGTCCGGGGTGGTTGCCGCCGTCGGCCGGGACGGTGGCGTGTGTGCACCCGGTGCCTCGCGCACCGCCTGGCCGCAGAAATAGATCAGAACCGCGAGAACCACGAACCCGCCCGCGAAGATCCACGCTTGCTCCGCCAGCGAAAACGTCGGTTCGATGAACAACGGGTATCCCAGCAGCGAGATCAGGCTTCCCGCGTTGCTCGTGGCATAGAGGAAGTACGGATCCTTCGCCGAGGGGTGGCCGGTGTACGCAAACCACCGCTGCAGAAGGGGCGCACTCGTCGAGATGATCAGGAACGGCAACCCGACCGCGGCGGCGAGCAACGCCAGCACGCCGAACATCGGGTACGCCTCCCCCTGCGGTGCGAGGGACTCGAAGATCGGCACCGGCACGCGTTTCGGCCCGATTGCCGCGGCGAACCCGAACCACACTCCGACCGAAAGAAGCACGATGATGTGCCACTTCGATTGCGGTGCGGGGGCGAGTCGGGATGTCAGGCGGTCCGCGTAGAGATACCCGAGCAGCAGCAGGCCCTGGAAAAACACCATGCAGGTGTTCCACGCCGCCGGGCTGCCGCCGAGCAGCGGGAGAACCATCTTCCCGACCATCGGCTGGATCATGAAGAGGAGGGTCGCGCTGGTGAAAAGCGTGACCGAGAAGAGCACTGGCACGGCCAAGTCCCCGGACGGGGTTGTGGTTGGGTCGAGAAGAGACGCTTGTCGATGTTCGAGTTTTACGTCCGGGGGCGTCCGGGGGTAGGCACTCTCATCTTCCTCACATCACAGATCGAGCCCGGCTCCGAAGTCGGAGTCGTCTGTGGATGCCGGCCGAGTGGGGGGGGCGGGCGGAGGAGTCGAGCGGGCGGGGGGCGTGGGTTCCGGCTTCGCCCGTCGGACCGGCGGTTCCTCGGGTTTAGCGGGAGTCCGGGTCGGTTTCGCCGGAGCTTCCCGTTTCGGTGCCGCCGCCGACTGGGTCGATTTCGGAGTCGTCGTCGGTTTCGGAGTCGTCGTCGGCTTCGCCGATCCGCCACGCGAACGCGGTCGATCTGCCGGAGTGCTGGCCGCCGGTGCTTGGGGAACCCGACCCGAGGGCGGATCCGTCGGTTTCCGCGAACGGTAGCTGGGAACGTCGTCGATCTCGTCGATTTCCGCAATTTCCTCGATCAACGCCCGTCCGAGCGGAAGCTCGTCCTCGACATCCAGTTCCACATCGGCGGTGTATTGCGGCGGGGGGGGCGGTGGAAGCGGGGCGGGAACGGGTGTCGGTCGCGGCTCCGGACCCCGTGCCGGCCGCGAACCTCGCCGGGGTTCCGGCGATTCCGCAACCCGGCGTGGTTCGGATGGTTCCGGCCGACGGGGTTCCGGCGAGGCCGGGCGGAGTGCCGGCGGTTGGACCGACCGAGCCGGCGGAAGGGCGGCCGGAAGCCGCGATGGCGGCCCACCGTTGAGAGCATTCCCACCATTGGTCCGGGGCTCCGAACCAAACCGCGTCACCACATAGGTCCCGCTCGTCTTGTGTTTCTCCAGCTCCACCAACCCGTGCCGCTGCGCGTCCTCCAGAAGCTCCGTGAAAGTGCGGTAACCGTGGTATTCCTCGTTGAAGGATGGCTTCTTCCGCTTCATCGTGTCCTTGACCATCGACGAGAAAATCACCTCCTTGTTCTCCCGTCGCAGGGCGAGGAGGGAGTCGATGAGCAACGCGAACGCTTTGCGCTTCACCTCGGGAATCGCGGGGTTATCCGAGATCGGCGCGATCGGGGCGCGGTCGAGGTCCTCGTAGTAGATGAATTCGTCGCAGTTGTCGCGGAGAAGCTCGGAGGTACTTTCCGACAACCCCAGGCCGATGACGTGCTTGCCGAGTTCCTTCAGCTTCGACACGAGCGGGGAAAAGTCGCTGTCGCCGGAGACGATCACGAAGGTGTCGATGTGGTCTTTCGAGAAGGCCAGGTCCATGGCGTCGACGACCATGCGGATGTCGGCGGAGTTCTTGCCGGTCTGCGTCCGCTTGGGAATCTCGACGAGTTCGACGGCAGACTGGTGCAGGGAGGCGGCGTAGTTCCCGAACCGGCTCCAGTCCGCGTACGCTTTCTTCGCGACGATTTTGCCCTTCTCCACGAGCCGCTCGAGAACTTTCTCGATGGTGAAGCGGTCGCGTCGGTTTCCAAAGCCGAGGGCGAGGTTCTCGAAGTCGATAAAGACGGCGAGGATTCGCTCGCCGTCGCCGGCACGATGGGATTTCATGGGAGGGTGCGGACTCCGTGTCTCGGGTCCGGTGTCGGCATCAGTGCGACGCTCCGGACTCCGTTATCATCTCGGGGACGGGCAGATTCGACAATCGAACCCAGTGATTTTCGGAATCGATCCTCCAAAATTCGAGGCATGCGGTGAGATTCGCCCCGGTCATTTTCGCGGTTCCCCTGACACTTCTGCTGGCGGGGCCGGTCGGATTGCTGGTGGTGGAACTGCTTCGCACCCCGACGGCCTGGCGAGCATGGGAGGAGCCGGGGCGGATTGCGGGGCTCGCGGCCAACACGATCGCCCTGGCAGCGGGTGCGAGTCTGGTGGCGGTGCCGGCGGGAATGCTGGGGGCGGTTGCCCTGGAACGGCTTCGCATTCCCGGAAAAGCGATCCTCCGCGGATTCGTGGTCGCCGGCCTGTTTCTGCCCATGCCGGTCTACGCCGTCGCCTGGCAGCTGGTGCTCGGAAGCTGGCTGCCACCCCTCACTCTGACACCCGGGGAAATCGCCTGGCGGCCCTGGGCCGAGGGGCTTCTCCCGGCAGCGTGGGTCCACGGGATGGCCGGATTGCCCTGGGTCGTCTGGATCGTCGGAGCCGCCGTCCGATCCTCAGACCGGGCCCTCGAAGAAGAAGTGAACCTCGACGGCGGACCCTCCGCGGTGGTCCGCCGTGTCCTGCTTCCGCGGGCGATGCTGGCGACGGTCGCCGCTCTCGCCTGGATCGGCGTGACCGCGGCAACGGAGATTCCCGTCACGGACGCGATGATGGTGCGGACGTTCGCGGAGGAAGTGTACACGCAGTACGTCTCCGCAATGGAAGGGCTGGCCGGAGCGGTGGCGGTTACGGTGCCTGCCTGGATCGCGACGGGACTCGCGGCGACCTGGGTGCTCCGGCCGGTCGTGCGGAACTTCGGGACGGCGTCGGGGGAACCGGGGCCGCCCCTCGTGCTCCGCTTCCCGCGGAGAGTCCGGGTTCTGGCGGCGATCGCGTTGTGGGGGGCCGCGATCGTGTTTGCGGGCGTCCCGATCGCCGCCATCGTGTGGAAAGCGGGGGGCGGCGGGACCCGGCTGGGCTGGGACATCCCCGGGCTCGGTTCCGCGGTGGGCCGGGTTCTCCGCACGGACGGCGGCACACTCGCCGGGAGCATCGGAACCGCTGCCGTCGCCGGGGGAATCGCGGCCGGCCTCGCCTGGATCGCGGCCTGGTTCGCCGTCGAGTCCCGGAATTTCGGGCGATTCCTGCTGCTGCTCTGCATCGCGCTGTGGGTGACGCCGGGGCCGCTGGTGGGGCTCGGCTTGAAGCGGACGATCGCCGTGCTTCTCGACGCCGAGGACGCGGCCCTCGGTGTCACCGGGGTGTCACTGACGTTCCCGCCGATGCGGTCGATGCTGTACGACCAGCCGTCCCCGGTGCCGGCGGCGTGGGCAGCGGTGATCCGATTCTTCCCTGTCGCGGTGATCCTGATCTGGCCGGCGATGCGAGCGATCCCCCGGGAACTTCGCGAGGCGGCGAAGCTCGACGGCTTTGGGGCAATCGGAACCTGGAAGCTGGTCGTGATTCCGCTGACGGGCCACGCCGCAACCCGCGCTGCGATCGCCGTCGCCGCCCTGACACTCGGGGAGGTTTCCGCCGGGAAACTCGTCAACCCCCCGTTCCGGTCGGCGTACATCCTCCGCCTCTTCGACCAGATGCACTACGGAGCCGACTCGACAGTCGCATCGCTGTGTCTGGTGCAACTCGCGGCGACGGGGTTGCTGGCGTGGCTTTTCCGGGAAACGGACACCGCCCGCCCCGAGGGAATCTAGCTAGGAGCTCTCTTTCTCGGAATCCGCACGTGCTTCCGCCTTTTTCCCCAGTCGTTCCCAGAAGAGAGCGAGTACGACCAGCGCGGCGACGGCCGGGACGCCGGCGAAGATCAGGATTGCCGCGTAGTTCTCGTCGATCGCGTCGATGAGTTTCCCCTGGAGTGCGGCCACCCCGCTCATGTAGACGGCGTTGATGAAACCGAGGGTTCCCGTCACTTTCCCCTGGTGGGCCGCGGAAAGTTCCTGGCTCAGCGCGAAATACGTCGGGAAAAGCCCAAGTGCCCCGAACCCAACCGCGAACAGAAGCACCGTCAGCGGCCAACCGTTTGGAACAACCCCAACCAGAGATGACAGCAGCACGAGGGGGACGCACATCGCGAACATCCGCACCTGGACCCGGGCCAACGGCATCCCGCGGCGAGTGAGGAAGAGCGTCGCCAGCCCGACGGTCCAGGATCCGACGTCAGCGAAGAGGTAGAACGCGCTCATGAAGCCGCTCATCTCGACCTCGGAGAATCCGCGTTGGCGTTGCAGAAAGAGCGGCAGCCAGATTCGCAACGTGTGCCAGCCCGTGTTGACGCCACAGATCACGACCACGAGCACCCAAAATCGCGGGTCGTGGAAGACATCGAAGAATGGCTTCGCCGGGGCCGTCGAGCTTGACGGCGGAGGTGTCCGCAGCAGCCGGGATGGGACGAACAACACCCACAACAGCACCCAGACGAGCCCGATCAACCCGATGACGCGGAACGGAATCTGCCAGGCTTCTTGGCGAAAATCGGTGGCCACGACGGCCGGCCCGCCGCCGACTGCGAGGTGAGCTTCCCGGGTTCCTGCGGGCAGACTCACCCACAGCACGCACGCGGTCACGATGATCGGCGTCACGATCGCCCCGATGGCGGTGCCACTCTGGAAGATCGAGTTCCCCAGCGATCGTTCCTCCGGCGGCATCACCTGACGCGTCGTCCGGATCCCGCACGGCCAGTTCCCCGACTCGAAAATCCCCAGCCCGATCCGGCACGCGAACAACGCCCAGAACCCCGGCGCGAAACCGGTCAGGAAGCCTGCGATCGACCACCCGAAAACGGCGATCGGATAGACCCAGCGGACACTGACGCGATCGACGAGCCAGCCGAAGAAGAGCGTTCCACATCCGAACGCGAGAAAGAACCCGGTTTCGAGCAGGCTGTAGGCCTCGTTGTCGAGGGAGAACGCGATCCGGATCCGCAACGCAAGCTGGTTGAGCGCGATCCGATCCATGTAGTTGAGGGTCGTCGCGAGAAAGAGCAGCCCGCACACCCACCATCGCCAGGGGCTGGGGCGGTCGTCCGGTCCGGGGGAGTCGGACATCGGCACCTCGGGGAATCGCGAAATTCGAGCCGGAGAAAGCTTCCGCTCAGTTTGGGCTCGCATTCCCCGGGGTCAATTCGTGAGGGGAATTTTTTCCGGGAGTTTCCTGGGATCCGATGTTTCCACGGGATGGACTCGGCCCTCGTCGCACCGTCTGGCGGCCGCCGTGCGGGAGAGAAGCGTCCGCTTTTCCCCCGGCCGTTTCCGGAACCAAGCCGCCACGAGAAGTACGCTGTCGACGTAGCGGTCATCCGCCCGCACGGCCGGGAGTCGGTCCGCAAACACATCCTCGATTAGTTTCGCCGCCACGGATCGGCTCGCCTCGTCCTGTGGTTCCCGGATCGCCGCTCGCACCTCCCCCCGG
Source organism: uncultured Alcaligenaceae bacterium (assembly GCA_964552815.1). Classification (GTDB taxonomy): domain Bacteria; phylum Planctomycetota; class Planctomycetia; order Gemmatales; family Gemmataceae; genus CAYUHJ01. Next base: position 346,024 of record CAZKIQ010000001.1, on the reverse strand, counting down.
TGGATGAGGTACCACACCGCCGTGCCGTCTGCACCCACGAGGGGGTACACGAAGGATTGCGACCGACGGGCGGATCGCAGAAACGTCAGCCGCTCATCAATCCACTGCAGGGCGAGCAACCGGTCGCGGATGGCGAGGGCCCGCTCGAACTGCAGGTTTCCGGACGCTTCCCGCATCCGCGCTTCGAGTTCCACGAGTGCGGATCGATCCCGACCATCGAGGAATGCCTTGGTGGCCCGCACCGCCTCGGAGTATTCCGCCCGGGTGCAGCACCCCCCACACGGCCCCAGGCAGGTTCCGAGTTCGTGCCGCATGCACCCCACCGTCGGATCCTGCGGAAAGAGTGCCGGTTGATCCGCGAACGCGATCCGCTGCGTCGACGGGCAATCGCGAAGCTGGAACCAGTCGTTGAGTCGGCGGACACACTCTTCCGTCTGGGCGCGGCTAAAGATGGGGCCGTAGCACGCCACTTCCTTCCCGGTCGGTTCGCGGGTGAGGTACACGCCCGGTGCCGGGTTCTTGCCGATGACGAGGTAGGTCTGCCGTCGCGGCCCCGGCTGACCAAGCACGTTGAAGCGGGGGCGGAATCGGCGGATCAGTTCCAGTTCCCGGAGCAGAGCGGAGAACTCGTCCGGTGTGTTTTCCCACACGAGGGCCCGCGTCTGCCGGAGAATCCGGGCGGCCTTGGGATCCCGGCTCTTCTTGCGGAAGTAGCTCATCACCCGGACGCGGAGGCACTTGGCCTTGCCGATGTAGATCACCCGGCCGCGGGGGTCGAGCATCCCGTACACGCCGGGGAGCTTGGGTGCGTGCTGCTTCACGCCTTCGAGCAACCGCGGCTGGGTTTTCCCGACCACGCCACCGAGGAGGGGGTCGAGGTCCGGGGGGCGGAACCGGCTGGGACCAAACCCGGCGAAATGGTCGGCTGCGAACAACCCCGGAGCGGGATGTCCTTCCCGTGTGCGTGACATCGGCTGCGTCCTGCTACTGCTACGGCATTTCCTGGAGGAGATCCTCCGCCAGCTTCAGCAATTCCTCGCGGTCGGCTTCCGAGTGTTGTAGCAACTCCTGCGAGAGATACTCGCGCACCGTCTCCGCGAAACCCAGCGAGCGATCCGCGTCCCCGACGACCAGACTGCCTGGAAGAAGCTGGGCCGTCTCCGTCCAGTCGCGGGCGTACCACCGGGGGAAAATCTTCTCCAGATCATGCAGCACTTCCTCGAGGTTGTCCTTCCCCGCGGTGTATCGGATGTGCAGGTTGACGAGATCGTTGGCGGCGTCCGCGTATTCCTGCCGCAGCCGTGGGATGTCCACTTCCGGGTCGACGATCGTGAGTTCGTACACCGGCGTCGACGGAAGCGGAAGCGTCACGATTTCCCCGACCCGACCGCGCGGGCCGATCTCGAAGAGGACCGTTCCCTTGGAATCGTTCTGCTCGCCGAGATCCATTTTCTCGATGCTTCCCGAGTACCGGACGTGCTCCCGGTGGTTGACGCATTGCGGCTTGTGGATGTGCCCCAGCGCCACGTACGCAAACGCATCCGCGAGGGTGTCCCCCTGCACGAGCATGTCTTCCTGATCGGTGAGGCGGAAGAGGGATGGGCCGACGTTGGCCCCGTAGAGGTGGACGTGCCCGCTCAGAATGGCCGGCAGTTTCGCGTCGAATTTCGGGTGGGACCGGAGTTCCGCCAGCCGCTCGTCGAACGCGGCGATGAGGAGGCGATTCTTTTCCTCCGACGAGGTGTATTTCTGGCTCGATTCCGCGCGGAGGTAGTGAGCCGGGGTGGGGTACGGCATCAGCGCGAACTGCACGTCGAACTTGTCCGAGGGATCCCGCAGGCGGAGCAGCGTCGGGTCGGCGGCGAGGTAGAGCCGACCGGGGGGAACCACCTCGCCGATCCGTTCCACCGTCGGGGCGGCGAGCGTCATCGCGTGCCGGAGTGTCTGGCAGAAATTCTCGTTGTCGTGATTCCCCGTCAGGGTCACGATCGTCCCGCCGCCGGCGAGGAACTCCGCGAACACGTCCTGCCAGTGGCGGATCGATTCCCGCAAAGCGTCCGGCCGGGCCAGTTCCGAGAAGAGATCGCCGGCGACGAGCAGGACGTCGACGCGGTGTTCCCGGCACTGCCCCGCGACGCGTTCGACCGCTCGCCGGAGATCGTCGGTGCGGTCGATCCGCCCGAGCCGATCGTTGAGGTGCCAGTCGGCGGTGTGGAGAATTCTCACGATGCCGTCCTGGGGAAACCCGTCAAATTCGTTTTCTGGCGGTCACGACGCGGAATCGGCCGGCGAGATCCTTGGCCGACGGACCGACTTCCAGGTCCGGGCGCTCGGCGAAGATTCCGCGGACGGCGTCGTTCTGGGTCCAGCCGATCTCGACGAGCAACCAGCCGCCGGGGCGGAGGAACTTGCCCGCATCGGCGGCGATGCGGCGGTAGAACGCGAGGCCGTCAGGGCCGCCATCGAGCGCGATTCGCGGCTCGTGGTCGCGGACATCCGGGGCGAGGTCGGCAAACTCCCCCGGCGCGATGTACGGCGGGTTGCTGACGATCGCATCGAATTTCGCCTCCGCGTCGAGCGGTGCAAAGAGGTCGCCGAGGAGGAAGCGGATGCGCTCGGAAACGCCGTGTTTTCCCGCGTTCCGCTTCGCGATTTCGAGGGCATCCGGGGAAACGTCGACGGCGGTGACGGTGGCCGGGCGGGCGTTGTGGGCGATGCTGACGGCGATGCAGCCGGACCCGGTGCCGAGGTCGAGCACCGACGGCGACGGGTGCCCCTGCAGGCGGTTGAGCGTTTCCATCACGAGCGTTTCCGTGTCCGGCCGGGGGATGAGCACGGCGGGGGAAACTTCGAAGGAGAGGAGGTAGAACTCGCGGTGGCCGATCAGGTACGCGACCGGCCAGCCCTCGATTCGCCGGCGGATCAGGTCCTTGAAGCGGGTCCGTTCCTCGTCGGTTGGCACGTCGTCGTACCGGGCGACCGCCTCGATCGGCGGGCACCCGAGGACGTGGGCGAGGAGCAGACGGGCTTCTTTCCGGGAATCCGCGAGATCGCCGACGCCCTTCTTGTGGAAGTGGTCCGACGTCCAGAGGATGAGCTTCCGGACGGTCCACGCATCAGCGGCGGCGGCGGGTTCCGGGGACATTCGACCTTCCGTGGAAAGGGACTCAGCCAGCCTTGGCGGCAACCTTTGCTTCCTTCGCCGCCTTGTGCCGCAGGTAGGCGTACATGAACTCGTCGAGTTCCTCGGAACCGTCGAGCACCGCGTTGACGGCCGGAATCTTGACCTCGATCCCGTCCCGTTCGTCGCGGACGAGGGTGTACGGCTGCATCACGTAGCTGCGGATCTGGTTCCCGAAGGAGATTTCCCCCTTCGCGTCGTAGCGGTTGGCGATGTCGCCGAGCCGTTTCTGCTCCTCGATCTGGTAGAGGCGAGCCTTGAGGAGCGCGAGGGCGTTGGCGTAATTCTTCGGCTGGCTGCGTTCGGTGCGGCTTTCGGCGCGAACGCCGGACTTGTGGATCAGCCGGACACCGGACTGCGTCTTGTTCTGGTGCTGCCCGCCGGGGCCGCCGGAGCAGAACGTCTGCATTTCGAGTTCGTTCTCGTTGACCTGGATGTCGATCGTGTCGTCGAGTTCCGGGGTGACGTCGACGGCGACGAACGACGTCTGCCGGGTCGCGCCGTCGCCGAAGGGGCTGATGCGGACGAATCGGTGGGTGCCGATCTCGGCCTGCATGTAGCCGTAGGCGTACTCGCCGATGATTTTGAATTCGCAGCTTTGGACGCCGGCTTCGATGTTGGGCACCTCGTCGATTTCCTCGACGGAGAAGCCGTGGCGTTTGGCCCACATCGAGTACATCCGGCGGAGTCGGTCGGCCCAGTCGCAGGCGTCGGTGCCCCCCTGGCCGGCCTGGAGCCGGACGATGGCGTTGCTGCCGTCCTGTTTCCCGGACATCAGCGATTTCAGTTCGAAGGCTTCGAGATCGGTTTCCGCCGACTTCAGAGCGGGCTCGATTTCCGCCTCGAAACTGGCGTCTTCCTCGGCGAGCTCCGCCATCGCGGCGATGTCTTCCGTCGCCTTCGTCAGGGCTTCGTACGGCTTCAGAAGTGCGTTCAGGATCTTGACTTTTTGGATCGTGCCGCGGGCGGCGTCGGGGTTGTCCCAGAACCCGGGCTCGGCTTGTTTCGCTTCGAGTTGGTCGCGGGCGGCGAGCTTTCCGACCAGGTCAAAGTGACCTCCGGAGCGTGGCCAGCCGGCTGGAAAGTTCCTCGGTTCGTCGGCGGAGTTCGGCGTTCATGAATTCCCCACAGTAGGCCACTCGCTCCGCGAGTGGTGCGATATCAACCCGCGAGGCGAGTCGGTAGCTAACATACCTCAGACTACCACAATTCTTCACCTGGGACGAGGGGAACGGGATGGGCAAGCTCGACGGAAAAGTGGCGATCATCACCGGCGGTGGTTCGGGGGTCGGCAAAGCGACGGCGGCGGCGTTTCTGGCCGAGGGCTGCCGGGTCGTGATCGCGGGTCGGGATCAGAACCGACTCAACGAGGCCGCCAACGAACTCAACGGCGGCGGGAACCTCATCGTCATCCCCGCCGATGTCTCCGACCCCGCCCAGGCGAAAGGGCTCATCGACACCACCCTCGCCACCTTCTCCCGGCTCGACATTCTCGTCAACAACGCCGGGACGAACATCAAGGAACGGACGCTTCGCGAACTCACCCCCGAATCCTGGGACATGATGCTCCGCGTGAACCTGGACTCGGCGTTCTACTGCACGAATGCGGTGCTGCCGCACATGTTCGAGAAGCAGGACGGTGTCATCGTCAATGTCGTGTCCGTGGCCGGCAAGCGGGCGAACCCCCTTGGCGGGGCGGCGTACGTCGCGGCCAAGTTCGGAATGGGGGCGCTCGGTTTGGTTCTGGGGAACGAAGAAAAAGACAGCGGGGTTCGCGTCAGCAACGTTTACCCGGGGGAAATCGACACGCCGATTCTTTCCGCCCGGCCGCGACCGGTGACGGAGGAGCAGCGGGCGGTGATCCTCAAGCCGGAGGACGTCGCATCGGCGGTTCTGTTCGTGGCGACGCTGCCGAAACACGTCTCGGTGCCGGAACTGGTCATCAAGCCGACGGTGCAGCAATACTTCTGATTTCGGGGAAGTCCCGAGGCATCCGGTGTGGGGTGACAGTGGTCTGTCACTTGCCGGGTCGGAAGGATCCGCCGGTGGTGCCGGTGCCGGTGATGGTGCCATCGCGGTTGTAGATGATGCGTTCGCCGGTCCACTCGTCGGCGGGCGAGGTCATTCCGACGGTGCGTTTTTGCAGGCGAGCGGGGGCGTTCCTGGTGCCATCGAAGAGAACGCCGGTGCCGTCGTAGGTGATCTTCGAGGCGGTTCCGGTGTGCTCGTCGGTGCGGAATTCGGCGTTGCCCAGGGCGGTCATGTTCTGCACGGGAACGCCGCCGGGGGTGGTGCGTCGGCTCGAAACTTTCATGGAATCCGAGCACTTGAGGTAGACCCCGCGGGCCGGGATGTCGTGCTCGGCGACGGGGAAGTCGAGCTTGTTGGCGGGCACCTGCACGACACGGGCACCGTCGTCGAAGGTGGCCTCCTGGAAGAGCTTGGCCTTGTCCGAGCCGACGAGCCGGGAATCGAACCAGACGACGGTGAGCTTCATCTCCTGATCTTCGGCCTTGCTGGGCGGTGCAAACGCGGGTTTCTGGGACTCGGCGGCGACGCCGTCCTTGGAGCCAAGCTGGAGGATGCGGACCTCTCCGGGGCCGGTGGCGAACATGAGTTGTTCGCGATCGTCGGTTTTGAGGTCGATCTGCCGGGCGGTGACGCGCTGGGCCTTGGCGTAGGTTCCGTCGGGCTTGAAGGTTTCCTCGGTGAACTGGACGGCACGGGCGTTCGGGTTGCCGCTGGTGGCGGCCTCGTCGTCGGGCATCGGGGTGCAGAGTGCAGAGCGGAGTTTCGGGTTCTTCGTGGCAGTGTTGGCGGCGGTTTGCGGGGCACCGGCTGCCGGCGGTTCCTTCTCCTTGCGAAGCTGGTTGAAGTAGATCGGGCGATCGAACGTGATGTCGAGGCGATGGCAGAGGATGCCGGACCGGGTCCAGGTGGGTTCCGGAGTGCCAGGTTTCTTCGGCAAAGCCGAAGCGGCGGGGCGAGCCGGATTCTTCGGGCGTTGCAGGGCGCTCACCTTGCCGAGGAATTCCGCGCAGGCCTTGGCCCCGTAGAAGCGCATCCGGCTGGCCCACTGGATTTCGAGTTCCCCCGGCGGGGAGCCGGCGGTTTTCTCGCCTCCGAAATCGGAACCGCTCGGCATCAGCAACAGCCCCTGGCCGTCGACGGAAACCGCGTTGCTGGGCTGGTCGATCACCACGACGGGGCCGAAGAGGGAGACATCTTCGAAGTAGACCTGGGCGGGCCCCTGGGGCGTCCCGTGGACCGTCAGGATGCTGCCGGCCCGGGATTGTTCGAGGTTCAATTTCGCGCCGAAAATGTCGGTTCCGCGGGTCTTCGTCGAGTCGGTCGGGTCCTGGTGGACGGTGACCCGGTCCTCGCAGCGGGCCCGTTCGAGTTCGTACTTCAACCCGGAACCGGCGGGTTTGGCGGGAGTCGCGTCGGCGGTTGGCGGAGTTCCGGCGGCGGTCGGGTAGCGAGCGACCCAGCTTTCGATGATGCGGGCGGACAGGAAGACCGGTGGTTTCGGTTTCCCTTCTTTTTTCGGCTCCGTGCCGGGGACGACGGGTTGCGGGGCGGGCGATTTCGCGACCGTGGGAGCGGTCGGCGGTTTCGCATCGGCCGGCTTGGATTCGATCGGCGGTTGCGGTGCGGGCGGCGGAGTGGCGTCGCGGAACCAGACGGTGAGCTGGTCCGTGTCGCGGACCACGGCGTCGGCGGAATTCCCCTCGACATGGCCGACCGCGACGAGGCGTTGCGGCAGCGGCTGGCCCGCGGGTTTGTCGTCGCCCGGCGGTTTCGCAAGGCTCGAATTCCCGGCCGCGAGCCAGAGCCACATCCGGTCGGCGGCGAGGCGGAAGCCCCCCTTGGTGTCGGCGAACGCACCGCCTCCCTCGAATTTGAGCAGATCCTGCTCCCGGCCGGCGATCGTTTCCTTCTCGTGGATCAGGGCGGTGCCCCAGCTTGCCTGGAGGGTCGTGTCCTTCGACGCCTCGTCGTACATCTGGATCCGGCCGGGGCCGCGGACCTCGACGGCGGTCCGTTTCTGGTTCTTGCTGGCGGGTGGGCCGGACGGGCCGGTGACGAGGACGACCTCGGCGGGGGTGTTGGCATCCCCACCCTGGAGGCGGTTCCGTTCGCGGACGGCGGTGACGGGTTTGCCCCGGAGGACGGTCTGGGTTGGCTTCCCGGGTCCACCGACTTCGTAGCGAAGCTCTGTTCCCTGGGCGAGCATTCCGTCCGCTTCCACGGAGAGGAAGACGTGCTCGCCGGTCGCGATCATGCGCTTCATCTGCATCCCGGAGGCGGGGCCGGCGGCGACGGCGGGGCCGGGTTGCGGGCTGGTTCCGGGGTTCTTGGGCTCGTCGTCCTTGTCCGCAAATTCGACGATCAGAAGCTTGCAGAAGAGGTTGTCCTGCCCGCCGTTCGCGGAGAGTCGGGTGACGGTGACGTGGTTGGCGACGGCGGGGTTGGCGGCGGCGGCGGCCTCGAAGCGGGCGGTGTTTCCCTGGAAATCGTAGCGGAAGCCGCCGAGGGTTTCGATCACGAGCAGCGACTTCTCCTGCATCCGCCGGGAGATGGCGGCCGCGTCGGCGAGCCCACCGAGCACACCGGCGGCGGCGGCGGGGGGGTCGACGGTCGGAACCTTCGCAGTGGCTTGCGAATCACCCGGGAGCCCGGCGGAGCCGTCCGTCCACAGGTTCATCTGCACTTTTTCCGCCAGTTCGATCAGGCGGACGCCCGAGTATCCCGTCGCATTCCGCTTCCCGGGTTGCTGCGGTCCCGTCTGCGATTGCAGGTAGATCTTCACGCCCTCGGCGGTGATCGTCGGCGGGGGAAGCGTCAGCCCGAGCAGGATGTTGGCGACGGCGTTCCGGGAACGCAGGTCGTCGCTGCGGGACGGCACGGCCGCGGGCGCGATCGAGCGGAGCGGACGCGGCAGATTCCGGTGATCCACCACCTCGATGGCGGCACTACTCCAGATCTGAGGGGCGTCCGGACCCGGACGCGAACCGGAGGGTCCGACGTCCGGCGAGCGGTAGAAAAGCGGCCCCGGCGTGCGGAACACGATGTGGTCGCTTTCGTCCGCCGATCGCTGGTTGTTCGTGACCCGGATTTTCCCCTTCCGGGGGTCGTTCGTGGGCATGTCCGGCTGGCTCAGCAGTTCCATCCCGACGAGCTTCGCCTTCCCGTTGAGATCCTGCGGAGCCGTGACCGGTCGGTCGAACTCGAGGATCGCCTTGTCCGCGTGGAAGGTGCTGATTTCGGTGACTTCACCGGGTGCGCGGAGATGGGCGGGCCGCGGTTTGCCGAAGAATGCGAGGGAAAACGGGGAAACGGTCACAAATTTCGCGGCGGCGGGGTCGGACGCAAACTGCGGCTGGCCGCACGCAAAGACCATCCCCTTGTCGCGGAGTTCGAGCTTGGTTTTGTACGTGATCGGGTCCGTGATTTCCGGGCAGCCCGCTCCGAACGCTTCCTTGAGGCGGACCATTGTCGGCGAAATCGGGCCGTTCTCGAAGATCAGATCCTTGTCGTCCGCCTGGATCAGGCAGTCCGCGGGAAGTTCGGGAAGCCCGTCAATTCCCCCGAGGAAGAGGGAGTAGACCAGGAAGGCGGCGGTAAAGCCGACCATTCCGAGCAGCATCAGGGCGATCCGCCTCGGCGTCCACATCAGGCACGACCCGGTATCAGGTGTCGAGTTACGACCGCCCGGCCCCGACCAAGCGCGTCGGATCCGGAAACCTCAGGAGATCTTCCACAACCCCTGCAATTTCAACATCCACTCGATCGCGTCGCGGACGGCCCCACGACCTCCAGGAACTGCCGTCACGTAGTCGGCGATTTCCCGCAATTCCGGGCACGCATCGGCGACGGCAATCGCCACCCCCGCTTCCCGTGCGATCGGCACATCCTGCACATCGTCGCCGATCGTACAGACCTGGTCCGGCGCGAACCCGGTGGCCGCCAGGATCTCGTGGAACGCCGGCAGTTTGTCGGATCGACCCTGGAGGACCGGGGCGATTCCCAGTTCCGCCGCTCGCCGATCCACCGCCGCCGACGCTCGACCGGACACGATCGCTGCGCGTTTACCCGCAGATCGCCAAAGGTTCAAGCCCGTTCCGTCGCGAACGTGGAATCGTTTGAGTTCCGCCCCGGAATCGGTGTAGATGATCGAGCCGTCGGTCAGAACGCCGTCGACATCCAGCAAAAGGAGTTGGATTCGGGCGACGCGGTCGGGAAGGCTGGCGAGGTCGGCCGGGTCGGACATGGTCTGGTTCTCCGGGAGGCTCGAAAACTGGGGTCTGTCGGCGTTCCCGGCACCCCCATCGTACCCATCGGGAACGGTGAGCCGGCGGAGGAAAGCCGAGGGGGTGGCGGAATCCCGACCGCACCGCCAGCACGGTCGGCGTCACAAGAAGAGCCGCAAAACTCGGCTCGATGGTCGCGGCCGGAAGAATTCCTTGCTACACTGCGAGAAGCCTCCCACAACCCGCTTTCCGCCGGAGTTTGACCGCATGTCGCTCTCCCGTTCCGTCCTGCCTGCCCTGCTGCTGCCTGCCGGCCTTGCCGCGATTTTCCTTTCGAGTCAGACGGCTCTTTCCCAGAAATCTTCGTCGCAGGACGCGTCGAAAGATCCGCCCGGGAAGTCGACCAACCTACCCGGCTCCGACGCGATGCTCAAGCCGAAGCCGCGGCCGAAGAAACCCGACCTGCCCGCCAGCAAACTCCCCCTCGAAGTGATCCAGGGGGAACGCATCGCACTCGTCGGGAACAGCACCGCGGAACGCTTCGCCCTCTTCGGAAACTTCGAAACGCTTCTGCACCTCCGCTACCCCGGCAAGGAACTCGTCGTCCGCAACTTCGCCCGCCCTGCTGACGAGGTTGCGATCCGGCAACGCTCCGCGGACTACACCCGAATCGACGACCCCATCTACGCCTTCAACCCCGACACGTTCCTGTGTTTCTTCGGCTACAACGAATCCTTCAAGGGCCCGGGCGGGGTGCAGAAGTTCGAGGCAGACTACGAGAAATTCCTCGACGATTTCACGAAGAAGTACCCACGGGATGACAAGAACTCGCCGCCGCGGTTTGTGCTTGTGTCGCCGATCGCCTTCGAGGAAACCGGGGAAAAGTTCCTACCTTCGGGCAAGAAAGAGAACGCGAATCTGAAGCTGTACGCCGACGCGGTCAAGCGGGTCGCGGAGAAGCGGAAGCTCGCCTTCGTGGACCTGTACACCCCCACGGAGGCTGCATTCTCGAAGGAACCGGGGATGCAGCACACGATCAACGGGGCCCACGCCAACGAGGCCGGCGACAAGCTCATCGGGGAAGTCCTGGACAAGGCCCTTTTCGGCGACCCGGCCGGGAAACACATCGAAACCGCCGCATACGAGAAGCTGCGGGCCGCCATCGTCGACAAGGCCTGGATCGCCCAGCAAGACTACCGCATGGTCAACGGCTGGTACGTCTACGGAGGCCGACGAACCTTCGACAAGGAAACCTTCCCGCTCGAATACATCAAGCTCCGCAACATGGCCGCCGTTCGCGACCGCTACGTCTGGGACATCGCCCAGGGTAAAGAAGTCCCCGCCGTCCCCGACGACTCCAAGACCGGCGACCTCTACGAACCCCCAACCCGCTTCGGAGAACCCCGCCAGAAGTACTCGGAGAACGAACTGGGTGGGCCCAAAATCCTCCCGCCGGACGACCTCATCAAGACCCTCACCACCCCCGAGGGGACCGAGGTCAAACTGTTCGCGGACGAATCGAAGTTCCCCGAGCTCGCGAATCCCGTGCAGATCAACTTCGACAACAAGGGCCGACTCTGGGTCGCCTGCATGCCCAGCTACCCCCAGTGGAAGCCCGGCGACCCCAGGGTTTCCGACAAGCTCGTGATCCTCGAAGACACCGACGGCGACGGCAAGGCAGACAAGTCCACCGTCTTCTACGACAAGCTCCACTGCCCGACCGGCTTCGAGTTTTGGAACGGCGGCGTGATCGTCATGGATCAGCCCCGAATCCTCTGGCTCAAGGACACCAACGGTGACGACAAGGCCGACGTCGTCGTTCACCTCTTCGACGGCTGGGCCACCGACGACACCCACCACCGCGGCGGATTCGAGTGGTCACCCGGCGGCCGACTCCAACTCCTCGAAGGAATCGCCACCAGCACCACACTCGAAACCCCCTGGGGACCCTACCGCAACGCCGGCGGCGGCGGTGCCTACGTCATCGACCCCCGATCCCTCAAGGTCCACCACTTCGCGCTCCCCGGCATGTACAACATGTGGTGCTACGTCTTCGACGAGTGGGGCCAGGGAATCGTCGGCGACGGGACCACCGCCAACCAGACCTGGGATACCGCCCTTTCCGGTGCCCAGTATCCGGGCCGCAAAGGCGTTTCCTTCATCCTCCCCAACGGCGTCCGGCCCAACCTTGGCAGCGAGTGGCTCGTCAGCCGGGCACTCCCGGATGCCATCCAGAAACAGTTCACCTACGCCTGTGTCATCCAGTTGAACGGCCTCACACGGTACGGCATCCAGGACGATGGGGCTGGCTACAAAGGCACCCGCCTCGACCCCCGCCCGGACCCCGACAACCCCAAGAAAACGATCTACGGCGACCTTGTCCGCTCCACGGACAAGCACTTCCGACCCGCCGACCCGCAGATCGGCCCCGACGGCGCACTCTGGTTCGGCGACTGGGCCAACCCCCTGATCGGCCACATGCAGTACTCCCAGCGCGACCCCAACCGCGACCACAAGCACGGCCGGATCTACCGACTCGTCGGGAAAGACAAGCCCCTCGTCAAACCCGTCACCCAGTTCGGGAAATCCATCCCGGAAATCCTCGAACAATTCCGCGAGTACGAGTGGCGAACCCGCTACCGTGCCCGCCGGGAACTCCGCGACCGCCCCACCGCCGATGTCGTCGCTGCAGTCAAGGAATGGGTCGGCAAACTGGACCCGAAAGATCCGGAGTTCGACCGCCTCCAGTGCGAAGCACTCTGGATCCTGGAAGGGCACCATGCCAACGACCTCGACCTGATCGGGAAAGTTCTTGCCGCGAAGACGCCGCAAGCGCGGGCCGCCGCGGTCCGGGTTGTCGCCGACGAGCGGGAATTTCTGCCCACCGCCGCCGAGATCCTGAAGAAAGCCGCCACCGACGAGCACCCCCGCGTCCGGGCGGAGGCGATCCGCGGCCTGAGCTTCTTCCCCACCCCCGACGCGATGGAAGCGGTGCTCGTCGCTTTTGAAAAGAGCCCGGGCGACTACTGGGTCAAGTACCTGACGGAATGCTCCCTCGCCGCCAATCCCGGTGCGTGGCAGGGCTCCTTCCTGAAGGGGGAACTCGTCAAGGCGCACCCGCAGGCGAAGGGCCTTCTGGAAGGCATTCTCGCATCCTCCAAGGCCGGGGCCGCCGCGGTACCGCACCTTGCGGTTCTGCTAGCTCTCGAACCCCAGCCCGCCGAGGCTCGCAACAAGGCCATGCAGGCGCTCGCCGGCCTCAAGGGGAACCCCGACAACGGCAAGCAGGTCTTCCTCCGCAGTTGCATCGCCTGCCACAAGGTCGGCAGCGACGGTGCCGATTTCGGGCCCAAGCTCGACGATGTCGGCAAACGGTTGGTCAAATTCAAGATCGTCGAGTCGATCATCGACCCGAACGCGGAAGTCGACAAGAAGTACCTCTCGACGCGGATCGACACAGTCGACGGCAAGTCGATCAGCGGCCTGATCGTGTCCGAGGATGCGAAACAGGTCGTGATCTTCGACGGGAAGGAAAAGAAAACCATCCCGGTCGACGACATCGAGAAGCGAACGACGCTGAAGCAAAGCAGCATGCCCGAGGGCCAGGCCGGAGCGATGGCCCCGTCCGAGTTCTTGGACCTCGTCGAGTTCCTGTCGCGATTGAAAGGAAAGTGACAGCCACGTGGATTAGCCAGACGCGTGAGCGAGGGTTTGTGTCTTTTCCCCTCGCTTACGCTTCGGGCTAACTCCGCGTCGGGCGAACCTCGCCTAGATCCGCTGGCTGTCCTTGGTGCTGAGTCGCCGGGCCAGGGCGGCACCGATGAAATCCCGGAAGAGCGGGTGCGCGGCCGTCGGTTTCGACTTGAACTCCGGGTGGCACTGCACGGCCAAGAACCACGGGTGGCCCGGTAGCTCGATCATCTCGACCAGCTTCCCGTCCGGGGAAGTTCCGGAAATCACCAGCCCGGCAGCGGTCAGCCGATCGCGGTACTTGTTGTTGACCTCGTACCGGTGGCGGTGCCGCTCGGAAACGAGATGGCTGCGGTACGCCGCGAACGCCTGCGTCTCGGGCACGACCTTGCAATCGTACGCCCCGAGTCGTTGCGTGCCGCCGATCATCGTCACGTTGAGTTGCGCGTCGAGCAGGCAGACCACCGGGTGCGGCGTGTCCGGTTCCACCTCCGTCGTGTTCGCATCGGTCAACCCGCATACGTTCCGGGCGTACTCGATGGTGGCACATTGCAGCCCGTAGCAGATGCCGAAGAACGGGATCTTGTTCTCCCGCGCGAAGCGGATCGCCCCGATCTTCCCGTTGACGCCGCGCTTGTCGAACCCCCCCGGCACCAGCAACCCGTCGATCCCCGCGAGTGCCTCTTCCGGGCCATCGCGTTCGATCGTCTCCGCCTCGACACGCTGGATCCGGACGCGGGCATGGTGCACGATCCCGGCGTGGCCGAGCGCCTCGTACACCGACTTGTACGCATCGAAGTGCTTGACGTACTTTCCGACGAATCCGACCGTCACCTCGTGTTTCGGAACCCGAACCCGTTCCAGCATCTCCCGCCAGTCGTCGATTTGCAGTGGTTTCGCGTGGGTGAGTTGGAGTTTCTCGACGATAAACTCGTCGAGCCCGTTCTCGACCAGGGAGAGCGGGACCTCGTAGATGCTCACTTCCTTGTCGCGTTCCTCGATGACCGCCCGGCGTTCGACGCTGCACATCTGGGCGATCTTGTCGACCTCGTCGCGGGGGAGTTCGCGCTCGGTGCGGCAGATCAGCACGTCCGGCTGGATGCCGATCTCGCGAAGTTCCTTGACGCTGTGCTGGGTCGGCTTCGTCTTGAGTTCGCCGGCCGCCTTGAGGTACGGCACCAGCGTGAGGTGGATGTACAGGCAGTTGGATTTGCCCACTTCCAGGGCAAATTGGCGGATCGCCTCGTAGAACGGCATTCCCTCGATGTCGCCGACGGTGCCGCCGATTTCGGTGATGATGACGTCGACATCCGGGCTGGCGAGCTTGCGGATCCGGCTCTTGATCTCATCCGTGACGTGGGGGATGACCTGCACGGTGCGGCCGCGGAAGTCGCCCCGGCGTTCCCGCTGGATGATCGACTCGTAGATTTTCCCGGTCGTGAAGTTGCAATCGCGGTTGAGTGTGGCGTTGGTGAACCGCTCGTAGTGGCCGAGGTCGAGGTCTGTTTCCGCCCCGTCATCGAGGACGTAGACTTCGCCGTGCTGGTAGGGGGACATCGTCCCTGGGTCGACGTTGAGGTAGGGGTCGCACTTCTGGATCCGGACCCGCATCCCCCGGCGTTCCAATAGCATTCCGATCGACGCCGAGGTCAGCCCTTTTCCGAGCGAACTGACCACGCCGCCAGTCACGAAAATGTGTTTCGTCATTTCCCCGAATACCACCGCGAAGTGATCGAGCCCGAAACTCGAAGAGTGCCAAACAGCCCCGCTATCACTGTATCGGAACGGGGGCGGTGGACCACGGGCAGGGGACGGGGTAACTCGTGGATCGGCCGTGCCCAGGGGGCGGGCAGCCGCGGCTACTTCTTCTTCGGCGCAGGCGGGGGCTTCGGGACATCGAAGTTCACCTCCGATAACCCGAGGTTCAAATTCACGGTTGTCGTGAAGGGAGGGAAATCGGTGGGAACATCGGCTCCGCCCATCCACGCACCGGGCGTGATCCGGACCAGATATTTTCCCGCCACCAGCTGCCTGGATTCGGGAACCTCGAATTGCCCGTTCTTCACCGGCACCATGGCGGCCGGTCCAACCATATCCTGCGGCTCGAACGCAATCGTGGCCGAATTCAATGGTTGACCGTCCTGCGTCACGGTTCCCATCACCTTGCAGGCGGACGGGGCGCAGCCGGCGAGGCTCACCAGTCCCACCGCAAAAACCCCGATAACGACCCGGCTCACGGTGCACCTCCCACCGGCAGCTCGTCGGCCATGATCCCCAGTTGGCGGTGCAGCAAGACTGGCGTCGAATTCGACATGAACTTCACCGAACCGTCGGCGAAGGCGACATTGCACCCGCCGGTGTGCATGCTTCCAAAAGTCCGACCCGGGGCGGCCTGGTTGGCTCGGTCCTCGGTGCCGACATAGTCGACGCCACCGTAGGGCTGGTTGATCGGTTCGACGGCCTGGGTCGCTGATTGGTAGTGCTTGTAGTCCGGCCGGAGGTAGTTTCCCGTCGCCCAGAAGGATTGTTTGGTTCCCGCCGGGGCGGTCAGCATGTATTTGCTCTCGGCGATCAGATAAGTGTTCGAGGTCCCGTCGGTCACGCTCGTCGGCCGGGTGCGGGAATTGATGTAGGAAATGCCATTCGTATAAATCACGAACGCCTTATAGGTGGTGCCGTAACACGAGGTCCAATACTGACCCGGAGGCGTGGGGCTTGAACCATCACCAGTCCCCGAGTTGGTTCCATCACCACCCCCGGCAACCGGAAGATAGTTGGTGAGGTTCTTCAATCGCGCGTTGAGTGGGTCCGACGGGCAGACATATGTCTTGGGGGCATTCCCTTTTTGCAACGCCCAGTTGGCGTTCCCGGGATTGCCTCCCCCTTCATACATGACACCGAAATTTCCCGTCAGAATGAATTGGTTGTAAAGGGCTTCCTGTTCGATGTACGGCAGGATCTGCACGAGAAACGGGGCCCGCCCTCCATTGAACTGGTTGGACGAGCAGGGGCAGGTGTTGTTGGACTGCTGATACACGAAAAAGGGGCTCGCGGAGGCGATCACCACTTCTTGTGCAGACGGAAAATATCCGTTGGCGTTCAGGAACGTGTGACTTCCCAGGGCCACCTGCTTCATGTTGTTCTGGCAGGTACTGCGAGCCGCTGCCTCGCGGACTTTTTGCACAGCGGGGAGAAGCAAACCGATCAGAATTGCGATGATGGCAATGACCACCAACAATTCAATGAGTGTGAACCCGATTCGGGATCTGCGGGGAGAGGAAGACACAACCGACTCCGGATCTGGGCGAGAGGAGAGAAACAACCGATAAGACGGTGCGAGTCCGTCCTCTTCAACGATACTTCACAAAGCAGCGAAGTATACAAGAATCGTTCCACTCCGGCGGGAATCGTCTGAGACCATAAGTTTCGTGTGAACAACAAACCACAGATAGGGACGTTTTCCCATTGCGTGATCGCATCCGTTCCCCGGCGATGCAGGACCCAGCAGACGGCCCGAAGAAGCGGATCCCGACGTGATTTCCCGCCGACGTTGGAGGCCCCGGAGATCTTCCCGAACCTCCAACGTCGGCGAGAAGCGAGACTCACGTCGTACCGGAATTTCGGGAGGGCGAGGTGGGCGAGGCTCCCGCCGAGCTTCCGCGGATTCGAGCCGATCGTGTTCCTCCCGAGAGCCGCGACTGCAAAGGAGCGGCCGTTCCAGGGACGAAATCACCGAGTTTCCACCAGGAATTGCGACCTCCAAGACGCTTCCCCGGGGAGCGGGCGATCCTTTGCGGTAGTGGCTCCGAGCACACCAGAAACGACGAAGATTTTGCTCAACGCTTCTTAACCCAGGAATCGCGGCTCCGCGGGAGCCTCGCCCTTCCGGAAAACAGTATCCGATTCGCCCGTCAATCTCCCAGACTTTAGAATCACACCGGGTTTTTCTGGGCCGATACCAGACAGTTGTGACACTGCATCGGTGCGCCAGGCGAACGGAGAATGGGAGCCGCGCAGGAGGTGCATTCCTTCCGCTTCAAATCGTTCTGGCACAGTCCGCAGACTCCGTTTCGGTATTGTTCCGAGAACCAATCCTTCTCGCCACACAAACCACATAGAGGGACGTTTTCCCATTGCGTGATTGCATCCGTTCCCCGGCGATGGAGGAACCAGCAGATTGGCGGTTGAGATCCGTACACTCGCAACTGTTCCGGTGAGAAATTTCGGATCATCACATCCAGCGTGAACCCTCCAAACCCGCGATTGCCCGATGCCAAAATCCAGTCACTGAGCCGGGAGAGCGGAAAACTGACACGGTCGCCATCACGAAGTCCAGGGATATCGTGGGGGTCATTGTTGAGCACCCCCGAGATGATTTGTCCGTCTGTGGAAATCTCGGCCACGAACATGTGCTCCCCACGAGTTGGTTCTGCGGGGTGCGGGAAGAATGCCTTCACAGCGATGGACTCGAAGGCCGGGATCACACGGAATCTTTCAAGATCGACCTGCCTGGCAAACTCCGGGAACGTTGCCTGAGCGGCACGTATCGCCCGACTCATCATCTCGTTCTCGCCGGAAATCCAGAAGATTCCGTCTTCGCCCATGACCATCTCCTTCAATGGGACGTCAGTCAAACGATTCCGAGCCGGCGGAGTAGAGGTCGCCGTTCGCGCCGCCCTTATAGAACCGTCGGCCGAGGTTGTGATTGTAGGGCGTCCACGCCGTCGGGTTGTTGCGGTCTTCCTTCAGGTCCCGCATCACCATGTGCATTCGCGTGTCTAGCGAGTCGATCTCGTGGAGGAGTACCGCTTCCGGGGTCATCGGAAGTTTCGGGCTGCCGTGCTCCAGGGTGCCGTGATGGCTCAGGATCAGGTGCTTGAGCCTCAGCAGTAGTTCGCGGGGGAAGTTCTCGTCCGTCAGATCACGGACCTTGATCGCCTTCTCGGTGAGCATCTCGACGGCAATCGCGATGTGGCCGACAAGCTGCCCCTCGTCGGAGTACCCGAACGCCCGGGAATAGGTGAGTTCCCGGGTTTTGCCCGCGTCGTGCAGGAAGACGCCGAGCAGAAGCAAATCGCGGTCGACGCCGGGGTAAAACGGAAGCAACCGGTCGGCGATGTCCATCATTGTGACGGTGTGTTCGAGCAGTCCCCCGACGTAGGCATGGTGCAGCTTCACCCCCGCGGGACAAGTGCAGAAGCCGGCGAGGAAGGCGTCGTCCATCAGGAAGCATTCGCCGAGTGCACGCAGGTGCGGGTTCGTGAGTTTGAGCAAGTACCCGCGGAGTCGCTCGGTCAGTTTGCCGATGTCGTGCTCGGTTCGCGGCAGGAAGTCCGCGAGATCCACCTTTCCCGGCTCGGTCCGCTCCAGTGAGTTGAGGATGACCTGGAGAGCACCCTGGAAAAGCTGGACTTTCCCCTCGGCACGGACGAATTCGCCGTTGTCGAAGGATCGGAAGACGTTCTCGCCGGCGTTCCAGAGGCGACCGGAGATCCCGCCCGTGCGATCGCGAAGCTCAAGCTGGACGTAGAAGTTCCCGTTGCGGTTTGCCCGGAGTTGTTTCTCGGCGGCGACGTACACATCGTCGATGGTGTCGCCGTCCCGGAGTTGTTCCACGTATTGCCGCCGCATGAAGTCGTCTTTCTGGGTCTCGGGGAAGAGGTTCGCAATCGACTTATCCTAGCCGACCCGCGGGGAAGCAGAAGTCGGCTCCGCGAGGAAGCAGCCTCAGAACCAGAATCCCCCTCAAGACGCCTTCGGGGGAAATCGAACCATCGCGAAAAACAAAAAACCCCGGAGAACCCGGGGGGAGATGGCTTTCGAGTTTGGATCAACCAGTCCGAGACAAGAAACGCCGGTGGGAGTCGAACCCACTGCGAGCCGCTTTGCAGGCTGTACTTCGAAAATCACAAGTCATTGAAGTATCGATTCTTACGCTGCGCGGCGTTCGAAGGATACACCCAGGGATACACCGACTGGGAAATTTCCTTCCCCGGAAGCAAAATCCCGTGTGCGCGCGAGCGAATGTCGGAGTGTAGAATACAAATATCCCCGCCCGAGGATCCCCATGGTCGAGCAATCGCAGCCACGCGTCTTCATCTCCTATTGCTGGTCTTCGGAAGAACATAAGCAGTGGGTCGTGGATTTGGCGACAAGGCTCCAGACTGATGGCATCGAAGTGAAGCTCGACCGCTGGGATCTCAAGGACGGCCATGACAAGTATGCATTCATGGAATCGATGGTGAACGACAAGACGATCTCGAAAGTGCTCGTCATCAGCGACGCCGAATACGCCAGAAAGGCCAACGATCGCAGCGGAGGAGTTGGAACAGAGTCCCAGATCATTTCAAGCGAGGTCTACCAATCGACGACGCAGGAGAAGTTCCTTCCCATCCTTCGGGAAAGAGACGGGGATGGAGTAGCCTGCCTCCCCACCTACATGGCCTCCAGGATCTACATCGACTTTTCCGATGACAGCAAGTATGAAGATTCGGTAGATCGATTGATCAGGAATTTACATAACGCTCCCGAGCTAAAGCGACCGCCTCTTGGCAAGCCACCGGCTCATCTTTTCGAGAAGTCGACGCCACCCCTGCTCACGGCCGGAATGTTTCAACGCTTCCGAGACGCAGTGGAGAACGGAAAGAGCACGTCGATAATAAAAATGAGGGACTTCCTGGATTGCCTCGGCGAAACACTCGAAACCGTTAGCATTACTTCGCCGACAGACAAGTCCGTCCCACACGATGAGATTGTGATGGAAGCCATCCGCGGGAGTCGGGCATATCGGGATCAGTTCGTGGATTTCTGCTTGCTTGCATGGGACCTGCCAGAGAATCAAACCTTTGACCAGATTCATATGTTTATTGAGCGATTGATATATATGACGAATCCCGATAAGCTGACATCTTACTCCGAATGGCACCTCGATCAATATCGATACATTGCTTATGAATGGTCGGTTTATTTTGTCGCAACGCTGATTAGAGCAAGAAAATTTCCATTGCTCGTTCGATATCTTGATTCCTCGTATCTGCTTCGTGTGTGCGGCGATGTAATCGACTGTGGTTTTGGGCGACTCAATCAATATATCGGCTCTCTAGACGAGGAGCGAAATCAGAGACTTGCTATGCGCAAATTCAGCCTGACGGCAATGGAGATTTGGGAATCGGCGAAGCACCCGAAAATCAAATACAGCAATCTGTTCGAGTCGGACTTGATTCTTGCTATCCGTCCATGGCTCCTTGCGCCAAGAAGAAAACCAGAGTGGTATCCTCGGCTTCACATATACGGTAGCCAGCTGGGACCTCTGGAAATTTTTGTTCGGGCCCTCGCCCCCAATGGCGACCATGGAATCCGGGATTTGTTCGGGTGTCAAGACGCTAGGGAGTTTGCTCGACGTGTCCAGCATCTTGTCAGAGACAGCGAGTTCCGGAAATTCATCATTGGAGATAGATTTGGATTTGATTTCCACATTGAAAAGGCACTGAATTGGGATCGTTTGAAGTCGTTGGCACCATGATATCGTGTTTCGTTCTCGAAGTAACTCGCGGATGTAATCACCCCTTCGGATCCAACACATCCCCGATCCGATCCAACCCTTCCTCCTGGAGTTGCCGGACCCGCTCCCTCGTGAGCCCGAGTTCCTCGCCGAGGGACGCGAGGGTCCGGCGTTCCCCGTCGATCCCGAACCGGCCGAGGATGACGAACCGGAGTCGCTCGGGGAGGGCGGACAAGGCCTCGTGCAGTTCCTCGACCTGGTCGTGCTCCTCCCGCTCGGTGGCGATCGTGCTCGGCTCCGAGGTCCTCGGGCACCCTTGGTCGAAACCCAGGTCGAGAACGGCGTCAAGGGAAGCAAAGGGGAGCCGGGAACGCTGACGTTCGCGTCTCCGGAGGAGGGTCAAGATCACCGATCGGGCGGCGTAGGCCGTCCACGTGGTCGGAGCACTGCGTTCGGGGTTGAAGGAACGGCCGTAGCGGAGGATGTGGAGGAAGATCTCCTGGGAGAGGTCCTCGACGTCGAGCCCGTGGACGCGTGCGGCCCGGTGAGCGAGTCGGTGGACCCAGGCGAAGACTTGTTCGACCAGTTCCGGCGGCGTGAGGGCTTTGGCGGCGGACAACTCAACGCAGGGCACGCCGGGTGCGTCGGCGAACCCTGATGGCAACGTGCTGTCCGGAAGCTGGTCGAGTCGCATCACGCCAGCACCTCCGCAATCCGTGAAGTACAGACCCAGCGAATCGTATGACCGGTCTTCCCGGTCGCTTCGACTTTGAGCGAGCCGTTGGTCGTGTCGGCCGAGACGGTCACGTCGTAAGCTGCGTCAGACTCGAACAGGACAGTCTTGGTTGACGCATCGAGAACGGTCGCGGCAGCATTTGCCCCGCGGTGAATCACGCCTTCAACTTTGTAGCCGGCATATGCTGGCGAATCGGTTCGGCGGGCGACGATGAGCAGAGAGAATGTCCAGACGGAATTATTTTCAAGTATTAGACGCGATGAACTTCCCGCGACTAGCTCCGTTGGTGTTGCGTCACTCGTTATTTCTCTCAAGATAGGGCCTTCAATATCTTGAGCGTCGCCATTTGTCGAAAGACCCCCGGCAGCACGGACGGAAGAAAAATCAAGCCGAGCGATCGCACCAGCTCCGCCAGGAACGCAGGAAAGGTCACCCCTTGCTTCGTTTGCTTCACCGCCGGAGACGTTAGAAGCTTGACCACTCGCCGTGTTCTCCATTCCGCCGGCAATATTGGAAGACTCTCCACTCGCCGTGTTCTGCCTTCCGCCGGCAATATTGGAAGACTGTCCACTCGCTATATTACTCAGCCCACCCGCGACGTTGGATTCGAGTCCGCTCGCTACGTTACTGGTCCCACCAGCGACATTGGAAACCTCGCCGCTCGCTATATTGAGTTGTCCTCCAGATATATTAGATTTATCCCCACTCGACCAGTTTTTTACTCCCCCACCAATGAAGGAAGATGCCCCTGATGCGGTATTCTGTCCCCCCGAGAATACACCGCCAGACCCTACGGCAGCATTGGTAGTACCATTGCCCACACTGGAAAACCCACCAGAAGTGAAATGCGGAACAATTACTGACCGAACTGCATTATAATAGAGGTAACCACTGCTCGCATCGATTGTGATTTCTGTATCACCACTGACCAGTGCTACGCCTACAACAGGCATTGACCGTTGCCCTTGATCAACGGCACTAAAACAAAGAATCCTATCTCCTACTTGGACACGGTCTGTTCGGTTACCTGGAATTGTAATTGTCTGCTGGTTGTTTTCATCAGGCGAAGTTAGGGGAGCGCTTCCATCACCCGGGTACGGATCAGACTCAATTAATTGGGTTCCGCCGGCGATATTATGATTTCCTGCTGCCGTGGATTTGTCGCCCAGTGCAACCGAAGAGTTGCCGTTGGGCCACGGGTTGACCCCGCTCGAAGGATTGTTCAGCCCCATTGGATCAGCCCTCCTTCGCAACGAACGTTGAACCGGTGGTCGCACCGAGAATCGACACGGACCCGCTCGGGATGAACGACCCCTCGAACACAAGCGAGCCGCCAGGAGCACCCGCACTCGCCGCGGCCGCGAGCGGGTAGCTGTTCGCCGAGGTCGCGGTCGCACCGACGTTCACGTAGAGGATCTCGACGGACGTGTTGCAGATGAAGAAGTAACGCCGGGCCGCGTTCGCCGCAGCGATTTGCTGGGCGGTCCCGCCTTCGGTGATGGAACCGGAGCGGTCGGTCAGCGGACCCGCGACAGAACCTCCTCCCGATGGCAAAGCCAGACCGCCCGCTCCGTCGTCGGCCAGCGGCACGACGAATTCCACACGGCCGCCGTTGTATTCGGCACCGACCGGAGGCAATGCGGCCTTCGTTGGTGTCACTGGCATGGGAAGCTCCAACACAAGGGATTGGCTGACGTCATCGTGATCGTGCGCGATCGGCGAAACCGCTGAACAACGCATCGGGAACGCTTGATCCGACCGCGAACAACTCGATCGAGTGAAGTCGGGCTCGCTCGATCTCGAATGTCGCCACACGGCCCAGACTCAGTGCATCTGCCGAGGGATGGCCGTAGAGAACCTCGACGTCCGGGACGACGACGAGCGGGCCCCGGGGGAGCGATTCCGAGGGGTTGAGGGTGAACCGCAGTGCCGCCCTCGATCGCGGGAAGTCCAGCCCGTCGCCCACCCGACCGACCACGCGACCCCGGTGAAGAGCGACGGTCCCCGTGGTGATGAGCGAGCCCGGCAACGCCACGGCCGAGGAGACGAATCCGCTTCGGTGTCGGATCCCCCTGCCGGGAGTTCCGAAGAGAAGGGCAATCCCCTCAATCGCCGCTCCCCTTTCCCGAAGTGGCTGGCTTCGTCCAGTGAATCGCTTCGAGGCCGATGGATTCCGGAGACGCCAGTCGCGAAGCTCCTCCCGGTAGCTCCGCCAGGCGGTGTCCAGCGATTCCCGCCGATCCCGCAGGTCCTCGTCCATGAATCGTCGGCGACTCTCATCGTTGTGAAAGGTCAGGATGAGCCCGCCTGTCTCGGGATCCCGGCGGTAGGTTCCGCCCGGCGGAGCGGGCGGGAGTGAGGTGTCGGGCATGGCCGTCTCCTGGAGTGTTGGGTTACCATTTGCGAAGTTCGTCCAACCGAATAAAGATTGTTCGCAGCTTGTTTCGCAGGGCCGACCCCTCTACTCCGGAAAGCTCCAGCGACTCGATTTCCCGGAGGGCAGATTGCGCCGCCTCGCGGACCGCGACAGGGTCCCGGAACTCCTTCTGCCGAGTGCCACAAGTGCACGCGTCGACGACCTGGTCGAGCTCACGCTTCGCCTCGACGAGTTCTGCGGGTGCCGATTCCCGGAGCAACCGCACAAGACGGTTCCGTTGACTGCGGTTTTCGGCGTGGGCACTGTTGACGGCGGCAACGGCCACCATGAACCTCGACTCCGCATCGGCGAGGGCCTTCCGGGCGACCTGAACCGCTTCACGGGTCGAGGCGACGTCCGCCTCGAGGGCGGGGAGCTTCTCGGCCAGTTCGCGGTCGACCTCGGCCAGCTTGCTCGCAATCCTCGGCCGGGCCAGAGGCTCCGCGGGCGGAGCGTCGTCGCGGAGGAACCCGGGCATCTGTGCTGTCTGCGATCGTGCCATCTCTGCACCTCTTGGAGTCAGGACCTGCGACTATCGGTCGCTTCTCTGTGATCATCACAAGTCATCGCTTGCGACTATACCCGAAACATGCCCGTCTCTTGATGTCAGCCGACGGTGCCGAAGAACCGTTGGTCTCGTTCATCTCCTCCGGGCGGATCGGGATCATCGCCACTGACAACCCGAGTTCGACCCGACGGGCTCAGCCCGAACTCGGCCGCGAACTGTTTCACGCGTTGCATCGCGTCCCGCTGTTGCTGCACCGCTGGGTGAGCCTTCAACCGCTCGCCGATCTTGTTTCCGTCCTTGTCGAGGATGGGCCACGTGCAAACTCGGCCCTCGCGGTCGATTGTCTCCGTCGCGATCTGGACCTCGGCGACGGCCTGGCAATAGGTGGCGAGCGCTGCCATGTCGATCTTCGCCACCAGGCCGAGCCGTCTCAACTCCGGAGCGATCCTTCGCCATTCGGCCTTCGCCTTCGCCGACAACCAGGTCGGCATCTTGGGAACCTCGATCTTCGGCGACGGCTCGCGATCGTTCAGCGGTCGTCGGCCGGGGTTTCCGGCTGCGGCTTTCAGGCGAGAAGGCTTGGGCGGGGGACCAGGTCGTGCCATCGGAGGCCTCCGGAAAATCGTTTGCGTATCTTGCGACTTTTTTCACGCGGCGACCCCGCGGTCTACGGCGGAGGGCACGCAAACATTTTGACCCCCCTACCCCTTGCTCGAACGGGTACTGGAATGCCAGGAAGCCGACCTGGCTGCCCCGCTGTTGCGTTCATGGGTCGAAAGGGGCATTGGGAGCCGTTTGGAGAAGGAAGTCGCCTCAGTTGTCAGTTATACACTGGTGGACGGGTTTTCAGAACTGCCGGCCTCCTGCGGTTGGGGACGGGCGAACCAGAACCAGATCGCAATTCTGAACTCCCAGGGGAACTCCGACCCGAAATCGTAAGTGATCGGGCATGGGATCAGGTCCGAGAGGTGAGCGGCCAGTGTCTCCGGGTCGAAGTTGCGACGACTCGGCGACGCGATGACCACGGGGAGACCGCCGACCCTTCCCTCCCCCCACCCGCGGAAGGGATGCTTGCCCGAGACTCGGTAGTTGTCGAACCATGCAGCCACGGTCTTTCGCGTTGATCGGCGGTACGCCGCCCACCACGGCAACTTCTTCCCGTGCTGGCGAAAGTACAGTCCCCACTTCGCCGGGAGCCGGCCGTCCCACAGTTGCATCCTGTGGAAGTCCGTTCGAGTGTCAATCCAATCGCAAAACGCTGCCCGCCAGCTGACCGGACAAGGGGTCTCGGCCCAGCCCCGCAAGAACGCGAGTAGGTCGTTGTCGATGGCAGTCGTGATCATGGGAATGGCTCCTCGCCCCATTCGGACTCCGCCGACCGATCGGGATGATGTCCGACACTCGCCGGCGGATTTCCTACACTCGTTCCGAATTCGTGATTCGTCAGACCGTTAGATTCCGCTTCTTTTTCTCCGCCTGAGTACCCCGTCCTACATCCGACACTTCCTACACTCGACCCCGCGGAGTTGAAGGGATTTTCGTCGCAAGCCCCTTCAAAACAGGTAGTTGCGTCGAAATCGGCTCTTGAGCCCGGTTGGCGAGTGTCGGACGAGTTCGGCCGAGTGTAGGAAGTGGTGTCGGACGCCGAGGGCGATTCGTCGGAGGAGCGAGTGTAGGAAGTGTCGGATGTAGGAAGGGGTACGTAGAAGGAAACCGCGTGGCCTCCCCGAGAGGGTCGAGGGGCCTGTTCCCACCGACCGAATCCGTCCGCGACGAGGGTTTCGAGGGCGAGTTCGGCATCCTCGACCCGGCGGAATTTCCGGGTGTTGTGGTTCTGGAGATCGCGAGGAGTCACCCGGAGTTGGCCATCTCCTCGACGTTCTGCCAGGCGGTGGGCAAGCCGTAGCACGACCTCAGCGAGGTCGCGGGATCGGCGAACCTCGGAGGTCTCGGCCAGCAGGGCGTAGCACCGCTCGGTCTCGGCCTTGAACCAGGCGGTGAGCCGGATCGCGGCCTCGACATCGCTCCGAGCGATGGGGGAGTCCTTCGACTTCCCCCGGTGCCGGCAGACGTGGAATAGGAGAGCGAACCGCAACGCGTACGCTTCGAGCTTCGAGAACGCGGCGGCCTCGTCGTCGGCTGCAACTTCCATGTCCTCGCCATTCGCGTTGTAGAACGCGATGAACGCCTTACGAGCGTCCGGAGCCAGCGGAACGATGGAGGGCTTGAGTCGTCCGCCTGGCCAGGTGTCGACCGGCATTCGGTAGAGCGTCGAGACGAGTTCCGCGAATTCCGAACGGACATTGTCCGCGATCTCTTTGTCCACCCATTCCCGCCGTCGCTTCGGCGGGTAAGCGAGGAGCATCCGTGCAAGGAATCCCGACTCACGGAACTCGGGTGTCATCGCCCGGGCCATGACGCCCGGCTGGATGGTGCCGCAAAGCGACACGCCCACCCCGCGAACGCGGACTTCCCGCCGGTCGCCCGTCTTCCGGGTGTAGTTGATGGTGCCCGCCGAGAAGAGCTTCAGCCACTTCGCCAGGTCGCTCGAACCGGCTTTGCCCGCGTACTTCGTGAAGGACTTGATGAACTCGTCCAACTCGTCGTTCGCCACGAGGATCCCGCGGGGATTGTCTTGCAGAGTTCCGACGAGGGCCTCGATAGTGAGGTCGCCCTTGCTGAACGAACGCTTCACAGGTCGAGGCGGGGGACGCTCATCGCTGTCCGGGTCCCGGCTCGCCATCTTGTCCTCGTACTCGGCGAAGGCCTGGCGGAACTCTTCCTCCAGATCGTCGTTGATGTCCTCGGCGATGTCCTCCGATTCGCGATAGCCCGGCGACTTCTGGGTCCCCGATTTTCCGATCGCCGCCGCCCAGATGATCGGCGGTTCCTTCCAGCCTCGCTTCGGGCTGACCATATGCGACATGCCGACCGATGCCCCGAGCAGCGCCAACGCGGGGATGGCAACGAGGGATGGATCGCATCCGATCGACTCGGCGACATTGGTAACGAACCAGGCGACAGTGTGAGGAAGAGCGTCCGTCGGGAACGGGACCCACTCGCCGGCGACCGCCCGCCGAGTCGAGGAGCCCTCGGGCTTCGCCGAGGTGGTCGATCCGGTGCGGACGTCTGCACCAGGTCGCGGCCCCGGCTTCGACTTCGTCGCGGGCGGAATCCTCCCCTCCGCTCGCAGGGCCTCGATCGTCTGCCGGTTCGTGTCGCCCGTGATGCGGCCGTGTCGCTTGGAGACCTCGAAGTCGAAGGGCGTGTAGAACTTGCCCGCGGCGAGGCCGTACCAGTTCGGGCTCCAGTTGAAGAGGAGCGGACATCCCGAGTCGCGATCCATCTTGAACCCGAGCGTCCCGGACGTGCCCGAGTCCTTCCCCGGCCGGATCCACTGGATGCCCGAGGCACGCTTCGCCCCGTCGGCTTCGAGCATCGCCGGGAAGTCCGCATTGCGATTGAACATCACCCAGGGGGGATCACCGTGGGTGTACTCTCGACGGCGGATCTCCTCGCGGTGGGGCTCGGGTTCCGGCTCGGGGTAGGCGGCGGCGGGGATCTTCTCCCACGAGTCGCCGTCGTGCCCGAGGATGAGTTCGATCGTCTCCCTGGTCGACGACCAGGTCGTACCGGTCCAGGCGACCGGCCAGTGCTCCCGTGTGTGGTGGCGGCCCGGAACCCGGAGCCAGTTCCCGAACTTACCCTCGCCGATCGTGGGCTGCTTCGGGTTCGCCTCAACCTCGACACCGAAGGCCGAGCAGTCGGCAATCGCCCACTTCGCGAACGAGTGCAGGAGGGGCCCCGGGACAGGCGAGTCGAACAGAACCCACACATGGAACCCGCCCTTGCCGTTGGAGGAGTACATCAGGGGGCGAAAGCCGAGTGCGGACAACTTCGAGAAGAGGAACCTGGCATAGTTCTCGTTCCGGCCCACGTCGACCTGGTCGTCGTGGGCATCGACATCGAACCCGACCCACTTGCCGAAGCCGTCGGGCCCGAGGGCGTGGACCCCGACGATGTGGTCGGTGTGGCGGCCGCGGAAATGGGCGGTGAGCTTGGCCAGGTCGAGAGGGCCCGCGGGCGATCCCCCGACAACATCGTCCTCCTTGCGGGTTGTGGTGCGAGTCTCGGTCTGCTGGGTCGACTTGTCGAACTTGCGATAGTACCCGCCCCAGGCGTCGGTACGGTTCACCAGTCTTTCGAGTGCCCAGGCTGCCAGCCGCGGAGCGGCGATCGACCAGATCTTTGAGGGCTCGGGCTTGCTAGACTTGCTATCTTTCGACATAATCTCACCATCCCATCCGGTGGCCGATGAGGCCGCTACGCAAAACACCCCGCCTGGTCCGCGGGGTGTTTGCTTTGGTTCAGGCCGACTCGGTCTGTTGTTGAGTCGGCCCCAGTCGTGTCGGTTTCCCGCGGCGAGGACGGAGCTTCGCCGCCCACTTCTCCAGGTCCGATCGCCGCCATTTCGAGCCACATTGCGGAATATCCAGAGGCGCGGGCAGTTCTCGCCGTGCGACCAGTCGGTAGAGCAGAGCTCGGCTGATGCCGAGATACTCCGCGGCTTCCTCCGCTGTCATGAGCAGCGGCGGTGGCTTGGCGGCTGCGTCGCGAATCGCGGCGACCAGTGCGGCGAGGTCGAGGGGGGCACTCTCCCCACTGTCACGAGTGGCGGACACGGGTGGCCCTCACGGTTTTCTCGACAGGTTTCTCCGCCACCGGCTCCGGTGCGGTCATCGCCTCGATAAATCGGAGCATCGCCCCTCGACTGGACATCCACCGGCCGGCGATTCGAACCGCCTCCAACTTCACGCGGCCAACACCGGCGATGTTGACGCCAGCAGTCACCCAGCGATGGCAGGTCGCGGGGTGCACGCTGGCGATTTTCGCAAGGGCCCTGAGTCCGACGAACCCCTCGCTTTCCAGCAGGGAGATTCGATCCGCAAACGTGGCTGGCATTTGACTCCCCCCAAACGAAAAAAGGCGTGGGAACGAGAGGGCTGAAAGAGCCCTTCCCATTCCCACGCCTTGACTGGTCTCGGTGTGGTTCCGGTGGTCGATCGCTGAGCCTGGCAGGCCGAGGCATTGCGATCTGAGATAAGCGTAGCATGGAGAACCAGGGCTCGCACAGGTCGGGTGCAACTTTTGCAACAGAAACGATCACTGCGAACCCCTTTTCCCGGAGGGATGCTCCCATCGAGCCGACGACGGTGAGCGTCACTTCCCTTTGACCGAGGGCATCCGATCGAAGAGGGGCTCGGGGACGACGGTCGGCTTCGAGCGGCGTGCCTTTCGGGCCGACCTCGCTTTTCGGGACGGAGCTATGTGGTCGGGGCCACGAGTCACGTCGACGAACCGCCAGTCCACGCGCTCGAGGTCGGGCTTAACGAGAGTGCCGAGCCGGGTTGCAGCGGTCTGGGCCGCACCGATGAACGAGTGGAGCGTCCCCAGCAGTGCCTCGAAGCCGTCGTCGGCTGCTTCGGCGAGGTAGCAGCGATCGAAGGCGAGGAGAGTCGCTGTCGAGTGGAGAGCAGACTTGATCTCGGCGAGGGCCGCGGCCAGGTAGCGATCACCGGAGTGAAACGTCTCGGCTTTTCGCTGCGACTCGGCGGCCTTGTAGAGAGCGCGGACGATTTCAGCCGGCTCAACCGCAGGGTCCATGATGGTGCAGAGAAGGGTCGAATCGATGTCCATGGGATCGTTCTCCTGAATGGGAAGGGAATCAGGCTGCGTCGTGGGGATGGAACAGGGCCTCGCCGTTCGCGGCTCGCGCGGCGAGGACTTCGAGTTTCTCCGGTGTGCCCGGCCTGGCGGAGGTCGGAGCGGGAAGCCGCTTCGGCGACACGTGTCCCAGGCCTCGCCGGCCGTACGGGCTGACGGGCGGATACTGCTCCCGGACGCCTGGACGGTGGAAGCATGCCCAGCACAGGCCACGAGGTCGGCTGACCACTGGATGCCGGCAGTGGAGGCACCGCCGTCGAGGGGCCACGGTGGCAAGGGCGAGGATCGGGGGCGGATCGAGCATGGGCGTTCCTTCTCCGGGTCCGCTGGTGCGGAGGGCCGGGGTTCGAGGATGGAAACAAGCGACGCGGTTTGACTTCGAGGAGCGGGCGGGTACAGTGGCAATATAAGCATACCTATGGCGAAGTCAACAGTATACCTATGGGGTTTTCCGGTGACACTTGGCGAAGAAATCAAGCGGCTACGGACTGCGGCGGGGCTTTCTCAGCAGGGACTTGCCGACAGGATCGGAGTGAGCCAAACCTTCATTTCGACCCTTGAATCCGGGAAGGATAGCCGGTTCGGGGCCGACACCCTGTACAAGCTCTGCGATGCCCTGGGAGTCACCTGCGACCACTTCCGGCCGTTCCTGGCGGGGGAAGAAGCCGAGGTCGAGCCAATGCCAGTCGATCGGCCCCAAGGGAAGCGGAAGTAGCCGGACCGATACTGACGCCACGCAGGATTCGTAGACTAGGTCGAGCAGAGAGAGGACTCCGGAATGCGACTTTCGAAGATCAATGTCGATAATTTTAAATCGCTTGTAGGATTCGAGCTTGCGATGGAAAAATTCGTTTGCTTGATTGGGCTTAATAGCTCAGGCAAGTCGAGCGTACTTCAGTTCTTAGATTTTGCGGGGAGACAGGTTGTCGGCGATATTGAAGGATGGCTTGAAACCCGCGGGTGGCAATCGAACGAACTTGCGTCAAAGTTCAAACCTCGCAGCAATATCGACTTCACGATTGAAGTAGCAGGGGAATCAAGGCATGCCGAGTGGCATTGCATATACAATCCCTCCAGAATGTACTGTACGACGGAGCACCTCACCATCTGGGCAAGGCCATCGAACAGCAGACGTTCCAAGGAAGTGTCTCTGATTGTGGAGAATGGCGAGTATACCATCTCAACCGAAGAACTGGCGAAGCAGTCTCCAATCCCAATAGCTTTTGCCTATCAGGGATCTATACTCTCTCAGCTTCGGGCGGACAAACTACCAGATGCTCTCATACAATTCAAGGAATTCATATCGAACATCCATTCGCTCGATATGCTGACCCCTGAATTTCTGAGAACCCGCACGCGGGAGGCACGGGGATCGCTGGGGTTGGGCGGCAAGCAACTCGCAGCATTCTTATACGAACTGGACCCGGTTAGCGAAGAAGAACTCGTGAGTTCGATACAAAAAGTATACCCCCAGTTTCGGAATATACACGTCAGATCGCTTCGATCGGGGTGGAAGCAGCTAAATGTTCGCGAGCAATATGGCCGCTCGCCTTCAACAACTCCCGCTCGACATGTAAATGATGGGATGCTTCGCCTCCTCGCAATTCTTGCGGAGCTAACGACGGATCACACTGTGGTCATGTTTGACGAAATCGAAAACGGGTTCAATCCCGAAATTGTGGAGTTTCTTGTTGAAAGACTGACGACAGCCAGACATCAGGTAATTGTAACCACCCATAGCCCACTGATATTGAATTACCTCGAAGACGACCTCGCACGAAAATCAGTAGCCTACATATTGAGATCTTCGGAAGGTTATTCAAAATCGTACCCATTTTTCAAAATTCCATCGATTGCCAAAAAGCTGGAGTTCATGGGCCCAGGCGAGGCCTTTGCCGATACAAGACTCACAGACCTTGCACATGAAGTTGGGCGGCTCTTGGGAACGTCGAATAAACAGGAGTAGGCATGCTTGTGTTGCTCAGCGGAGAGGGGGTAAGTGATATTGGGTCTTCCGCGGGAGGATCGCCGCCGGTAGCCTCAGGAGATCACTTTCTGCCTGGCCCAATGGCAAAACTGATCGATCAGCTTCTAGAATATGAAGGCCAAATTGGCTACTCTCCCATCGACTGCCATAGCTGTCACTTCGTGGGGAAGTCTCACCTGAAGGATATTCAAGCCGGTTTAAAGAGTCTGAGAAAAGGCCGCCCCTTCTTGCCTGGGAAGAAGCGTGCAAAGGAGACCGGGCTATTTTATACGAATGCGAGATCGCTGGCAGTCGTTGCATGCGATCTCGCCTCGAAATTAAATTCACCAGTCTTGGCAGTTCTATTTCGCGATCTTGATAGCACTAACAGCTCGAAATCAACCGAGTGGGATGAAAAGCGATCCTCGATGAAGAATGGCTTTGCAGCGGAGGCGTGTTCTTTCGAGGAGCCAAAAGTTCGATTTGTGGCAATGATCCCGAAGCCGAAGTCAGAGGCATGGTTGATCTGCGCACTCCTCAACAACAGCAATCGATGCGCCGATTTGGAGGCAAGGTCTGGAAACGACGCATCTCCTAGGGATCTAAAATCTGAACTGGAAACCCTGCTCGGAAACTTGGGGAATGAGTCGCATCACGAGCATGTCTACAGGCTCATATCAGAGAGGTCGATCGACTACCTTCGAATCCAAATGCCAAGTTTTGATATTTTCAAAGCTGAACTCCTGCAAGCCTCGAAGGAGATCATGGGCTTCCCGGCCCCAGTGGGCTCGCCGAATTCCCTCTCGAAATACTCGCGGATGAAGTAATCACTCCTTCGGATCCAGCACATCCCCGATCTGAAGGTCGCCCACGTCGTCGGGGCGCTGCGTTCGGGGTCGTAGAGCGGAGCCTTGCGGAGGATCCGGAGGAAGATCTCCTGGGCGAGGTCCTCGGCGTCGAGGCCGTGGAGCCGGGCAGCCCGGCGAGCGAGGCGGTGGACCCATCCGAGAACCTGTTCGACGAGTTCGGAAGGCGACATGGGTTCGCTGGACATGCTCACTCCGACCCGACTCAGGAACTACCCTCTCATCCGGAGCGATCCCCGGACCGTCTCCAGGGCCCTTTTGACACGGCATTTCGTCTTCAATTGGCATGACAAGGCACAGCATCATTCTTTCGAAATTCACTACCGAGATACTCCGTTATCAACTTCATAGGCCATTCCAATGCCCTCCCTCGTTCGCCAGCAAAAGACCTACTACGTCGACTCCGCCGGCAAGCGAGTCCCGAAGGGCACTCCCGGGGCCGTCCAGGTCCGCGAGAAGCAATCGCTGTGGTACGGGCAGGGGATCCCCGGCCTTCCGCCGAAGAAGCGAGTTCCCCTCTCAGCGAACAAGGAAGTCGCGAAGCGGATGCTCGCCGCGATGGTCGAGAAGTCGGAACTCGGGATGCACGGGCTTCCCAGTCGGGAAGTGGCAGTCGCACCTCTCGAACCGCTGATCGTCGAGTTTGAGACTTCGGTCGGCCGCAAGGCTGGAGTGAAGCACACGAAGGTCGTCGTCGCCCATGTCCGCCGCGTGTTCGGGGCCCTTGGCGTCGCAACGCTGGCCGATCTCCGGGCGAAGGAGTTCCCGAGCCGGGTCGAGTCATACGTCTGGTCGGCCACACAAGGCGAGGGTGGAATCGAGAGCACCTCAGCGGCCTACGTGGGCAAGCACGTCCGGCAGTTCACCCGGTGGCTCTGGCGGAAGAAAGCGATTCTCGACTTCGACCCGCTCGCCTCGATGGATCTCCCCTCGCAGGAGACGCAGAACCCTCGACGGGCCCTGACGGCCGAGGAACTCGCCAGACTCGTCGAGGCGACGGAGAGGAGCCCCCGCGTTTTTGCCCGACTCAACGGACCCACGCGAGCCGTCCTCTACCTTCTCGCTGTGGCAACGGGATTCCGGGCCGGCGAACTGGCCGTGCTCACGCCCGAGAACTTCGACCTCGACGCGGAAACGCCATTGGTCCGATTGAAGGGGAAGCAGACGAAAAACAAGAAGCCGGCGGAGCAACCCCTCCCAGTCGCGATCGCGGACCGGATGCGGGGTTACCTCGCCGGCAGGAAAGCCGGTCAGCGGATCTTCCAGGGGGTTTGGTTGAAGCGGTCGGCCCAGATGTTTCGAGCCGACCTGACCGCCGCCGGCGTCCCCATCATCGTGGACGAGGCGGAAGCCGTCTTCCACTCCCTGCGTCACTCGTACACCACGCTCCTCGCTCAGTTTGCACCGGTGAAGGTGACTCAGGAGCTCGCTCGGCACTCCGACCCGCGGGTCACGATCGGCCGATACTCCCATGCCGGCATGGCGGAGAAGGTCGAGGCCGTCTCCCGCTTGCCGTTGCCCGGCACGAGCTTGAAGGCGGGGCCCTTCGCGGACCTCTCCCGCCAAGACCTCGAACGGGTCGCCGAGATGCTGCTCCTGGCGGTGGTTGCCGCCGAGGCGACTCGCAATGTGGATACACCCCGGGATACACCTCGACCCGGAAAAGGTGGAAACGGCGGGAGACGAACGGAGACAAAAACGAGGATAAGGGAGTCGCTGGGCAAATGAAAAAACCCCTGGAAATTCAGGGGTTTGAGACGGTGCGGATCAGCGAGAGACGATTCGAGACAAGAAACGCCGGTGGGAGTCGAACCCACTGCGAGCCGCTTTGCAGGCGACTGCCCAGCCGTTGGGCCTCGGCGTTGAAAGACCGGAGCGGAGGCTCCGGCAGGGTCAGGCGGTTTCGGCGTCGCCGGTGGCGCGGAGGTGAGCCTTGCTCAACTCGTGGAAATCGGGCACGTCCGCGGCCGCGAGCCGGTTCCCGCCCGCGGAGCGCACAATCCACCCTTCTTCCCACTGGCCGTTCGAATGCAGCTTCACCACCTTCCCGGCGACCGCGAACTGGTCCGGGATCCAGGAGACGAGGATGGTTTCGCCGCCCTCGTACGGTCGGGTCAACCGACACTGACGATAGAAGACAGGCTTGGCCATGGTCCTTTCTCCACGGTGAAATTGGCGGTTTGGAAATGTCCCCGCCAGGAATCGAACCTGGCCTGCGACCTTCGCAAAGTCGCGTGCAATCCGACACACCCCAGGGACGTCGCAGTGGCCCAACCTGGAATCGAACCAGGACCGAGAGCTTCGGAAACTCTCGTGCTTTCCGTTACACCATCAGGCCGTCGCTGGAAGTGACACGCGACCGCGGTACGGGTTCGCGGGTGCAGCAGGATTTTCGGACCAACCGAGACGAGACCATCAGAAGCAGCCAACCTCTCCTTCAGCGCGAGCGACGAAGTCTTTCTCAGGATGCCGGAAAATCATAGAATTCCCCGAACTTCCTGCCTTCCTTCGGCGAGGTGCTCCGTGGGCAATGACAAGGTCCTGATCATCGTCGGCGATGCCACCGAGACAGTCGACACGCTCTACCCGATCTACCGCCTGCAGGAAGAGGGGATCGTCCCGGTGGTCGCGGGGCCGGAAAAGAAGCGGTACAACATGGTGATGCACGAGGTCAAACCGGGCTGGCACATCACCCGCGAGTGGGAAGGCTACACCATCGACGCCGACATCGCCTTCAAGGACATCAGCCCCGAAGAATACCTCGGCATCTTCTTTTCCGGCGGCCGGGCACCCGAGTACATCCGCGAGGACCAGGACCTGATCCGCATCACGAAGTGGTTCTTCGAGCACAACAAACCGATCGCCAGCGTCTGCCACGGCGTCGAGATTCCGGCGCGGGCGGGGTGCGTCGCGGGGCGGAAGATGGCCACCGTTGCGAAGTGCAAGTTCGACCTCGAAATCTGCGGCGGCACCTACGTCGATTCCGGCTGCGTCATCGACGGGAATCTCGTCAGTGGCCGAACCTACCATGACCACGGACAGTACATTGGACCCTGGATCAAACTCCTGCGGGCGGAACGCGAAAAGCTCCGAGCCACGCGGTGAGATTTGCGGGCGACATCTTGGAACTCTGAAACTTGAAACTCTGAAACTTGAAACTGCAATTGGCCCGGAGGTTTCTTCGTGTCCGAGTATGTCTTGAACACCCCGGCCGATGTGACGGCCATGCTCGAACGGATCGGGGTGAAGTCGATCGAGGATCTGTTCGCACCCATTCCCCCGGAAATCCGGCTCAAACGGCCACTCGACATCCCGCCGGCCCTTTCCGAGATCGAACTGACCGAGCACATTTCGGAACTCGCGAATCGCAACGTTTCGGCGTCGGACGCGGTCTGTTTCCTCGGCGGCGGGGCGTACGACCACTTCGTGCCGAGCGTCGTCGACGCAATCGCCGGGCGGTCGGAGAACTACACCGCGTACACGCCGTACCAGGCGGAGGCATCGCAGGGGACGCTGCAAGCGATCTTCGAGTACCAGACCCTGATGTGCCAGCTGACGGGTCTCGATGTCGCCAACGCGTCGCTTTACGAGGGGGGCTCCGCCGTCGCCGAGGCGGTGCTGATGGCCCTTGGCGTGACGGGGCGGACGGGGGAAGTGCTGGTCGCGGAAAGCGTCCACCCGCAGTACCGCGAAACGCTCACGACGTACATGGCCAACCTTCCGTGCAAAGTTCGCACACTCCCGACGCCGGACGGGTTCCTGAATCCGGATGATGTGGCGAAGGCGGTCAACGACCAGACGGTCGCGGTGATCGCGCAGTCGCCGAACTTCTTCGGCCACCTGGAAGAGATGCAGGCGATCGGGGAGGCGGCCCGGAAAGTGGGAGCGATCTTTGTCGCATCTTTCGATCCGATCTCGGTCGGTTTGCTCAAGCGGCCCGGAGATTACGGTGCGGACATCGCCGTCGCGGAGGGGCAAGGGCTCGGGACCCCGCTGCTCTTCGGCGGACCGTACCTCGGGATCCTGACGTGCCGTTCCGAGTTCGTGCGGAAAATCCCCGGCCGACTCGTCGGGCAGACGGTCGACCGCAACGGGAAGCGGTGTTGGGTGCTGACGCTGCAGGCCCGGGAACAGCACATCGCCCGGAACCGTGCGACGAGCAACATCTGCACGAATCAGGGGCTTTTCGCGTTGCGGGCGGCGGTGTATCTGACCGCGCTCGGGCCGCAGGGTTTGAAGGAAACGGCGGAATTGTGCCGAAACAAGGCGCACTACGCGGCTTCGGAACTGGCAAAGATTCCCGGGGTTTCCCTCCGATTCCCGGGGCGGCCGTTCTTCAAGGAATTCGCGGTCAAGCTTCCGGTTTCCGGGGGTGCCGTGGAACCGACGCTGGCCAAACTCCGCGATGCCGGCTACCACGCGGGGTTGCCGCTGGGTCGGTGGTATCCGCAATTCGCGGACACGCTGACCGTGGCCGTCACAGAAAAGCGGACGCGGAAGGAGATCGACGGCCTCGTCGGAGAATTCCGCAAACTGTAGATGCTGCCGCTTCCGGATGTTTCGGAGTTTCCCGATGCGTGCCTACACGATTCCCGCGTTTGGGCTCGAACATCTGGCGGTTACCGATCGCCCTGACCCGAGTCCGGGCCCCGGGCAGGTGCTGGTTCGCGTCCGGGCGGTCTCGCTCAACTTCCGAGATTTGCTGGTTGCGAAGGGGTTGTACAACCCGCGGATGCCGCTGCCACGGGTGCCGTGCTCGGATTGTGCGGGGGAAGTCGTCGCGGTCGGGGATAGTGTCACCGCGGTGTCACCGGGCGACCGCGTTTGTGGCACCTTCATGCAGACCTGGACCGACGGGGAAATCTCGGAAACCGTGACCGCGTCGGCTCTGGGAGGTGCGATCGACGGCGTTCTCGCAGAGAAGGTCGTGCTCGCGGAGACGGGGGTGGTGCGGTTCCCGGCTCACCTCTCCTTCGAGGAGGCGGCGACGCTGCCGTGTGCGGCCGTCACCGCCTGGCATGCCCTCACCGTCGGATTCGAGCCGGCCGGGAAGACCGTGTTGCTCCAGGGAACGGGCGGCGTCTCGATCTTCGCCCTGCAGTTCGCGAAGGTCCTCGGGGCGAGAGTGCTGCTCACCTCCGGAAACGACGAGAAATTGGACCGGGCCTTGAAGCTCGGGGCTGACGCGGGCACGAACTATCGCTCGAACGCGGACTGGGACAAGTGGGCTCGCCAGCAAACCGGAGGTGGGGTCGATCTCGTCGTCGAGGTTGGCGGGGCCGGAACTCTCGAACGATCCCTCAAATCCGTCCGGTACGGCGGGCGAATCGCCATGATCGGCGTCCTTTCCAGCGGGCCGGGGGTGAATCCGATCGGCATCCTGATGCGAGGCATCAACGTGCAGGGAATCTACGTCGGTTCCCGGGCGATGTTCCTCGCGATGAATCAGACCATCGAGCAGCACCAGATCCGCCCGGTGATCGATCGCGTCTTCGATTTCGCCGACGCGCAGGCCGCGTTCCGCCACCTCGAATCGGCGTCGCATTTCGGGAAAGTCGTGATTTCCCTGGGCTCGTGACCGACAAATCGAGCGGTTTCTAACGATGCGACTGCGGCATCGGCGGGCGGAGTTTCCCGTCCGGCAGCAGGCGGGCGACGTAATCGCGGAACCCTTCCTCGAACTTCCCGAGGGGTTGGCCGACGAGCGTCTCGAACGCCTTGACCGGATCGCCGCCGGAGTTGATCGCGACGAGGTAAGCGTCGAATTCCTTGGTTCCGACGCGGTGGAGGTGGAAGGTGAGGTAGTGCGTGACCGCCCAGGCCGTGAGGTACGCCTGGTGGGCGGCGACCTTCTGGTCGGAGTGGGCGGCAATAAACGTCTCCCGGCCCGACCGCAGCAGATCCGCGAGTGGGATCAGTTTCGCGCCGTTCTGGCCCTTCCCGCGGAGACAGTCCTGGGCCGTTTCGAGTCGCTGCTTGTCGGCGGCGCCGATGCGAAGTTCCCCCGCCTCGAGGACGGCGGTCTCGAAGACCTGGGCCAGTCCCTCGTTGAGCCAGCGGGGGAGTTCCCCGGTCCCTTTCCCGGCCCGGACATCCTCGGGTTTTCGCGGGGGGTAGACGTAGGTCATCGTGTAGGCGTGGAAGGTCTCGTGGTAGAGGAGCGCGAAGAGCCGGCGGTTGGCCCGGTCGAACTCGGCATCCTGGGTCCGCGAATCGCGCCAGAGTTCCTTCCGCTGGTCGGCCGCCACGGCCAGGAACCGCTTCATCTCCGCGTCGGAGCCCTTGTAGAGGGTTCGCACACTGTTCTCGTACTCCTCGAGCATCGCGAGTTGCTGAACGAAATGCAGGCGGTTCGCCGCGAGGTGCTTGGCCTGCTGCCTCAGGTCGGAACCGCAGATGACCTTGTTGTCGTCCGGGAAGTAGACGGCCTGGTTGAGGACGGGGGTTCCGGTGACGGCCAGGAGTTTCCGGTACTCTTCGGGTTCTCCGGAGAGGAAGACCTGCGTCGGTCGATCGCTTTTGACCCGTGGCGGCAGTAATCGCCCGAACGCGGCGTAGATCTGCTCCAACCGGACGACCGCCCGGCGGGTCACGTCGTCCGGGGTGCCGGCGATCAACACGAACTGGTCGGATTCGTATCGGAACGCGTCGTTTTTCCGACCGAGCCACTCGGTCTTTCCGAGTTCGAGTTCCTCCATCCGCTTCCGCTCGCCGGCCCCGTTGGGGTCGAGTTCCGCCAGCTTGTCTCGAAGAATCTGCCGATCCTTGTCGCCGAGTTTGTTGATGCGGGCGACGTCGGCACGGTCGAAGTGGTCGGTGAGCGTGATCGTGGGTCGACCCGGGGGCCGGCGGACGATCTGGAAGCGGTAGAATTTTTCCGTCTCGTCGAGCAGCAACCCCTGGAACCGGGCCCCGTTCTTGAGGATGAGTTCGTCGAATTTCCACGGCACGGCGACCGGGTTCGCTGCGGGAAGGGTCGGTGCGAGGGCTCCGATCGTCAGTACGGCAGCGAGCAAACGCATCGTCATACGACACCTGTGACGGGGAACACCCGACCGCGGTTGAGATGTCAGCTACCGGTATTCTGCCCGAGAATTGCCCGGGACGGAACAGGGAACCGCATCAGGAGTCGAGATGGCCGCCACCGATCTGGTTGTCGCAATTACCGGGGCGAGTGGGTCGCCGTACGGGGTCCGGCTTCTCGAAACTCTGCTGCGGGCCGGGCGGACGGTCCATCTCACCATCAGCCCGGCCGCGACCGAGGTTTTCGCGACGGAAATGGGGCTTTCCATCGACCTGACCCGGTTCGAACCTGCGGTGCTGCTCGGGAACGCATCGGCGGACGTGGATCTGTCGCTGTTGCGGTATCACCATTTCCGCGATTTCCGGGCCGGCATCGCCTCGGGGTCGTTCCTCACCGGCGGGATGGTGATCTGCCCGTGCAGCATGGGGACGGTGGCGGCGATTGCCCACGGAATCTCGGAGAACCTCATCCACCGGGCCGCGGACGTCCACCTCAAGGAGCGTCGGAAACTGGTGCTCGTGCCGCGGGAAACGCCGCTGGGTCTGATCCCGCTGCGGAACCTGACCACCGTCGCGGAAGCGGGTGCGGTGGTGCTCCCGGCAATGCCCGCGTTCTACACCCATCCCCGTTCGATCGCGGACATGGTCGACTTTATCGTCGCCCGAATCTGCGACCAACTCGGCGTCGAGCACGGCTTGTTGAAGCGGTGGGGGGAAAACCCCGGCTCCGTCGCA
This sequence comes from uncultured Alcaligenaceae bacterium, assembly GCA_964552815.1. Lineage (GTDB taxonomy): Bacteria > Planctomycetota > Planctomycetia > Gemmatales > Gemmataceae > CAYUHJ01. The sequence goes on along the minus strand of CAZKIQ010000001.1, from coordinate 305,424 downwards.
CAGGAATGATCGGAATCCGGGAATTCGTGGACGCTGCCGGCGGGGCGGATACACTCGCCTCGTCCGGAGGATGCCCACCTTTTCCCCATTTCCGAGGTTTCCGATGCGTGCCCTCTCCGTTCTTGCCCTGTTGTTGGCGGTCTCGTCCGTCGCGATTGCTGCCGATGCTCCGAACCCGTGGAAGCTCGACGAGGGGTTCAAGGCCGCGAAGCCGGAGGACCTCAAGGACGCCGCGTCCACCCCGCCGCCGGAGGGGGCGATCGTGCTGTTCGATGGCAAGTCGGTGGACAAGTGGACGAAAAAAGACGGAAAATCCGAGGTCAAGTGGAAGCTCGTCGACGGCGGGGCGATGGAAGGCTTCAAGGGGCACGGGGATATCGTCACGAAGGAAAAGTTCGGCGGGAAGTTCAAGCTCCACGTCGAGTTCCGGGTGCCGTACGAACCGAAAAATGCGGGGCAAGGGCGGGGCAATTCCGGGGTATACGTCCAGGGCCGGTACGAGGTGCAGGTTCTGGATTCATACGGGTTGAAGTCCCAAAAGAACGACTGTGCCGCGATTTACGAGGTCTCCGCCCCGAGCGAGAACGCCTGCAAGGCCCCGACGGTTTGGCAGTCGTACGACATCGAATTCACCGCCCCGAAGTTCGAAAACGGCAAGAAGACCGAACCTACCCACATCACGGTTTATCATAACGGGGTGAAGGTGCAGGACGACGTGAAGGTGCCGGTCGACAACACCCGAGCCGGCATGGGCGGCGACCCCTCCGCCCCCGGACCGATCCTGCTTCAAGACCACGGCCACCCCGTGCAGTACCGCAACATCTGGCTGCTCCCGATCAAATAAGTGGTGCGACGACTATGCCAGTAACGCGCGACCTCTACGCTGATGAACTCGAAGGCATTCGGTATGCCACGACATGGGTCAATGACATTCTCGGACGTGGTTTCGAATCCGAGATTCGACTTACGGGTACACGAGCGGACATTCCGACTCTTCATAGCCTCATCAGCGCTGGTCCGTACAGCGACGACGCCGAATCCGAGTTGATCCTATTTGGAACCGTCTTTGGAGAAATACTGGCGCACGAACTCTCCATGAGATGGGTGGTCTACTGTGACGAAGAAGGATCCGAGTTTGCTCTAAAGTTTCAGGATCAGGATGTATTTGCTTTTCCGCGCGACATGATCATTAAGCGGGTCGAAGCAGGGGAGCAAGCGGACGCCATCAATCTCAATCTGCTGCTAGACGAGGTATCACGGTCAGTTCGGGAATCCTCAAGGTCTATCGATATGGGTTAAATCTTGTCCGATAGTCGCCGAACTGTTCGGAGGGATCGGGGGAGACAACTCATAAATAGGAATATATGTCTTACTCTCCGATCGCATCCCCGTCCGCGGAATCCCTACCCAGCGACCGCGCACCGCCCACTGTAACGGAGGGAGGCAGCCGCGAGTTGCTTTCCCTCGCGTTGCCGTTGATCGTCAGCCAGAGCTTCATGACGGTGCAGGTTTTCGTCGACACGATTCTCCTTTCCTGGCACAACCCGGACGAGATGGCGGCGTCGTTCCCGGGGGTGATGTGGTACTGGCTGGCGTTCGGGTTCCTCTCGGTGACGGCCGGGTACACCTCGACGTTCGTGGCGCAGTACACGGGTGCGAACCGACCGCAACGCGTTGGTCCCGCGGTCTGGCAGGGGATCTACTTCGCGATCATCGCCGGGATTGCGTTCCTGGCGATGATCCCGGCTGCCCCGTTTCTCATCTCGCTCGGCGGGCACTCGCCGGGGTTGCAGACGCTGGAAATCACTTACTTGCAAACGCTCGCCCCGGCCGCGTTGCCGATGCTGGTGATGCACGCGGTCAACGGGTTCTTCTCGGGTCGCGGCCAAACCTGGACTGTGCTCGGCATCGAAGCCGCCGGAACCGCGGCGAACATCGCCCTCGCATTGGTGCTCATCTTTGGGCGGTGGGGCTTCCCGGAACTCGGGATTGCCGGGGCAGGATATGCGACCGCCGCCGGATCCGCGGTGTCGGCGTGCGTGGCGATCGCGCTCTTCCTCCGCAAGCCGTTCCGCGACGAGTTCCACTCTCTCCTCGGCTGGAGGTTCGAGCGGGAACTCTTCTGGCGCTTGATGAAGTTCGGCGGGCCGGCGGGGATGCAGATCTTCCTCGACGTGCTCGTGTTCCAGATTTTCGTGCAACTCGTCGGCCGGCTCGGCGACGCGGCCCTCGGTGCAACGACCCTGGCGATCCGCCTCAACATGGTCGCGTTCATGCCCATGATGGGGGTCGGCCAGGCGATCTGCATCCTCGTCGGGCAACGGCTGGGTGCGGATCGGCCGGAAATCGCGGAACGCTCGACTTACACCGGGCTCCGCTGGGTGGCCGGGTACATGTGTTGCGTCGCCGCCGTGTATCTCCTGCTGCCGAATCTGCTCGTTTCGATTTTCGAGGGGGACGATTCCGAGAAATTCGCGGCGATCGCGGCAGTCGTGCCGACGCTGCTGGTGTGCGTGGCGGTCTATTCCGTCGCGGATGCGGTCAACGTCGCGTTCGCCTTCGCCCTCCGCGGGGCCGGCGACACCCGGTTCGTTTCCTTGCTCACCTTCTGCCTCGCCTGGCCGATCATGGTCATCCCGACGTACCTGATCGTCGCCAACGGGGGGAACCTGTACTGGGCCTGGTGCTGTGCGACCGCGTACATCGGGGCGATGGCCGGCTGCTTCTGGTGGCGTTTCCGCACGGGCAAGTGGAAATCGATGCGAGTCATCGAGCCCGCGGTGGTCGAGTGACCCCGCGGGCATCCGGAAATCACCGGGGAATCCGCTCCGTCACGCGGGCCCCGGCCGGTTTGAGAACGCGGACCCGCTCGACGTTCAACTGGATGTAGTGCGACCACTCCGCGGGCACGTCCGCCTCGAAGAAGATCGCCTCCACCGGGCACTCGGGGACGCATGCACCGCAATCGATGCATTCATCCGCGTCGATGTATAGCTGCCGCTCGTCGCCATAGAAACATTCGACCGGGCAAACTACGACGCAATCGGTGTACTTGCATCCCACGCACGGCTCGGTCACAACCATCGCCACGGGGCACCCCCTTTCGCGAAAAGTTTTGGAACGGCAGGCCCCAAGGCAGGTGTCGTGCCGGAGTGGTTCTTCGAGATTTCGTGCCAAAAAGCACGGTTTTGGGAACCGAGTGACGACGAAATTGCGTCAGATGATCGTGGGAAGTCACCTGATCGGGGAGATCCGGATGCAATCTCGAAGTCGGGTTGTGATCATTCTGGGATTGGTCGGAGTCGGACTTGCAGCCTGGTTCCTCGCCCCGGCGCAAAATCTTCCGTTATCCAACGAAGTCGCACAGGCCTCGGCACCCGCGACGTCAGAGCTAACCAGTCCGGTACAGGAGCCAGACGTTCCGCTTGTGAACGAGCCCGACCTGCTCGGTGTGGTTCCGGTTCCGGATTACTCGGACTATCGCAAAGGCTGGCCATTCTCCGAAGGAAAGAAATAGTTCTTCATCTCTCCGAGGCGGCCCCCAGACGGGTCGGGGACTCCGGCAACCTCGCCGCCATCGCGAGGGCGACCCCGGCGGTCAAAACCGTCACGAAGCTCAGCCCGAGACTCACGAGGTGCCAGGGTCCGAAGTCAGCCCGGGCCGCCGCCGCAACCGCGGGATCCGGGTTGAAGCGTTCCAGCCGCAACCGCGAAACCTCCCCCGAGATCGGCCAACCCACCGCGACGGTTACCAGCCCCACCGCCAGTACCAGCACCCGGACGCGGTGCCACTTCCCGAATTTCCACCAACCCAGGGCCGTCACCAGCGCGATCACCCCGCACCCCGCCTGCATCGCGAAATACTTCGGAAACACCGGCCCGACCGCGGACCCCGCCAGGGCACTCCCCAGAGCCTTCTGCTCCGCTTCCCCCGGCGGCGTGATTTTGACGTAAGCGGTCCGATCCGACGGCCCCCCCGCCGCGACATGCTGGAACGACTCGAAAATCGCGGGTGCGACGACGAAGTTGAAGAACCCCGCGCCGCCGAACCAGATCCCGAGCGCGAGCACGTGCAACGCCCTGACAACGGTCTGCCGCATCGCCCAGTCCCCCATCGGTGGTTCCGTTCCGGCCGCAAGTCGCTTCAAATTCGAGCGGTGCTTCACGATCACCAAAAGCGAGCCGGCCAGGCAGTATCCCGTCGCGAAAACCGCTCCGCTTTCCCACGCTCCGGTGGATAGCATCCGCACCAGTGTAAGCACGACCACCGCCGCGATCGATGCCAGGGATACGAACCGCGAGACGAGGAAGACCACAACCCAGGCCACAATCGCCATGGCGGCGGGAACCGGAACCAGGACGGCGATGGTGCCAGCCCCGGTGGCGACCCCCTTTCCACCGCGGAATCCGAGGTAGATCGGGAAAAGGTGACCCAGGAACGCGAGTGCCGCCGCTCCTGTCCGCACCACCTCGTCCCCCGGCACAAGCGATCCCGCCGCCACCACCGGAGCCGCTCCCTTCGCGAAATCGAGAAGGAAGCAGACGACCCCGAACTTCGCGCCGAGCACCCTCCAGACGTTGGTCGCGCCGATATTCCCGCTTCCCTCGCGGAAGAGGTTGACCCCGCGAGCCCGGCCGAGGAGGTATCCGAACGGAATTCCCCCGACCAGATACGCTCCAACGAGCACGAGAATCGGAAGCATCGACGGCACTCGCGGAACCGGGAGGAGTCGGTGTATCCGGGCGGAAAGACGCTTCAACCGGGTATGTCGGAAGACCGACGGTCATGCCGCGGAGCGGATCGATCGCGCCGCCGGGGTCACTTGCACCGCGATCTGCCCGCCGGGAATCGGGCACGTCCAGGCACGGGATGCGGGATGCTCCAGAGAATCCGCGAGTTCCCGCAGAGCCGGGTCGCCCACCGAGTTTCCGGAGGCAGCATCGAACGTGACGCGAAGTGTGCCGAGACTTTCCGGTGAGTCGGCCGCAACGAGGGCGATGGCGACGGCGTACCCGGTCGAGTCCGTCTCGGGGTCGCCGGCATCGCTGGGGATCGGCTCCGGGTCCCAGCCGGTCGCAACGACCCAGATTCCCGGCAACCGGCACGCCCGGAGGGTGTCGACGGCCGCGAGAAGTCCCTCGGAGAGGTGGCCGGGCCCGCCGCCGACGCCGAAGTTTGGGCCGTGGGCGTGCAATCCGAGACTGACGCACCCCGCAACCGAGTGCAGCGACAGATACGGGATGATCAGAGGCGAGACACTTCGCGGACCCTGTGTGTGGAACCGCGACAAGGCCAGGGCTCCCCGGCATCGGCCGAGAAATCGCGGAGCTGCGATCACACCCCAATCGGAAAAGGATTTCCCCCGCCAACCCGCGGAGTCGGCGGCGCGGAGGACGGCGACCATCGCCAGCACCGCCTGCTCGTCCGCCAGCTTCACCCCGGCGGCCGCAGCGGAATCGGGCCACGCCGCCAGTTCCGGCTTCAAGCTTTTGACCGAGCGGATCGGGCAGCGGACGACACCCGTCGCCGCGACGCCGCACACCTCGGGAACAGGCGACGTCATGCCGCCCTCGACTTGGCCACGAGCTTCGACTGGATCAGGTCCAGCACATCGCCCACGGTTGTTTCGATCGACATGTCCTGAGTCGGGATGTCGATCCCGAACCGCGATTGCGTTTCCACGACGAGGCTGAAGATGTCGATGGAATCGAGCCCCAGTCCCTCGCGGAGGGTCAGATTCTCCGTCAGTAGCTCGGGCCGGCGGTCGACACACTTTTCCAGAATGTCGGCGAGAACGGTGAGGAGTTCGGCGCGGTCCATCGCTACCTCCGTGCGGGTCTGCGTGCGAATGGCGGGTTCTACCCGTTCCCCCTCGCGTCCGCAACTGCGAGTGGACTGGCGGAAGCGGAGAATTCCGGGTATGACCTTGCCGTTCGCGACTCGGAGGTGAGCCGTGGTTTCGCCGGTCGGCATCCTGTACCGCACGTTGTTCTGGGAACTCTTTCGAGTGTTCCTCTTCTCGCTCACCGGCCTGACGGGGCTCTGCCTCATCGCGGGGATCATCCAGCAGGCCCAGCAAGCAGGCCTGTCGCAATCGCAGATTCTCCGGGCGATCCCGCTGATCATTCCGACGATGTTGCCTTGGACAATTCCGCCGACGACCCTGTTCGCGTCGTGCGTGGTGTACGGCCGGCTGGCGAACGACAACGAAATCGTCGCCATCAAAGCCGCGGGAATCGATCTCCTGACGATTCTGCGACCCGCATTCGCCCTCGGACTGGTCTCCGCCATCCTCACGGGCGGGCTGTACTACTCCGTGATTCCCCGAACCCAGCAGATGTTCCAGGCCCAGCTTCTCGAGGATCCGGAAGAGGTGCTGTACAACCTGCTCAAGCGGGAACGGCATTTTCGCGGGATGAATGCGAGCAATTTCCCGTACGCCATCTACGTCCGCGACGTGCAGGGCCGCCGGCTCATCGACGTGATCGTGAAGCGCCGGGGGAAGATCAAGGCGTCCGACGGCACCGAGGTTCCGTTCGGGTACGATGTCGTCGCCCGGGCCCGGGAAGCGAAGTTGAGCGTCGACCTTGAGAAGGGAACGCTTTCCATCGACCCGGATCGATGGGTGGTCAACGGCCGGGACACGGTTCTCGAAACCGAGGGGAACCGGCCGATGGAGATTCCCCTGCCGGACATGTTCTCCACGAAGAACATCAAATCTCGGCCGGTTGCACTGGAATGGGAGGAACTGCCGGGCCGCAAAGCCGAGTGGGAGATCAAGAAGCAAGAGCGGATCGAGGCCCGGCAGGAGAATCTCGCCAAGGCGGACCGCGAGACGGACCCCGACCGCCGGAAATTGCTGCTCGCGCAGGAAGCCCACTTCAAGGCCCAGATCGACGACGCCCAGCGGCAGATCCGCAACGTCGAGTATGAGATGTACATGCGCCCCGCGATCGCGGCCGGCTGCCTCTGCTTCGCCCTGATCGGCTGCCCCGTCGGAATCTGGGCCAACCGCTCCGACTACCTCAGCACCTTCGTGTCGTGCTTCCTGCCCACCGTGATCGTGTACTACCCCCTGCTGCTGGCCGGCGGCGGGCTGGCAAGGGACGGGAAGGTGCCGATGATCGTCGGCGTCTGGGGGGCGAACGTGGTCGCCGTCCTGGGGGCGCTGGTACTCACCTTCAAGTTGATCCGCCGGTAGCGACTCCTCCGCTCGTGCGGGAAATCACTGGATTTTCAGAGACCGCACATACTCCGCTTCCCGGGCAATGTCATCGTCGTCGAGCCCACCCTGGCGGTGGATCTCGGCACGGGCGGCCTGGCCGCTGGTCTTGTCGATCGCGGTGATCTCGATGCGGCCGTTGGCGGCGACACCGCAAGAAACCTCGACTGGCGATCCCTTGGGCAGCCCCTCCGGCAGGTCCTCGATCCAGCACTCGCCGACGGGGATGCACGCCTCCGCCTGCTGGGCTTCCCCCTGGAGGATTCGCACGCGGACCCGGGTCTGCCCCTCGGAGGCGGTGTAGTAGACCCGGCTGACGGCGGCGGGAAGTTGCGTGTTTTTCGGGATGAGCTTGTTGTTGATCCGTTCCTCTGCCTTGCGGATTTCCACGCCGAGGCTGTGGGCGTTGACGTTGATCTCGACCACTTCCTCGAGGATGATCAATCCCCCGGTTTCCCCCTCCTCCTTCGCCTTGCGGGCCTCGTAGATGCCGGCGTGGAGGGCGGCACCCCGGGCGACGACCTCGCTGACGGCGAGGGATCGGTCGGGTTCCTTACCGGTGAGCTCGGCGAGCATCTTTCCGGTCATGGGCATGTGTGTGGAGCCGCCGACCATGAGGATTTTGTCGACGTGGTCCCAGGTGAGGCCGGCCTGGTTGAGGACTTGCTGAGTCGTGAGCCGGGTCCGCAGAAGGAGGTCTCTTGTGAGGTTCTCGAACTCGGTGCGGCTGAGCGAGACGGTGATTTTCTGGCCGTTGTGGGTGCAGGTCACGCGGGCTTCCGGGAGTTTGCTGAGCGTCCGCTTCGCCCGCTCCGCGCCGGCCATCAGGAGTGCGAGGGACTGCGGATCTTCCCGGGGATCGCCGTAGAACCGGGCGGAGTACTGGGCGGCGACGTGATTGACGATCCGGTCGTCCCAATCCTTCCCGCCGAGGCGGACATCCCCCTCGATTCCGAGGACCTGGAATCGTTTTTTCCCGAGTTTGACGAGCGTGACGTCGAAGGTGCCGCCGCCGAGGTCGTAGACCAGGACGGTGCGCTGGACATCGGGTGGCAAATCGGCCCCGGGTGTGATCTGGAAGGTGTAGGCGAGGGCGGCGGCGGAGGGCTCGTCGAGGATGTCGAGGACTTCGAGCCCCGCGATCCGCCCGGCGTCCATCGTCGCTTTCCGGCGGGTGTCGTCGAAGTAGGCCGGCACCGTGATCACCGCCTTGTCGATCGGTCCGACGTGCTGCTCCGCGTCCTTGACCAGTTTCCGCAGAATGATCGCGGACATGGTTTCCGGTCGAAACTCGGCACCGTCAACGGTGTACCCCAGGTCCGGGTAACCCATCCGACGTTTGACGAGTTGGGCGACGGAAGCGGGTTGTTCCAGGGAAAGATCGAGCGCCGGTTGACCAACCACCGCCCCGCCGAGCCCGTCGAGGTAGACTGCGGAAGGAGTGAGGATTTCTCCGTCTCGGTTGGGAATCATCACTGGTCGGCCACGATCGTCGAGGTGGGCGACGGCGGAGAACGTGGTGCCGAGGTCGATGCCAACAGTGGCCATGGGATCGATTCTTGGGTTGGCGGAGCCCGCCTGAGAGGTGTGCGGGGCGAGTTGCCCTATTCTATCACACGGAAGACTCGGAGTCGGGGTCGGGAATGTTGGACGCACAGAGTTTGGTCGGAAAGGTCGATATTCTCCTGGTCACGCTCGACACTTTGCGGTTCGACGTGGCGGCGGAGTTGCACGCGGCCGGGCGGACGCCGAAACTTTCGCGGGTGCTCCCGGCGGGGGGTTGGGAGCGACGTCATTCCCCGGGGAGTTTCACGTTCGCCGCACATACCGCGTTCTTTGCGGGTTTCCTGCCGACGCCGGTGACACCGGGCCGTCACTGTCGGCTTTTCGCGGCCCGGTTTCTCGGAAGCGAGACCACCGGCGAGGGAACGTATGTGTTCGACGCCCCGGACATCGTCACCGGGCTCCGCAACATCGGATACCACACGATTTGCATCGGTGGCACGGGGTTCTTCAACAAGCAAACGCCGCTCGGGAACGTTCTCCCCGCGTTGTTCGAGGAGAGCCACTGGGAACCGAAACTGGGCGTGACGGACCCGCAATCGACGGAGAATCAGGTGCGGCTGGCGCTCGAGCGTGTCCATGCGGTGTCACCGGACCGGCGGGTTTTTCTGTTCCTCAACGTTTCCGCGATCCACCAGCCCAACCGGTTTTACCTTCCGGGAACGGTCGAAGATACGCGGGAATCGCACGCGGCGGCGTTGGAGTATGTCGACAGACACCTCGGCGAACTGCTCCAGAAACTTCGCCAACGCGGGGCATGGATGGGCATCGTCTGCTCCGACCACGGCACCGCCTACGGTGAGGGCGGGTACCTCGGCCATCGCGTCGGCCATCCGGTGGTGTGGGACGTTCCTTACGCCGAGTTTCTGCTCCAGGGGGAATCGTCGTGACCGATCCCCGCGAGGTTCTGAGCGGGTCGCCGTACCGGGGCTATGTCTACGCTTACCCGCACAAGACGGCGTACCGACCGCTGCCGGAACCACGTCCGATTCGCGAAGTGTGGAACCGGCAGGATCGCCGGTCGCTGTTTCTGTACATCCACATCCCGTTTTGCACGATGCGGTGCGGATTCTGCAACCTGTTCACGCAACCGCAACCGGGAAACGGACTCGCCAGATTGTACCTCGACGCCCTCGCGGTGGAAGCTCGCACGGTTCGGGACGAGCTACCGGACGCGGAATTCGCTCGCTTCGCGATTGGCGGCGGAACGCCCACGTTCCTCGACGAATCGGAACTCGCGAATGTGTTCGACCTCGCGGAACGGGTCATGGGGGCAGACCTCCAGACGATCCCGGTCGGGGTCGAGACGTCGCCCGACACGATTTCCTCGGGGAAAATCGCGGTGCTGCGGGACCGAGGCGTCGATCGAGTGAGCATCGGCGTGCAGTCGTTCGTGGAGTCCGAGAATGCAGCAAGCGGGCGGCCCCAGAAGACCGCGGAGGTGGTCGCCGCCCTGGAACGCCTCAAAAACGCGGGGTTTCCGACGCTCAACATCGACCTGATCTACGGATTGCCGGGGCAGACGCTCGACACCTGGCGGACCACGCTGCGATCCGCACTCGCGTTTCGACCAGAGGAACTGTACCTCTACCCGCTCTACGTTCGCCCGCTGACGGGGCTCGGAAAGTCGCGAAAATCGTGGGATGACGTCCGCCTGGCGTGTTACCGCGATGCCCGGGAAACGCTGCTGGGGGAGGGATATTCGCAGGTTTCGATGCGGATGTTCCGGCGGACCGACGCACCCGACACCGGCGGACCCGCGTACTGCTGCCAGACCGACGGCATGCTCGGACTCGGCGTCGGGGCGCGTTCCTACACCCGCGAATGGCACTACTCCAGCGAGTACGCCGTCGGTGCGAAGGGAGTGCGGGCGATCATCGGAAACTATCTTACGCGCGAGGAATCGGAACTCGCGTTGGTGTCGCACGGGTTCCTCCTCGACGCCTCCGAGCGGAAACGGCGGTTCCTTCTGCAATCGATTTTGCACGCGGACGGGCTCGACATCACCGCTTACGCGGAGCAGTTTGGGACCGACCCCGCCGAGGATTTCCCGGAACTGCAAACCTTCGCGGAACTCGGGTTGCTCACCTTCGACATCGGAAACCGCTGGGTTCCGACCCCCCTCGGGCTGGAACGCTCGGACGCCCTCGGCCCCTGGTTCTTCTCCGATTCCGTGCGGAAACTCCTGGCGGAGTACGAGGCGCGATGACCCTCTCGATCCTCTATCGCGGCCCGCTCAGCAGTTGCAATTACGCCTGCGAATATTGCCCATTCGCGAAGCGGACCGAGTCTTCGCGCGAACTCTCGCACGATCGCGAATGTTTACAACGCTTCGTCGATTGGGTCGCGGATCGGTCAGATCGGCGGATCGGCGTCTTGTTCACACCCTGGGGCGAGGCACTGGTCCGGCGGTGGTACCAGGATGCGCTCGCACGCCTGACGAATCTTCCGCACGTTTGCAAAGCCGCAATCCAGACCAATCTGTCGTGCAACCTCCAGTGGGTGGAGGCGTGCGACCGCTCGAAGCTTGCACTCTGGTGTACGTTCCACCCCGGCGAGGTGACGCGAGACCGATTCCTCGGGAAATGCCAGGAATTGCGGGCTCGAGGGGTCCGCTTCAGCGTCGGGGTGGTCGGCTTGAAACAGCATCTTCCGGAGATTCGAGCCCTGCGGGAAGAACTTCCGGAAGATGTCTACGTGTGGGTCAACGCGTACAAGCGGGAGCCCGACTACTACACGCCAGAAATGCTCGAGGATCTGGAACGCATCGATCCGCACTTCCGCGTCAACACGGTTTACCACGACAGTCTGGGGGAATCCTGCCGGGCCGGGAGCAGTGTGATCTCCGTTGCCGGCGACGGAACCGCCCGGCGATGCCATTTCATTGATCGCCCGATCGGCAACATCTACGCCCCCGATTTCGAGACGAAACTGATCGACAGACCCTGTACCAACGCGACATGTGGCTGTCACATCGGGTATGTCCATCTCGATCGGCTGGGGTTGTACGAGGTTTACGGGGACGGAGTTCTTGAACGGATACCCCGGCTGCCGCTTCCGCTTCGGTGAAAGAAAGTGTGGCATGAACCGGAAAATGGGGGAACTATTCCCAACCGCCGGACGTCAAACAGAGGTTTCTGGTTGACACCGCCGCGCATTTGCACAGATACTTTCCCTACCCACCATGCGGTGACCCTCCGCCAAACTCGTCGCCCACCTCTGCCCGCCGAAACCTCCGCGAGAATCGATTCCATGGGAATCCGAAGGATCTTCCGCGTCGGCGGATTCGTGGTTGTGATGGGCGTCTTGCTCGCCAGCCGGGTCAACATGCGCCCCGTCGCCGCGGAACCGAAACAGGAACCATCTGCGAAACCGAGGACATTGGACCTCGCCCCGGTCCGACCGTTTCTCGAGCAGCACTGCGTCGATTGCCATGGCCCCGATCGGGCCAAGGGTGGGTTGCGGCTCGACAATCTGCCCGCCGACCTCACCAACGCCGACCGATTCCACACCTGGGAAAAGGTGCTCGCCCGGGTCGCATCGGGTGAGATGCCCCCGAAGAAACGAACCCAACCAGCCGAAGCGGATTCGAAGGCGTTCGTGAAATCGCTGCAGGACCAACTGCACCGTGCCGACCGTGCGGCCCTGCCTCTGAAAGGATCGTTGTCGCTTCGCCGGATGAATCGGGTCCAGTACGAGAACACCGTCCGCGACCTGCTGTCACTCGACATCGACTTGAAAGACCGCCTTCCTCCGGATACGCGGGCCCACGGGTTCGACAATGTGGGCTCCGCCCTGAGTTTGTCGTCGGCCCAGCTGGAAGCCTACCTTTCCGCCGCCGACGCAGCCCTGGACGCAGCCATCGTCACCCGGGCCCGGCCGGTCGGAATCAAGACTCGCATCGAGGGTCGTGAGGCCCTCACGCAATACTCGATTCGCCGGGAAGGCCGCCTTCTCGAACTGGAAGAGGCAGCCGTGGGATTTGGTCGGCTGGAATTCTACGCCCACCACAACGGAATACCCGAAGAAGGTCGGTACCGGGTCCGAGCTTCGGTCTACACCTACAAGAGCCCGGACAAGCCCGTCGAACTTTACGTGCGAACCCGACACACGACCGGGGACGAGGTTGTGGGGTATTTCGAGGCTCCCCTGAACGAGCCCGGCGTTCTGGAATTCGTGTGCAAGGCGAAGAAGAATTCGTACATCGTTTTCCAAACCTACAAGCTCCCCTACCTGGGTCGGCTGCCGGACCCGGCTGAGCGAAAGGGGCCCGGGATCGGTCTGCAGTGGGTCGAGATTGAGGGTCCCCTCTACGAATCCTGGCCGCCCCCAAGTCATCGCCGATTGTTCGGCGACCTGCCGCTCGAGCCGACGGCACCGAAGTCGAAGTTGTACACGGTCAAATCCCGGGATGCGTCCGCCGACGCCCGCCGGTTGCTCGCGGATTTCATGCGCCGGGCCTACCGCCGACCGATCACCGAGAATGATCTCGAACCGGTTCTCGCCCTGGTCACTCGCCACCTCGCGGAGAAGAACAATTTCGAGGAGTCGATGCGGGTCGGGTACAAGGCGGTGCTGTGCTCCCCACACTTCCTGTTTTTCCCGGAAAAGGTGGGCGAACCGGACGACTTCGCCCTCGCGGCCCGGCTCTCGTACTTCCTCTGGAACACCACGCCGGACGGGGAACTGGACCGCCTCGCCGAGCGGGGCGAACTCCACAAGCCAGAGACGCTGCGGGTCCAGGTCGAGCGGATGCTCACCAGCCCGAAATCGGCGGCGTTCGTTCGAAACTTCCTCGACCAGTGGCTCGATTTACGGCTGATCGACTCTACCGCCCCGGACCCGAAGCTGTACCCCGAATACGACACCGCCCTGCAGACCGCGATCATCCAGGAGGTCGAACTTGTCTTCCGGGACATGTTGAAACAGGACCTGCCGGTGACTCACACGGTGGACGCAAATTTCACCTACCTCAACGAGCGTCTCGCGCGGCACTACGGCATCGCGGGCGTGGACGGTCCGCAGATGCGGAAGGTGGACCTCCCGCCAGGTTGCCACCGGGGTGGGCTGATGACGAGCGCGGCGGTGTTGAAGGTGACTGCGAACGGCAGCTACACGCACCCGGTCCACCGCGGGGTGTGGGTCCTTCGAAACATCCTCGGCAAGCCGCCCGAGCCGCCGCCGCCCAACGCGGGAGCAGTGGAGCCCGACCTTCGCGGCCTCAAGACGATCCGCGAGCAACTCGACGTCCACCGCAAAGCCGAGGCCTGTGCATCGTGCCACATCAAGATCGACCCGCCGGGGTTCGCCCTGGAAAACTTCGACGTGACCGGCGGCTGGCGTGACCAGTACCGCATCCTGAGCGGGCCGAAACTGCTGCTCTCGAAGAAGGGCCCAGCCGTCGAGTCCAACCATCAATTGCCCGACGGCCGACCGTTCCAGGACATCGACGGGTTGAAGAAACTTCTCCTCGAGGACAAGGACCAACTCGCCCGGTGCGTGGCCGAGAAATTGCTGATTTACAGCACCGGCCGGGTGGTGCGATACTCCGATAAAGCCGTTGTGGACGAGATTGTTGCTCGCAACCGCGCCCGGGGATACGGGCTGCGGTCGCTCATCCACGAGGTGATTCAAAGCCGATTGTTTGTCACCCCCGAGTCGTGACGGCACGGGGTTTCCGGTGCATGATCTTCCTGATCTCGGTTACCGTCGTCGAGCGGCGGACCGGGAATCGCAACTTCGGGAGACTCAGATGAGCAAGGTGCTTTCGCGGCGGACGTTGCTTCGGGGTGCCGGCGTCGCCGTGGCCCTCCCGTGGCTCGAATCGATGACGCCCCCGATGTACGCGGCGGCGAAGGCGACCCTGCCCCGTCGCCGGATGGTGGCGATGTGCTACGGCCTCAGCCTGCACCCGGAGTACTTCTTCCCGGCGGAGAAGGGGAAGGAATACAAACTGACGCCGTACCTGGAGGTTCTCAAGGATTTCCGGAACGATTTTACCGTCTTCTCGGGCCTGTCGCACCCGGACATGGAAGCCGCGGGGGGGCACGGGGCGGACATCGCGTTTCTGACCGGGGCCCGCGGCGTCGGCCGGGCCGGGTTCCGCAACTCGATTTCCCTCGACCAGCTCGTCGCCAGCAAGATCGGGACCCAGACCCGATTTCCGTACATCTCCCTGAGTTCGACCCTGTCCGTCAGCCCGAACGGGGTCGGTGTCGGCACGCCGGGAGTCGGCAGCCCCTCGCAACTCTACGCCCAGCTATTCCTCGATGGGACACCGAAAGAAATCGAGACGCAGACCCGCCGACTCAAGCAAGGGCAAAGCGTCCTCGACGTGGTTCGCGGGCAGGCGAAGTCGCTCGAACGCAAGGTGGGCGGTGGCGACCGGGAGAAACTCGACGAGTACTTCGATGCCGTCCGTGAGGTGGAGCAGCGGCTGGTCACGGCCGAGGAATGGGCGAAGAAACCGAAGCCGCGGGTGTCGGTTCCCAAGCCCAAGGATACGCCGAACAACGGCAGTACCACGATGCGGCTGTACTACGACCTGATGCACCTCGCCTTCCAGACCGACTCAACGCGGCTCTTCACGACCATGTTCGTGCACTGGGGCGTTCCCCCGCTGGAGGGGGTCACCTACGACCACCACAACCTCTCGCACAACGGCAAGGACCCCGAGAAAATTCGGCAGCTCGCCGTCGTCGATTCGGACAAGTTCCTCGCCCTCCGCGACTTCCTGACCAAGCTCCGGGCGACGAAGGAAGAAGGAGAAACGTTGCTGGATCGCACCATGGTGCTCGTCGGAAGCCACATGCACAGCGGCGGGCACCGCGTCGTCAACCTTCCGGTCCTCCTCGCCGGCGGCGGGTTCAAGCACGGCCAGCACCTCGCCTTTGACACGGTCAACAACACGCCGTTGTGCAACCTGTACGTGAACATGCTCCAGCAGTTCGGGTTGCCCGTCGACAAGTTTGGCTCCAGTTCCGGCACCCTCACCGGGCTCGCCGCACGAACGTGAGCGCTAGCGACGTGAAATCCTTGGGGATCTCCGGACCCGGCCTGGAATTCGAGGAACTGTGATGCGTGCGGCCCTGGTTCTGACGTTGCTCGCCACGGCTGCTCGCGCCGGCGATCCGACGGACCTGTATGGCGACTCGCTCCCTGCGGGGGCGAAGGTCCGTCTGGGGACGATCCGCTGGCAACACTCGGGCTGGGTTACGTCACTCGCCTGGCATCCCGATGGGAAGTCGATCGCGACAGGCGGGGCCGACAAGGTCGTCCGAATCTGGGATGTCGCGAACCGCCTTCCGATCCGGGAATTCCAGGCAGGGGCGAAGGTCGAGTCCCTCGCGATCTCGCCGGATGGCAGATACCTTGCCGCGGGTTGTTGGGACAAGCAGGTTCGGGTGTGGGAGTACGCCAACGGGAAACTGGTGCACACCCTGCAGGGCCCGAAGTCGGAAGTCATCAATGTCTGCTTTTCTGCGGACAGCACCACCGTCGCGGCCGCCGGACGTGGCACCAACGGTGCGAGCGGCGAGCGAGCCTTCTTCTGGGACATCCGCACCGGGCAGGAAGTCCAGAAGATTGCCGACGACAAGGTCCTCGTTCTCGGGATTTGCTTCTCCCCCGATGGCCGGGAGATTGCCACCGTCAGCAACGACGGCACCGCCCGGACCTGGGACGCGAAGACGGGGAAGAAAATTCGCGATTTCCTGCTGCAATATGACACGATCTCGTTGAGCTACTCCCCAGACAGCAAATCCCTGGCGAGTGCCTCGGGGGAATACCGCACCCCGTGCGTCTGGGATCGCGAGGTGACCCCGGCGAAGTTCCAGAAATGCCGCGGCCACGAGGGGCTCGTGCTGGGTCTCGCCTTTTCCCCCGACTCCAGGAAACTCCTCACCGGAAGCGTGGACCGGACCATCCGGCTGTGGGAGCTTCCGACCGGGAAACCGGTCGCAGTCTGGAAGGGGCACACCGACACCGTCTCCGCCGTGGCCTTCTCCCCCGACGGCCGCACCGCCGCATCGGCCGGGTGGGATCGCACGGTCCGGCTGTGGGATGTCGCGACTGGGACAGAGACAGGCCTGCTCTCCGCACACCGGGGAACGGTCCGTTCCGGGGCGATCACCCCGGACGGCAGCCGCATCCTCACCGGCGGCGACGACCGCTTCCTCCGAGTCTGGGACGCCGCCACCGGCAAGCAACTCGCGAGGCTGGATGGCCACACCGACACGATCTGGGCGGTCGCCTGCTCCTCCGACGGCCGCACCGTCGCCACGGGCGGGAGCGACAACACGGTTCGCCTCTGGGATCTCACGGAAGGGCGAGAATTGGCCCGGCTGGAAGGGCACGAACTTCGCGTCCGAGGCCTTGCATTCTCACCAGATGGCCAAACACTGGCCAGCGCAAGCTCGGATCGGACCGTCCGAATCTGGGATGTCAACAACCGGAAACAGATCCACAAACTCGAAGGCCACACCGCCGACGTCTACTCGGTCGCCTTCCTCCGCGACGGCCGGTCGGTCGTCTCTGGCGGGGCGGACAGGAAACTTCGCACCTGGGATGTCGCCACTGGCAAATCCAGCGGAAACTTCAAGGAAGACGCCGGCTTCGTGCTCTCCGTCGCCGTCTCGTCCGATGGATCCACACTCGCGACCGGCGGCTGGGACGGAACCGCCCGGCTCTGGGACATCGCGGGCCAAAAGTTCCTCCGCAAACTCGAAAGCCACACCGACACGGTCGGAGCCGTTGCCTTCTCGGCCGACGGGAAGTCACTCATCACGGGAAGCTGGGACAACACCGTCCGCATCTGGAACATCGCCGAGGGCCAATCCACCGCTCGAACCCTGGAAGGGCACCGTCGCCCGGTCCAGGGCGTGGCGGTTCACCCCAAAGTCGGGATCATCTCCGTTTCCTCCGACGCGACCGGCCTGATCTGGAGTCGGTGAAGCTCTCGCGAATCCGCGATCGCCCGCAGATCCGGTCACAGATCGCCGGGAACTTCGCCACCTGCTCGAGTCCCGGCGACGGTCCATCCGGCGGCCGAGTTGGTGACGAATCGCACCGAGGCATCCCCCATCGCCGCGTTGACACCGCCGATGTGAGCACTGCGGGCCGAGGAATTTTGGTTGTCGTTCGACTTCGTGCACGGGACATCCGGCAGCGACTGGCAGTAGCTCAGCACGTCGCCGGTCGGGGAGTTGGGCGGAAGCAGGGTCGTGAAGGCGACCGATCCCCCGCACCGGCCGTGGTTCCAGTATCGGCCCCGCAAGTCGTGGGCGGTCACGTCTGGGGAAACGCGGATCTCGCTCATGAGGATCGTGTTGCTCGATCCGTCGGTGACGTGGTCGATTTTGATGCGGGAGCCCGTGAAGAACATCCCGCCCAGATTGTTGCCGCCATCGCCGGTGGTGTTGAAGGTCGTCGCACCCGAGCAGACGGCGTAGTTGCCGTGAAATCCCTGGTTCCCTGCGATGGTGGTATCCTTCCCCCCGTGCGGGTCGGAGGGGCACTGCCAAACTTTGAGGCGAACGAGGTGGGGGGAACCGGGAATGTACCAGGTCCCGACTTTGGGATGTGTCGATCCTGGGGCATACGCTTTTTCCACGAGATTCCAGACCGCTTCCTGCTCGAAGTAGGGGAGCAAGTACATCGGCCAGGTTCGCCGATCCTCGGTGAATGCGGCGGGGATACCGTCCTGGCCGACGAGGGCGGAGGTCACCGCGGGTGGGAACGCACCCATCGAATCGTGGTAGTTGTGCGAGGCGAGCGACAGTTGCTTGATGTTGTTCTGACATGTCGACCGTGCCGCCGCCTCGCGGACTTTCTGCACCGCAGGAAGCAGTAGCCCGATCAGAATCGCGATGATCGCAATCACCACGAGCAACTCGATGAGGGTAAAGGCTCGGCGAGCAGGGACAGGGGCGATCGGTTCCATCTCCGCCTCGGGTTGGATATCGGAAAGTCGGTGGCGTCACCTCGAAGTGCGTAATCCAGAAGTGGAGCCCGCCAAAAAATGTTGAGATTCGATTTGGGGCGACACTCTACGTTGAGAGCGGGATTTGAGATCCGGGTTTGAGCGGAACTCGGATAGGCCTGACCCGGCGTTGCATTCTCCGGGTGACTTCGGTACTTCGCCACCGATGGGGAAACTCGGCCGTCCCGGAGGAGGCGATGGGAAGGGTCCGGTCGTGCCTGCTCGCGGGGACGGCGATTCTGACAGCGTTGGCGGGGTGTCTGTGGCGTCCGAAGCCGTACGCCGGGGATCCGCTGGTGCGGACATTGCGAAATCACCGAACCCCGCCGACTTGCCCGACGCCAGAAAGTGCGAATTCGCTCCCGGAACCGCCGCTCGCACCGCAGAAATAACGTCGATCGATCACTTCTTCGCGGCAATCGCTTGCTGGACGGCAGAACCAAGGTCGGCCGGGGTGGCGGCGACGACGATGCCGGCCGCCTTGAGGGCCGCGATCTTGTCCGCCGCCGACCCACTTCCCCCGCTGATGATCGCCCCGGCGTGGCCCATCCGCCGACCCGGGGGAGCCGTCTGACCCGCGATAAACGCCGCCACCGGCTTCTTCACGTGCTTCGCCACGTACTCGGCCGCCTTCTCCTCCGCCGTCCCGCCGATTTCGCCGATGAGCAGAATCGCATCCGTTCCTGGATCTTTCTCGAACATCTCCAGGCAGTCGATCTGGTTGGTCCCGATGATCGGGTCGCCGCCGATGCCGACGCAGGTGCTCTGGGAATAGCCCATCCCGGAAAGCTGGAAAACCGCCTCGTAGGTGAGCGTCCCGGACCGCGAGATGATCCCGACGCGGGTTTTCCCGGGGGCGGCGGGGGTGTGGATGTAGCCCGGCATGATCCCGATCTTGCACTCGCCCGGCGTGATGACCCCGGGGCAGTTCGGGCCGACCAGCCGACAGCCCGGCTTCGACTGCACGAACCGCTTCGCCTTCGCCATGTCCAGGACGGGAATCCCCTCGGTGATCGCGACGATGACGCGAATCCCCGCGTCGGCGGCCTCCATGATCGCGTCCGCCGCCCCACCGGGGGGAACGAAGAGCATGCTCGCATCCGCACCCGTCGCCTTGACCGCCTCGTAAACCGTGTTGAAAACGGGCAGTTCCTTCCCGGTCTTCTCCGACTTCCACTTCTGGCCCCCCTTCCGGGGCGTGACGCCACCGACGAAGTTCGAGCCATACTCCAGGCAGAGGTTCGTGTGCTTCGTCCCCTCGGAGCCGGTAATGCCCTGGGTGATGACACGGGTGTTCTTGTCGACAAGGATGCTCATGACCGGTTCCCGAGATGGCGTGCGAAGCGTGCTACTCGATTGATACTCACGAAATCCACAACCGGCGAGACAACCGGCCGGGAAAGCGATCCGCGAAGTCCGGCGAAATCAACGGTTCCGCTTTGAGATCGCTCGCCCGAACTTCTGGCCAGCCGGAAAGATCGGGCGGTCCTGGCTAGCGTCGTTTGTGTGATCCGCTCGCAAATTGCGGCGGGAAAGTGGGATAGGGAAAATCTTCACCAACATCCGATTGGCGGTGACGTTAGCTTTCCGGGATGTTACAACCCGATTTCCCGAGATTGCCGTCTCCGACAACTTTCCGAGGCTCGCCATGCGGCCACTACTCCCGGTCTCGCTCGTCGTCGCCCTGCTTCTGAGCTTCGCCCCCATCGGGACATCCGCCGAGCCCCCGGCACCGAAGGAACAGCCCGGCGATGCCGAACCGATGTCGGTCAAGGAGGCTGAGGAGGCGGTAGCCCAGGCCGAGGAAAAGCTCAAAAAAGCGGAAGAAGAACTGAAATCGGCCCAGGAGAAAGCGGACGAGGCTCACAAGGATTTGCTCGCCCTCGAAGCCCGCCTGCAACGGGTCAACGGGGAACTGGCGGCCGCGAATCGGAAGCTCGAATCCGAAAACGCTGATGTCAAACGGGCGAAACAGGTCGGCGACACCGCCGCCGTGGAGGCGACCCGGCTCGGTCAGGCCAAGGTGCAGACGGCCCAGCTCGTGACCCAAAAGGCGAACGCGGTCAAGACGGCGGTCGAAGCCTTCAATCGGGCCAAGATTGCCGCGATGCGTGACCCGAAGAACTCGGCCGCCCAACAAGCCCTGGCGAAGGCCGCCGCCGAGGTGCAAACCACAAATAACGAATTGCAGCAGGCGACGAAGTTGCTCAACGATCTCGATGCCGCCCTGAAATCGGCTCAGAAAACGGTTGCGAGCGCGACCAAGGAAGTCACCTCGTCCCAGAAAGCGGCCGCGGACGCGGAGAAGAAGGTCAAGGAAATCACGCCTTCTGTCAAGGCCGCGACGGAGGCAGTGACCGTCGGGAAAGCGTCCTGGGAAAAAGCGAAGACCGAGATGAAACCCGCGAAAGCCGCCGTCACCGCCGCCACCACCGAGTTGGCCGAGGCCAAGGAAAAACTCGCCAAGGTCAAAGCCAAGAAATAGTTTCGTTTCGGACCCGGTGACGAGATTCGCTAAAATTCCCGCGTCACCGGGTCCTTACCGAGTACTGCATGGATCGCTGGCCGCTTCGGTTCCTTCTCGACAACACGTTCCGCTCCTTGCGGCACCGCGATTACTGCCTCTATTTCCTCGGACAAATCGTTTCCTTCACCGGTTCCTGGATCCAGAACACCGCCCTGATGTGGCTCGTCTTCGAGAGCACCAACGACCCGCTCTGGCCGCCATTGCTACTCGTCGCCCAGGTCGGGCCGACACTGCTCCTCGGAACCTGGAGCGGAACCCTCGCCGATCGTATCCCGAAACGTCGGCTCATCCTGCGGACGCAAACCGCGTTCCTCGTCAATGCCTGCCTGCTCATCGCTCTGGTGTTGCTCGGGGTCGCAGAACCCGCCGTCATTCTCGGCCTGCAGATCGTCAACGGCGTGATCCAGTCCATCGACCTCCCTGCCCGGCTGGCGTTCGTCCCCGATCTGGTCCCGCGGGAAGACCTGGTCAACGCCGTGTCACTGAACTCGCTCCTCTTCAACTGTGCCCGGGCGATCGGGCCCGCCATTGCCGGCAGAATCTTCGTCGCTTCGAGATGGTCGGTGGATGGGCACGCTTTCCCAGGGTGGACCCCCGCCAACCTCGGGGCGGTCGGCTGCTTCACCCTCAACGCGGTCAGCTATGGCGCAGTCCTGCTCGCGTTGTTCCAGATCTCCGCAAAGGGGGAACGGCCTCGCAAATCGGACTCGGGCTCCCTTCTCGAGGGCTGGAGGTATGTCTGGGGGAAGCCGGGGCTGGCGTCGATTCTGCTCCTGACCGGGGGAGTGTGCGTCTTCGGGTGGGGGGCATCGAGTCTCTTCCCGGCGTACACACACCGGGTTCTCCACCTCGCCGAGACGGAGTATTCCCTGCTGCTGACGTCGCTCGGGGCGGGGGCACTGGTCGGTGCCCTTTCCACCGCGACCTTCGGAACCATCGAGCGACGCGGAAGTTTCCTGGCGATCGGTTCCCTTCTCGTGGCCTTGGGGTTGACCGGGCTCGCGATTGCGGGAACCCTGTGGGGGGCGGTCGCGTCGGCGGGGTTCCTTGGGTGTGGAATGATTCTGTTCCTGAGCACGGGACAGTCCACGATGCAACTCGGAGCGACCGACGAGACCCGGGGTCGGGTGATGGCCCTGTGGGCGATGACACTCAGTGCGAGCGTTCCGGTGGGCAATCTGCTATCGGGGTTGGCCGCCCGATACATTGCAATTTCCACGGTCATCGCGGTGGCGGCACTGGGTGCCGGGGGGGTAGCGATGCTGGCCGTCGGCCTTGCCGTCACTCGCAGTTGGAAGCCCGCCGCAACCCCGGGTGCAGACCGGCCGGGTTGACGAGGACACGTAGAATATCCGTAGATTCCAGACACTCTCGGATCGGGGGCTCGCCATGCGGCGGACGATTCTCAAGTCGAAGATTCACCGCGCGACGGTCACCAGCACCGACCTCCACTACGAGGGAAGCCTCACCATCGACGCGGACCTGATGGAGGCGGCCGACATCCTCGAAAATGAGCAAATCCACGTCTGGGACGTCACCAACGGCACCCGGTTGATTACGTACGCCCTGCAAGGGGAACGCGGGTCCGGGGTCATCCAGGTCAACGGGGCTGGGGCGCACCTCATCAAGACCGGCGACGTCATCATCATCGCCACCTTCACGACCTTGAAGACGCGGGCGGCCCGACGCTGGCGACCCACGGTGGTCCTCATCAGCGAAGGGAACAAAGCGAAACGACCCGAAGTTCTCCCCGCCACATTCGCGGCCCAGGAAGGAATCGGTGCCCCGATTTCCCCCCCGAAACGGGCCAGGAAACCGAAATCCTCCGAGGAAACCCCCGGCAGTTGAGTCGGCGATCCATCCTTTCCAACCGAGACTTCCGTGGCGGACACGATCGACCCGGAACGGATCTATCGGGAACGATTCGAGACGTTCCTGAGGCACACGGATCAAAAAATCCGTGCCCTGGAATGGCTCGACAATCTGGTCCGCCAACTCCCGGACCGTGGAACTCTCATCGACGTCGGGGCGGGGAACGGCGACACCGTTTCCCGGTTGGTTACGCACTTCCGGAAAACCATTGCCATCGAACCGAACCAGACCCTCGCCGACGAGATCCGCCGACGGTGTCCGCGGGCCATGATCCTGACCGAGACGCTCGAAACCGCGAGCATTCCGGACCGCGGTGACTTGATTGTGTGCTCGCACGTCCTCACGCACATCCCGCCGGTGCAATGGATGCCACAGGTGGAAAAAATGGTGCAGTGGCTAACCCCCGGCGGCTCGCTGGCGATTCTGTTGCAGAACGCGAACTGCGATTGCAAGAAGATGGTTCGCCACTTCTTTCGCACGACTCGACCCGACCTCGTCGCACTCGCAAGAGCCCTCAACACGGCATGGTCCATGTCACCGTCGGTGCGAATCGACAGCTTGCGAATCGAAACCATTCCCTCGACCATCACCCCGACCACGTTCGAGGACGCCTATCGCATCGCGGAATTCATGCTCAACATGCAACCACTTCCGGACGGGACCATCCGCGAACCCCTCGCCGAGTATGTCCGAACCTTTGTTGCGAAATCGGAGGGTGGGTTCCGATTCTCGTGCGATCAGGACGTGCTGTTGATCCGGACGGTGCAAAGTTAACAGTGATGTCGTACCCATCCCCACCTTCCTGACGGGGCCCGAAGCAAAACGGTGCCCCGCCCCGATTACCCCGAAACGGGCCAGGAAACCGCAGTTCTCGGTTGGCCCGACGTGTAAGCGAGGGATATTGCATTATCCCTCACTTACACGTCGGGCTAACGGCGTCTGGCTAACGACGACCAACTCCCGATTTTCCAGTTGTCGAATTCGACCCAGGCTTGATCTTCCAGTCTCTTCCTCGCGAAAAATACCACCCGCAGGGACTTTCCAAGCACCGGCCTTCGGGGGTCGAATCCAACGTTGTCTTCCACCTCCAGATCGATCCCCTGAATGTGGTGACCTCCTTTGATGACCCCATTTTCGCGGGAAATCCAGAGGATGGACGGCTCATGAACGTCCTCTCTCCATCTGTTTCCGAGACCCCAGCCCTGACGTGACGGCTCGGAGAGGGACCGGGTAATAGCGACTTTCCACTCCAGCTTCCCATCGGCCGTTCTGCTGGTTGCTTCGGTATCACGTGAAACCCAGAAAGTGCGGCCCTCTTCATCGACGACGCCAATTCCACCGGCAATCAGAGGCCATGTGTTGGAGGGGCCCATGGTGTTGCCAGGGTCGCTGAGTTGCACCCGAACCTGGAGCCGGAAATCCCCGGTGATCGGTTCATTTCGCGCAAAGTGAGGTAATCTTCCGACGTCACCAGGTTTGTCTGCCGCCGATTGAACATCTTTGGAGAACGTGATTCGCATTCCGTTGTTGGGGAACGTAAACTCGCACCTTTTTTTGGGATCTGCAGGATTCCGGATCTCCCCGAGTTCGGATGTCAGCCTTTCCGGCTCTGATTCTGAGAAAAGAGCGATCAGCCCGGCCAGAAGGACTCCAAAAATGGTTCCCCCGGCCGCCAGTACCGACAATCCAAGAAGTATGGGAAGCAGTAATCGTCGGCGAGAAACCATCTCCGCCTCCTCTACTTCCCGATGCAGTACAGGTGCGTTTTCGTGCGGAGGAACAGGTTCTCGCCGGCGATGGCGGGGGAGGCCATGAAGCTGCCGTCGAGTTTGTTTTCCGCGACGGATTCGAACTCGGCAGAGGCCTTGACGACGGTCGTTTTACCGTTCTGGTCGCAGAAGTAGACGTTGCCGGCCCCTGCGACGGGGGATGCGGAGTATTCGCCGCCGAGCCGTTCCTGCCAGTGGGATTTGCCCGTTTTCGCGTCCAGGCAGGTGGCGATTCCCTTGTCGTCGACCATGAAGATGAGATCTTTCAGCATCAGCAGAGACGGTCGGGTCGGCACGCCGCGGTTGGCCTGCCAGGGGATGTCGGACTTCTCGACGGTTCCGGAAACGCCCTGTTTGACGGCGAGCAACTTCCCGTTGTGGCCGCTGGTGAGGTACATCAGGCCGTGGGCGAAGATCGGGCGCGATGACACGTTCATGCCGCCGTGGGTGACGCGCCACAGTTCCTTGCCGTCTTCCGGGTTGTAGGCGACGGTGCACTGGGCGGACGGGCAGACGAGTTGCGGCTTCCCGTCGATCTCCAGCACGGCGGCGGTGGCGTAGGCCTTCTTGATGTCGCCGTCGTCGGAGGTGTAGCGGATCTCGCGGTCGGTTTTCCACGCGGTTTCCCCGGTGGATTTCTTCAGGGCCGCGACGTACTGCTTGTCGTGGCCGTCGAAAATCAGGATCAGCTTGTCCTTCCACAGGATCGGCGAGGAGCCGGCCCCGCGCCAGTGGTCGCAGACGAAATCGGTGCGTTCCCAGAGCTTCTGGCCCGTTTTCGTGTCGAGGCACGCGGTGCCGGGGCTGCCGTAGTGGACGTAGATCTTCCCGTCCTCGATGACCGGGGTGCTCGAGGCGTAGCTGTTGAAGGCGTGACAGAACTGGGGTTTCTCGATCGAGAAGACCTTCACGTCATGCAGAATCGTTCCCTTCTCCCGGTCGACGCAGACGGCGGAGAGTGTTTTCCCGTCCGCGGTGGCGTTGGTGACCCACACCTGGTTGCCCCAGACGACTGGCGAGGACCACGCTTTGCCGGGAATCGGAAGCTTCCACTTGATGTTCTTTTTCTCGTTCCACGAAGTGGGGAGGGATTTGGCGTCGGAGGTGCCGTCGCCGTTGGGCCCGCGGAATACGGGCCAGTTGTCGCCGGCCGGGGCGGTGAGGGCGATGACGGCCAGCGCGAAGGACGCTGTCGAGAGGAGAAGTCGCGGCATGGTGGGGCTCGCAGGATCGGGGCGGGAGAACATCAGTGTACCGCGGTGGCGACGGTGTGGGAACTACTGCAGGGTGCCGACGATTTCCCGCACGGCGATGGCTCCGAGCTCGGCGAGTTTCCCGGGGAGTTCGCTGACAATCCGGATGCTGGCGGTGGGGTCGTAGAAGTTGGCAGTGCCGACCTGGACGGCGGAGGCGCCGGCGAGGAGGAACTCCATCACATCGTCGGAGTTGGCGATACCGCCGATACCGATGACGGGGATGGCCCGGACGCGGGCGGCCTGCCAGACGCAGCGGAGGGCGAGGGGTTTGATCGCGGGCCCGCTCAGGCCGCCGACGCCGTTACCGAGAATGGGTCGCCGTCGCCGCCAGTCGATCGCCATTCCCAGGAACGTGTTGACGCACGACACCGCGTCCGCCCCCGCATCCGCCGACGCCTTGACGATCTCGGAAATGGCCGTCACGTTCGGCGTCAGCTTCGCGATCAGCGGCAGATCCGGGCAGACTTCGCGGCACCGACGGACGATTCGCCGGGTCGTTTCCGGGTTGGTGGCGAAATCGAGGCCTCCGGACACGTTCGGGCACGACAGGTTCAACTCGAGCGCGGCCAACCCTTCCCCGGCTTCCGCCACGCGGGCAGCCATCGCCACAAACTCGTCTTCCGTCTTCCCCGCGATGTTCCCGATCACCGCCGTCGGAAGGGTGCGAAGGTACGGCAGGTGATGGCTGAGGAAGTGCTCCAAACCGTCGTTGTCGAGCCCGATCGCGTTGAGCATTCCGGAGGACGTCTCGACGGTCCGCGGGGGCGGGTTACCGATCCGCGGTGCGGCGGTCACCGTCTTTGGCACCACACCGCCGAGCTTCGTGAAGTCGACGAAATCCGCCATTTCCCGGGCGTAACCGAACGTCCCCGAGGCGACGAGCACGGGGTTTCGCAGGGAAAGCCGACCGAGTTGCACGGAAAGATCAGGCATTGGCGGATTGCAGAAAGGTTTGGGGAAAGATCACCATTTTCTCAGCAGGCAGGGTGTAACATCCCCTTCGCTCGTGTGTTGTACCCCTTCTGGCGGGCTTGGCTGCTCTTCTTTCAACGAGGTTGACCATGATTCGGAAACTGTCGTGTGCCCTGCTTCTGGGCCTGGTTTGCACCTTCGCCGTGGGTGCCGACGACGACACCCCCGGCAAAGGCAAGGGCAAGTTCGGTGGTAAAGGCGGCTTCGACAAGGGCAAGATGTTCGAGAAAATGGACGCCAACGGCGACGGCAAGGTCACCAAGGAAGAGTACACGAAGTTCTTCGAAGCGATCCAGGAAAAGATGAAGGACAAGGTCGGCGACAAAGGCGGTAAGGGCAAGGCCGGTGAATTCATCACCAAAATGTACGAAAAACTCGACCCCAAGGGGACCGGTTCCTTCACCAAGGAACAGTTCGAAAAGGCCGAGTTCGGACCTCCGGGCGGCGGCAAGGGGGACTTCAAAGGCAAGTTCAAGGGCAAGAAAAACCCTTCCGACGACTGAGCCGACGCTCCGCGCGTGATATCGCTTCCCTTTCGTGATGAACCAACACGGTCGGTCGCTCGCTCGGCGGGTTGACCGGCCGTCAAGTCATTGGTGGCTCCGTTTCTTTCTGACCCACGTCAACCGGGGCCGAGAATATCCCGTGCCCCTGTGAGAGCCTCGCTGGTCAACGCCGCCGGCGTTCTCGCAAACGGAAGAATTTCAGAAGTGCGTCGGCGTGGTCGCCGCCGGTCGAAACATCGATGAGGTCGACGGCCGAGGATCGGGCAAGCTTCGTGAACTCCGCCCGCCGCTGCCGGGCCCGGGTCGCGAACTGCTCCCGGAACCGCCGATCGGACGCGTCGATGACGAGCTGCCGACCTGTCTCGGCGTCTTCCAGCGTCACCAACCCCGCGGCCGGCCACTCCTGCTCACGCGGGTCAGAAGTCCGCACCGCGACGAGATCATGCCGACGCGCCACCCGCCGAAAACTGTCGTCGAACCCGGAATCCAGGAAGTCGCTGAAGAAGAACACGACCGTCCGTCGGCGACGCACCCGATTGAGAAAATCGAGGCCGACTCGCAGATCCGTTCCCCGATGGTCCGGCTCGAAAAAGAGGATATCGCGGAGCACTCGCAACGCGTGCTGCCCCCCCTTCGCCGGCGGCACGAACCGCTCGATGCGATCCGTGAATCCGACCAGCCCGACACGGTCGTTGTTCCCCACCGCGGCCAGGGCCAGCAGCGCCGCGAGTTCCGCCGTCACGGCTCGCTTCGCCTGCCGACCGGTTCCGAACCGCTGGCTCCCGGAAAGGTCCGTCGCCAGCAGAATCGTGAGTTCCCGCTCCTCCACGTAGCGTTTGATGAACGGATGCCCCGCCCGGGCCGTCACATTCCAGTCGATCGTGCGGACGTCGTCCCCGGGTTGGTACTCCCGAACTTCCTCGAACGACAGCCCCGCCCCCTTGAAGGCCGAGTGGTAGGCCCCGCCCAGAAGCGTCTGCACCGCCCGGCGAGCCCGCAATTGCAGTCGGCGAACTTGCGTCAACACGTCGGACGGAAGCATCGCAACGTCTCCGGATCTGCCCCGTTGTTCGCGTCAGCATACCGGCCCCGTCCCACCGAGTCCCAACTTCGGTGGGAAATCGGGATCGCGGGGCTGGTTTCCGCGGGGTCGGCTCGGAATGATAGAGAGGTCGAACTCTGCCGACTTTCCACTTCGGAGATGCCGATGAATCCGCTGCTGGTTGCCCTCGTCCTTCCGCTCGCCGCCGACCCATCTGCCGCCCCGGACTGGAAGAAAGAGGAATCCGCGTACCTCCAGAACATCAAGCAGGTCACGACCGGATTCGCCCGGGCCGGCGAGGGATATTTCTCCCCGGACGGCAAACGGATCATCTACCAGGCCGAGGAAAAAGAGACCGGCAACCCGTTCTACCAGATCTTCGTCCAGGAACTGGAGAGCGGGAAGTTCTGGCGCGTCAGCCCCGGGAAGGGCCGGACCACCTGCGCCTTCTTCCACCCGAAACAGGACCGCATCATCTTCGCCAGCAGCCACGAGGACCCGGACGCGAAGAAGCATCAGGAAGCGGAGATTCTCCAGCGGGAAGAGGACAAGAAACTCGGCAAACGTCGGCGGTATTCCTGGGATTTCGACCCGCACATGAAGATCTACTCGGCCACCCCGGACGGAATGGACCTCAAGTGTCTCACCCCGGATTCGAAGGTCTACACCGCCGAGGGAAGCTACTCCGCGGATGGCTCCAAGATCGTCTACAGCTCCGGAACCGCGGGGAACGTCCAGATCTTCATCATGGACGCGGACGGCAAGAACCCCCGGCAGATCACCAAGGCTCCCAACTGCTACAACGGCGGACCGTTCCTTTCTCCAGACGGCACCAAGGTCATCTTCCGGGCCGACCGCAAGGAAAAAGATCGGCTGCAACTCTACGTCATCAACGTCGACGGAACCGGTGAAAAAGCCCTGACCACGAACGACAAGTGGGTCTATTGGGCCCCGTACTGGTACAAGGACGGCAAACACATCATCTACACCGCCGCCGACCATTCCGACGAAAAAGCCCGGCCCAACTACGACCTCTACTGGATGAACATTGAGACCGGCAAAACCACCCGCATCACCTTCGCCCCGGGGCAGGATGTCCTCCCCGTCTTCAGCCCGGATTGCACCAAATTGATGTGGACCAGCAGCCGCGACGGCCGCTCCCCGACGCAACTCTACATCGCCGACTTCACCCCGCCGAAGGACTGAGCCACCGCGAAGAAGCCAAGCGACCCGGCGAACCGGAGGATCGACAACCGGTTCGCCGCCTCTGTCCCTCGATCCAGGAAGACGGAGGACTTGGGGGCTCAACGTCCCCCACTATTGGGGTCACTCGTCTTCATCGGTGTCGAATTCCTCGACACCGAACTCCACCAGTTCGCGGACGGTATCAGCCTCGACAGATTTGATGAGTCCAACACCCGATGCATACCACAGCCGGGTGGTGTTGGGGTTTCCCTCATCTTTGCGGTCGAGCCGGATACACTTGAACCGCCCGGCGGGGACCTCGATCCATTCGGGTTCGAGAACCCGGTATTCCCGTTTCACCTTGTCCTCAAAGAGACATTGCCAACGTTCCCCGACGTGAAGACGAAACTTGAGAATGGTCTCCGGATTGCGGAATTCGCATGCCGAGCCGCATTTGCGAACCATGCTAGTACTCGTAATCGCATAGTGATCGGATGACGTAGCCCAATTGATTAAGAATTCTGTGGTTGGAGGGGGAACCTCAAACTCGGTAATATGAACCCAGGGGTTCCCATCGTATTGGGACACACTGTCGATCGAGAGTTCGAAAAACCTTTCTTGCTGGGCTCGTTCACGGTACACCCATCTTGTCCCCTTCTTCGTGGGAACTCGATGGTGGACGGTTTATCCCGAATCACCGGCGACGCGATGGCCGCGGGGATCGCGATGAGGAACGCCGTGGCGAGCAGGAGTCGGGGCATTGGGTTCCAGCCTACTTTTCTGGCTTCTGTACCTCGGCGAGTTCAACCACTTCGCCATCGTAAGACACCTTCACAAGCCCAACGCCAGAGGCGTACCACCGGATGGAACTGTCGCTGCGTTCCACCCGGATGCACCGGAATCGCCCGGCCGGCACCCGAATCCATTCCTCCGCCTTGACGCGATCCATCAGCTTCTGCTCGGCCTTCTCATCGCAGATCCATTCATCCCCGATGTGGAGTGGAAACTTCAGAATAATTTCCGTCCTCGGCGATCCATCGAAGAGATCGCGCGTCGTTTTCGTGACGGAATTCGGCGTGATGTGATATTCCGTCACAGGTTGGAGGAGTAGATTGCCGAGCGTAACCGAGCTTTTCTCCTGTACTCGACGACTGTGGTCCTTGGCCAACACGTCGTCGATGATTTCCGACGGAAAATTGCCCTTCTCGTTATCACCCACCCGGAACTCCCAATCGTATTTCGTTCCCTTGTTCATGGTGAACTCAAACGGAATCGGCTTTTCCCGAATCACCGGCGACGCGATGGCCGCGGGGATCGCGAAGAGGAACGCCGTGGCGAGCGGGAGGCGGTGCATTTCGTGCAACCCTGGAGTGCGATGCCTGAACCAGAACGCGGCGGTGCGTGTCTGCGTTGGTGAGGATCCCCACACGTCGAGCCGGAGCAGGCGGTTGCGGGTTGACATTGGGGGTCTTTCTTCGAGGATGCACATGTCCGGAACGCATTTCGATTCCATCCGAAAGCTTTGACAAGAGAGAATGTCCGAACTTACCACCCAGATTTTGGCAGCCGTCACCCGGCCGAGTTATTCGCCGGTGAAACCGAAGGCACTGGCCCGTCGGCTCAACATCGAGGACGACGCCTACCCGGAGTTTCGCCGAACCCTGCGGAAACTCATCCACGAAGGCCGGCTCAGCGTCGGCCGCAACAACACCGTCGCCGCCGCCGATCCGTTCGGGAGCATCGTCGGCACCTATCGCCGCACCACTTCCGGGGCCTCGTTTGTTCGCCCGCACACGCCCAACCCCAACTCCGGCGGCGACATCCGCATCCGCGACGGGAAATCGCTCGACGCTTCCACCGGCGACGAGGTGATGGTCCGGATCACCCGGCGAAACTCGAAGACGGGCGACGCGGCCGGGGAGGTCGTGCGGGTGCTGAGCCGCGCGACCCGCACCTTCGTCGGCACCTACTTCGAACGCAGCGGCGAGGGGCTGGTCCGCGTCGATGGCACCGTCTTCGCCCACAGCGTCAGTGTCGGCGATCCGGGGGCGAAGGGGGCGAAACCGCAGGACAAGGTCGTCATCGAGATGCTGCGGTTCCCGACGGCCGACGACCGCGGCGAGGCGGTGATCGCAGAAGTACTCGGGCCGCTCTCGCAACCGGGGGTCGACACGCTGTCGGTGATTCGCGCGTTCGGTCTGCCGGAAGAGTTTCCCCCCGGGGTTCTCGAAGAAGCGCGAGCCCAGGCGGACCAGTTCCGGGAAGACGACCTCGCCGGCCGAACCAATTTCACGGGCGACACGGTCATCACGATCGACCCCGCCGACGCCCGCGATTTCGACGACGCCGTCTCCGTCGAAATCGATCCCGCCACCAAGCACTGGGTGCTGACGGTCCACATCGCGGATGTCGCGCACTTCGCAAAAGCCGGCGGTTCCCTCGACGGCGAAGCCCGCAAACGCGCGACGTCGGTCTACCTGCCGCAGAAGGTGATCCCGATGTTCCCGGAGGTGATCTCCAACGGGCTCGCGAGTCTGCAGGAGGGAAAACTGCGGTACGTCAAAACGGTGCGGATCGAGTTCACCCCGGGGTTGCAGAAGGGGCACGTCTCGTTCTTCAACGGCGCGATCCGGGTGCGGAAACGCTTCACCTACGAGCAGGTCGACACGATCCTGGACACGCTCGGTTCAGAGAAGCCGGCCGTCGACGCGGATCTGGTCCCGCTCTTCCGGCGGATGCGCGACCTCGCCGGGCTGCTACGGAAGAAGCGATTCAAACGCGGTTCCCTGGAACTGTCGATGCCCGAGGCGGTGCTCGACTATGACCGCGACGGTCGGGTGGTCGGAGCCCACTTCGCGCAGAACACGGAGAGCCACCAGATCATCGAGGAGTTCATGCTCGCGGCCAACGAGGCGGTGGCGGAGCATTTCGCCCACGAAGAAGTGCCGTTCCTCCGCCGGGTCCACCCGGCCCCGAACGAGGAGAAGCTTGAGGAATTCGCCCAGTTCGCGGCCCTGCTCGGGTACCCGGTGAAGCGGCCTGAGGACCGGTTCGAACTCCAGCGGATCTTGAAGGAAACCGCGGACAAGCCGGAACGGGCGGCCGTCCACTTCGCACTGCTGCGGAGCCTCAAACAGGCGGCGTACTCGCCGGAGCAGGACGAGCACTACGCCCTCGCCAGCATCCACTACTGCCACTTCACGAGCCCGATCCGCCGGTATCCGGACCTCACGGTCCATCGGCAGCTCGACCGCTGGATTCGCACCGGCAAGACCACCGGCAACTCCGAGGAACTCAAAGTTCTCGGCGACCACTGCTCCAAGATGGAACGCCGGGCCGAGACCGCCGAGCGCGAACTCGTGAAGTTGAAGATCCTCCAGTACCTCAGCACCCGGCTCGGGGAGAAACTCGACGCCGTGGTGACGGGCGTCGCCGATTACGGATTCTTCGCCCAGGCCGAGCGTTTCCCCGCGGAGGGGCTCGTCCACATCTCATCCCTCACCGACGATTTCTACCACTTCGACGAGGATTCGCGATCCCTTACCGGGAACCGCAGCCAGAAGCGATTCCGCCTTGGCGACCGCGTGCGGGTGGTGGTGGCCCGCGTGGATGTGCAACGTCGGATGCTGGACTTCCGCCTCGCCCCCGACCAACCTGCCCCGGTGGAAGACGACCGCCCCCGCCCGGGCCGCCGCCCTCCACGAGCGACGCGGAAAAACAAGAAACGCCGGGGGAAGTGAGCGGTGACACCGGGGTGTCAGTGAAAGCGACTCTTTCTTTGCTGTCACCGCGGCAACGCGTTGCCGAAGAAGCGGAGCCAGTTGCCGAAAAAGATGCCGTCGATGTCGTCCTTCGAGTAACCCCGGCGGGCGTAGATTTGTGGGAGATGTGGCGGTCCCAGGCAGAGCAGCGTTATCAATCCGGGACGAAGCCCTCTTTCGTTCGTCGAAACGCGGCTCCGACCGGGGATTCGAGGATTTTCGCAAGTTCCGGATCGCTCTCGACCATCGATCCGAGTTGAACAATCGCCATGTTCTTGGCATCCTCCATGTAGGTCGCCGTTTCGGTTCCTGAACTGAGGAACCACCCACTGTCCTGCGAGTTGTTCGGTTCCATTCGTTCGGCAAATCGAATCGGTTCCCCGTGAAGAACTTTTCGGGTGACGATGGCACCAAGGTGCCGAAGTATCACGTTGCGAAGTCGCGATTGTGACTCCGCGTTCCCGACATCCAGGCGTATCCGAAGCAATTGCCCGTCGGAGGCGAGGTCGCGAATGACAGTGAAAATGCCGTCTCCCCAGCGGTTACTGAACCCGCACGCTTTCGTACCAGCGAGATCGATCTGGCCCGCTTCAAGATCGGTGGTGCGGATCTGAGTGTTAAGCTTTTCCAAGTTGCAGTGCGGTCGGTAGTCGACAGCCACGTGCAGTTTTTCAGACTCAACCCAATCTTGCACCGGTTGAGCGTGGGTCGAGATCACCCCGTCTGGAACGTCGACCCATCCGTATTGACCGGTTTCAAGTTGTGGTGCATTGAACTTTTTTGCAACCGCCGCGGCGTCCTTACCCCAGAAGATGAAATCCGCGAGCCCGTCGAGCGGCTCCCACATGCGAAAGGATCCGAAGGCCTCGAGGTCGGCACAGATCAGTTGGCCATGTTCGACCATGACACCCTGGAGCGGAATCGACCTGGCGACGGGTGTCACCTCGTCGATGACCACATCGATGCTCCGCCAACGTCCTGTGAATTCGCTGTCCTCCGGTAATCCGTTGGCCACGACTTGCAACGAACGCCCGGCCGGAACGCCGCCGATGGCCACGGCCCAGAGGTGGTTGTACAGGACAACGCCGGCACCTTCACCCACTTCGACCGCAAGCAGTGCACGTTCGAGATGGGGGACTCGCCGCTCCAATCGCTGAAGTTTTGCGTCGAACTTCTTCACCTCCGCGAACTGCCCGAAGTGCTTCTCCGCGGCCGCTAAATCGCTGATGTCGAAGAGGTAACGCGGGTCAAACTGACGATTGTACGCCCTGCCCGCAGCGACGGCGTCTGGGCCGACGATGGCAAGGTCGAACTCTTCTCGGTCGCCCTTACGAGGCGACGACGGCACAGCTTCGTGACGCCAAAACCGGCCAAGTCCGGGATCGAGTATGAGCAGGATCCCGCTGGGAACATCGACTTCACCGATGATCTCCGACATCAAAACACCTCTGAGGGGCACTTGGAATGGGACTCCGTCCACGGCTCACCGCGGCAACGCGTTGTCGAAGAAGCGGAGCCAGTTGCCGAAAAAGATGCCGTCGATGTCGTCCTTCGAGTAACCCCGGCGGGCGTAGATTTCCTCGAGTTTGTGGACGTCGGTGATGGTGTCGAGGTCGCGGGGCGTTTGCTCGGTTCCGAAACCGCCGTCGAGGTCCGTGCCGAGGGCGACGTGTTTCGAACTGCCGGCGATCTGGCAGATTCGATCGGTGTGGTCGACGATCGCTTCGAGTCCGACGACTTCCGGTTTGGTGACGCCGCGCTGCCAGCCGGGGTACATCATCCAGGCGTCGAAGGCCGCCCCGATGACGCCGCCGCGCTGCGTGACGATCTTGATCTGCTCGTCGGTCAGTTGCCGATCCCCGGGCACCAGTGACCGGCAGTTGTGGTGGCTGGCCAAGAGCGGCCCGTCGTACACATCCATCGCCGTGAAGAATGACTGATCCGAGAGGTGCGTCACGTCGAGAATCATGCCGACCTTCATGAACGCCTTGAGGAGTTCGATTCCCCGCGGCGTCATGGGGCCGTCGACGGCCGTGCCGAAGGCGTAGTGGCTGCGTCCGTAGTGGGCCGGGCCGACTGCCCGCAGACCGTCCGCGAACCACTCCGGAACCTGTTCCGGCGACACGATCGGGTCCGCTCCCTCCATGCTGAGGATCAGCCCGATCGGTTCCGTCGCCGGGCTCGCACTCCACTTTTCCCAGTGCGAGGTGAGGTCGCCGCGGGTGCGGATCAAGCGGATCACTCCCTTTTTTTCGAGCAGCCGATAGTACGCGAGTTGCCCCTGTGCGTGGGAGAACGCGATCTCTTGCGTTTCGTAGTCCAGGTCGGTTCGGAGCGACCCCGTCCGCCGCGGCTCATCGGGTCCACTGCGAACCAGCAGTGTGCCGACCACGACCCCGATGTTGCACCGCTTCAATTCCGGGAAGGAAAGGGTGTTCTTCCCCCGGCACTTGTGGTCCGTCATCTCCTTCTCGCGTTCCCGAATCGCCGCCACGGGAAGCGACAGATCGCGGTTGTACGAGAGGGCACACCACGCGAGGTCGAGGTGGGAATCGATCATGGGTCGCATCGGAATCTCCGGTTGTGCCGGCCAATGTGGGGAAAGTCGAAAGCGTCTTCTCACTTCCGCGGGCGGATGACGTCTTTACCCACCCACGGGCGCAGCACTTCGGGCACGATCACGCTGCCGTCGGCTTGCTGGTAGTTTTCCAGGATGGCGACGATGGCCCGGGTGCAGGCGACGGCGGTGCCGTTGAGGGTGTAGACGAAGCGCGTCCCCTTCTTCTCCTTGGAGCGGTAGCGGATGTTGAGGCGGCGCGACTGGTAGTCGGTGCAGTTGGAGGTGCTGGTGACTTCGCCGAACTCGCCCTGTTGCTTGTCGCCGCGACCGGGCATCCAGGCTTCGATGTCGTATTTGCGGTAAGCCGGGCCGCCGAGGTCGCCGGTGCAGGTGTCGATGACGTGGTAGGGGATGCCGAGCCCCTGGAAGATTTTCTCCTCGATGCGGAGGATTTCGCGGTGCAGATCTTCCGCCTGTTCCACGGTGCAGAACGCGAACATCTCGACTTTCGTGAACTGGTGGACGCGATAGATTCCCCGCGTGTCCCGGCCGGCGGCCCCGGCCTCCGTGCGGAAACAGTGCGACAACCCGACGTATTTTCGTGGCAGATCCGCCTCGTCGAGGATCTCGTCGCGGTGCATCCCGCCGAGCGTGATCTCCGCCGTCGCGATCAGGCAGAGGTCCGTGTCCGCGATCGTGTAGACCTGCCGGGTGTCCGGGTTCGGGTCGCGCGGCAGGAAGCCGATCCCTTCGAGGACGTCGACTTTCGCGAGGTCCGGCGTGATCACCGGCGTGAAGCCCTCCGCGACGAGCGTCTGCATCGCGTAATTCACGAGCGCGAGTTCGAGCAGGGCCCCCTCGTGCTTGAGGAAGTAGAACTTCTGCCCGGTCACTTTCGCCCCGGCGGCCAAGTCGACGAGGTCAAGGGATTCGACGAGATCGACGTGATCCTTGGGCTTGAAGTCGAACTTGGTGGGTTCCTTGAAGGTGGCGACGACCTTGTTGTCCGCGGCGGTGTGGCCGACGGGGGCGTCGGGGTGGGTCATGTTTGGGATGACGGCGAGGGCGGCACGGAGTTCCTCCTCAAACCGCTTCGCGCCCGCTTCGAGCTCGGCGAGGCGATCCTTCATCCCGCGGCTTTCCGCGACGAGTTTTTCCCGCAATTCCTTGTCCTTGCCGGCTCCCTTGATCTGGTCGGAAAGTGCGTTTTGCTTCCCCTTCAACTCGTCGTATTCCCGTTGCAGCCGCCGCCGTTCGTCGTCGAGCCGGACGACGGCATCGACATCCACCTTGACGAGGCGGTTCGCGCAGTTGGCTTTGACGGCATCGAGGTTGTCGCGAACAAAAGCGGCGTCGAGCATGGGACAATCCGGGATTTCGGGGCGTGCACCAGTGGGGATTGTATCCCGCCGGCAACTCGCGGAAGAGCCGGCGTTCCTTCTGTTCGAGACGTTCTCCGGGATTGTGCGGGATTCCATTCTCCCTATGCTGTCTCGCAGAATGGTTTCGCAACTTCTCGAACTCCGGAACATCTCGCGGACGTTTGGAACGTTCACCGCGCTCCACGATGTCACCCTGTCCCTGCCGGCCGGGCGGGTCGGGTTACTCGGGCCCAACGGGGCGGGAAAGTCGACGCTTCTCAAAATTTTGATGGGGCTCATCCCCCCGTCGGCCGGCACTGGGCGGGTTCTGGATCAGGAACTCGGCGGCGACCGGGATTCCCAGGCCAACTGGCAGCTTCGCCGACTCATCGGATTCATGCCCGAGGCGGATGCCCTCGTTCCCGGGCTCACCGGGCTGGAATACGTCGGGCTTGCCGGCGAACTCTACGGAATGCCCCGAAATCAGGCGGAGAGGCGGGCCCACGAGGTTCTCACTTACCTCGGCCTCGAAGAGGCTCGCTATCGCCGGGTGGAGGAGTATTCCCTCGGCATGAAGCAGCGGGCGAAGCTGGCCCAGGCGATCGTCCACGACCCGCCGGTGTTGCTCCTCGACGAGCCAACCAGCGGGCTCGACCCCGCAGGGCGGGACACGATGTTGAAACTGGTTCGCGAACTGGGCACCGATTTCGGCAAGTCCGTGATTCTGAGCACGCACCTGCTGGCCGACGTGCAGGCGGTCTGCGAACGTGTCGTCATCATGGCCGGCGGCCGGGTCCGGGGTGTCGGAACCGTCGAGGAACTCTGTGCCCGCCGGGCCGACCGCTTCAAGATCCAGATCCACGGCGAAACCGAGCGATTCCGCACCGACCTTTCCCAGCAGGGAGTGCAGATCCTCTCCGACAACGGCCACGGCGAGTGGCGAGTCGCCGTCCCCGCGGGCTGGTCGAACCTGGCCTTCTTCCGCCTCGCCGAATCCACCGACACCGTGATCCGCAGCCTGGTCCGCGACGACGAAACGCTGGAGGAACTCTTCCTGCGAAGCGTCACGGGGTAGAACCGATGAGAAACCCGGTATCCGAGGTACAGGATCTCGGGGAAAGGCTGGGTGGAACCCAGTTCTCTGCGATCGAGCAGACAGCTAATGTCTAACCGCGAATCGCTGGAATGGGAAAACGGCGAATCTTTGTGCATTCCAGCGATTCGCGATCAGTGGTGGTTGTTAGCCGGAACTGGCCGCTCGATGCACACCCTCAGAAAATTTCACCGCACCGGAAAGGCTCTCAGGGCAAGATGGCAGCTGGACACGGCCCCGCGGACAGATTATAAGGACATTAGATCGACTCTTTCGATTGTCGATCGGCTCGCAACCTGAACTGAAGGAAGTATGGAGTCTGCTGCCCCCTCCCGCCTCGAGGATTCGCCGGAACTCGATCCCGCCTCGCTTGGCCCAACGGAATTTCCCACGTCCGACGGATACGACGACGCGACTCCGACCGCCCCCCGCGAGATGGAAACGATCGATTTGTCCGAGATGGCCCCGCTCGCGTTCGCGGAAATGAAGCTGATCAACCCGCTTTTGGAAGCGATCAAGCACGCCGGCTACCGCCTTTCCACCCCGGTCCAATCCGCAGTCATTCCGCGGGCAATGCGTGGGGAAGACGTGATCGGCCAGGCCCAGACCGGGACGGGGAAGACGGCTGCGTTCCTGATCCCGTTCCTGAACCGCTGGCGGCCACACCGACTCAAGGGTCCGATCGGCCTGGTGATGTGCCCGACCCGCGAACTCGCACTGCAGGTCGCCTCCGAGGCCGAGAAACTCGCACCCAGTTCGAAGTTTCGCACCGTGGCCGTCTACGGCGGCGCCCGGATGGGTCGGCAGCTCGAGGGGCTCGCCAAGGGCTGCGACCTCGTCGTCGGAACCCCAGGCCGGATGCTCGACCACCTCCGCCGCGGCTCCATGAACCTCGACCACGTCCGCTATGTCGTCCTCGACGAAGCCGACCGGATGCTCGACATCGGGTTCCGCCCGGACATCGAGCGAATCCTCCGGAAGTGCCCGACGCAACGCCAGACGCTTCTGATGTCCGCGACAGTGCCGGACACGATCAAGCGGCTCGTCAACCGTTACATGATCGACCCCGTCCACCTCAACCTCTCGCCGAGCGTCCTGACCGTCGACAAGATCCAGCAGTTCTACATCACGGTCGACGAGGAGAAGAAATTCGACCTGCTCTTGAAGGTGATCGAGCGGGAAAAACCCCGGCAGTGCCTGATCTTCGTCGAGCGGAAGAGGTGGGCAGACAACCTGTACCGGAAGATGAAGCCGCACGTCCGCAGCGTCTCGGTGATCCACGGCGACCTGCCGCAAAGCCACCGGGAAAAGATCATGGCCGGCTTCCGGGATGCCCGGCTGACGTACCTGATCGCAACGGACGTCGCCGCCCGCGGGATCGACGTGTCCGGCATCTCGCACGTCATCAACTACGACCTGCCCACCGACATCGAAGCATACGTCCACCGCATCGGCCGCACCGGTCGGATCGGCAAAGATGGCGTCGCCATCTCCTTCTCCACCCCGGAACAGAGCGGGCACCTGACGGAGATCGAAAAAACGATCAACAAGCTTCTCACGGAAGACAAGATCGACGGCTTCGAGGCCTACACCTCCCGCCGGAAAAGCTCCCGCACCGAGGCACCGACCACGGAGACGGCACCAGCGGCGGAATCCCCGGAAGACGCCGCACCGAAGAAGGCGGTCTACGGGAAACCCGTTCGACGCTACAGCTCCCGTCTATGAGAAGCCTCGTCTGACTCGGAGTCGGTTCCCCGCCGGCTCCGTGCCCGCTCTGATCCCACGAATCTCGCCAGGCATCGCGGACTTCCTCCGACGATGCCTCGTCTGTTATGGCATTTCCAGAGCCATGAATACC
The DNA here is from genome assembly GCA_964552815.1 of uncultured Alcaligenaceae bacterium. Classification (GTDB taxonomy): domain Bacteria; phylum Planctomycetota; class Planctomycetia; order Gemmatales; family Gemmataceae; genus CAYUHJ01. The sequence continues at coordinate 264,897 of CAZKIQ010000001.1, read as the reverse complement.
AAGGAGCGACCGCCTGAAATCGCGTGCGAATTTATCAGGCACAGGAGACGTTGGCACCCAGGAACGTGGTCAACGTGTTCGACAAACTGTCGAGGGGCATGCCCGCGTCTCGCACGAGCCAACCTACGGCGGGTTGGGTCACGAGGTCCAGTAGTCCATTTCTCAGTGCCGAATTCAACCGCGGCATCGTGACCATCCAAAAAGGGAAGCGCAAGCTGATACTCAATTTCAATGACTTGCGGCGGGAATAGACAACACAAGCATGTTCCCGAAGCTGAAATCCCTGCCGCGACGAGCGCAACAAGTAGCGGTCGGAGTCGGCAGACTGCCTGAGACGCACGCCCGACCTACCTCATTGCTCGGCAACAGATCCGAGCCGGCGAGATTCCTGAAATCGTTGCGACTTTTCTTCGGATCGTTTGTCGGCTATGGTTCAATAAATACCGCTCCGACACTATTCCAGGGAATTCGTGCGAACAGTGCTTCCGCCGATCACCCAGTTCGGCCGGACAGTCAATGGGTGTCTCTCATGCAATCGACTTTCCGTCGGCGGAGTTTGAAACCGTTGGGCCCGATTCTCGCTGTCATCGTCGTGCTGGGTGGTGCCCCCCTGCTTACGGCGGCAGACGACCGCGAGGCTTCGTTTCGACGGATCGTCGCGCCGTTCTTCGAAAAGCACTGCGTTGAGTGCCACGGACCCAACACCAGCAAGGCTGGCGTGACACTGCATACCCTCACCGCTAATATTGCGGCCGCCCCCGGGCCAAAACGATGGGACAAGATTCTCGATCTGCTCGAACATCGGACGATGCCTCCCGAGTCGAGGGAACAACCCCAACCGGACGAACGCCGGGTCATTGTCGAGTGGCTGAGTGCCGCGCTGAAGGACGAGACCGACCGCCTGCGGGACGACCACACGTCTCGAGTCCGGAGGCTCACCAACGTCGAGTATCAGAACACCTTGCGCGACCTGTTCGGTTTCGAGTTGAAGGTCGTGGAGGATCTGCCGAAAGATCCCACCAAGCCGTACGCATTCACGAACACGCCCGAATTCATGAGGTTGGTGCCGGAACAACTCGACGCTTACCGTACGATTGCCCGCCGGGTTCTGGCCAGCGCGATCGTGGAGCCCGAGAAACCCAAATCCTTCAAGAAGAGGCAGGAATGGAAACCAAAACCCATGGCGGCCGCTGCAGGAGGGCTTGAACCGAACGAACTCGGCGTCTGGGGGGGAAGTGGACGGGGTAGCGTCTCCGAAGGGATGTCGTTTTCCGGCTTTCCCAAGACGGGGGAATTTCGGATCCGCGTTCAGGCGTCCGCCAAGTTCCCGGACGGTACCAACGAACTCCCGCTCCGTTTCGTTCTGGGCGAATCTCTCAACCTCAACAGTTCGAGCCGCCGTATTGAACCGGTGGGCACGATCCGGTTAAAGGCGGGCGACAAGCCGTCGGTCTACGAGTTCCGCAGGCGAATCGAAAACTTGCCATACGAGACGGGTCGGAAAGTGAGGGATAAACCGGTGCCCGATTCGCTGACGCTCACGCCGCAGAACCTGTACGACGACGGTTCGCTGAACGACGGGCACGGTTTCCGTCACCCCCGAATGCGAGAGCTTCCGGTCGCTGTCATCGACTGGATGGAGTTCGAGGCACCGGTCGCGGAGCAGTGGCCGCCCGAGTCCCACACGCGAATCCTGTTCGACTCCCCGCTCCGTCAATCCGACCCTAACAAGTACATCCGTGAAGTGCTCCGCAAATTTCTCACGCGTGCGTTCCGCCGTCCTGCAACGGACGTTGAGGTGGCCGGCTTCGCGAAGATCTACGACTCACTGAATCCGGAGTTGAAATCGATCGAGGCGACCCTCCGGGAAACTCTTGCACTGGCACTGGTCGCTCCGCAGTTCTTGATGGTCAACGGCACGCCTTCAGATAGCGTCGAGCAGAAGTACGCTCTCGCCAGCCGGCTTTCGTACTTCCTCTGGGCGAGCATGCCCGACGACGAGTTGATCGCCCTGGCCGCGAAGGGGGAACTCGAGAAACCCGAGGTGATTGAGAAGCAGGTCCTCCGGATGTTGGCCGACCCGCGGTCGAAAGACTTCGTCCGAGAATTCTGCCTGCAGTGGCTCAGCCTCGAGAAAATGCGGACGGTTCCAATCAACCGCGATCTGTTTCCTCGATTCCTGTACTACGTTCCACTGGGCGAGCGGGCGGGCACCGAGGAACCGTACCGGCCGACGATCCGCGACTACATGATCGAAGAGACCCTCGGATTCGTGTCTTACCTGATCCGCACCAACGCGAGTGTGCTGAAAGTTGTCGATTCGGATTTCGCCTGCCTGAACCAACCGCTGGCCGTCCACTACGGCGTTCCTGGCGTGATGGGCGACGAGATCCGGCCCGTCCCGATCAAACCCGAACACCGGCTCGGCGGGCTACTCACGCAGGGGTCTGTGCTCATCGGCAATGGAACCGGGTCGGCCCCGCATCCGATTTACCGCGCTGTGTGGCTCCGGGAGGCGATCCTCGGCGAAGACGTCCCTGCTCCGCCGGCCGAAGTGCCCGCCCTCGCGGATACGGCGGGGGCATCCGCCGAGAAGGCGACCACGATCAAGGACCTCCTGGCGAAGCACCGACAGCAGGCCAGCTGCAACGCCTGCCACGTCCGCCTCGACCCATGGGGCATCCCGTTCGAGCATTACAACGCCATCGGCAAGTACCAACCAGTGGTGCCGAAAGAGGGGACCAAGGTCAAACCCTACAGCGCGGCCACGCACAAAAATCTTGAAGGGTATGCCGCCTACCTGAAGACGCTCAACACGATCGCCATCCAGGCGGAGACCCGCGTCCCGAGCGGTCCAAACGTCAACGGTATGGACGAACTCAAGGCGTACCTGCTCAAGGAACGCAAGGACGACGTGGCCCGCAACGTGCTCCGTCGGCTCTACGCCTACGGACTCGGCCGGACACTGACTTGGCGGGATCGCTTCACGATCGACGAACTCCAAGACGATGCTCGAAAAACTGGCTATGGCATGCGCGACTTGATCGTCGCGATTTGCCGTCACGATTCGTTCCGCAATCTGAACCCCGAAAGGAAGGCTCCATGACCGCGCGACCCTGGCACCTCTCCCGCCGCGAGTTGCTTTACGGCGGCGGCGTGGCCCTCGCACTGCCCTCGCTGCAAGCGATGGTGACCGCAGCCCCGTCTTCGGGTACTGCCACTCCGCCGAAGCGGATGATGGTGAGCTATTTCGCCTATGGGGCGTACATGCCGGACAAAGGCAACAAGACGCACAACGAATGGAACTGGTGGCCCTGCCCGAACCCCGGCCCGCTCACCTTCAATAAATCGAGCGAGCCTTTCGCCCCGCTCAAGGAGCACGTCACCTACCTCCGCGGCCTCGATCACGCCGGTGGCTGGTCGCTCGGCGGGCACAGCTCGGGCGACGTGTTCGCCACCGGTGCCAACATGAGCGGCCACGAAAAGACGAACAACATTTCGATCGATCAGGTGGCCGCCAACAAGCATGGGCACCTGACTCGCTACCCCTCGCTCGTGCTCGGCACCGAGGGGGGCACCGGATCGTATGGCAGGACGAAGACGCTCTCCCACCGCGGCCCCGGTAAGCCGATTCCCGCCCTGAACAAGCCGAAGGAAATCTTCCAGAAGCTGTTCACCCCGTACGCCGGCGAGTCCGTCGAGGTGGTGCGGGCACGGCTCAAGCGAGAGGCGAGCATTCTGGACGTTCTGCTCGAAAACAGCCGCGGTTTCCAGGGCCGCCTGGGCCGCGAAGACCGCGCCACCATGGACGAATACCTGGAATCGGTTCGCGCGATCGAGAAGCGAGTCGAGCGGACCAACGAATGGACACAGCGTCCAGTGCCCAAGCCCGACGGCAAAGCCCCAAACATCGACGCACCTGTGAGCGACCCCAAGGAGTACATCCGCTGCATGTACGACTTGATCTTCCTTGCGTTCCAGACGGACGCGACCCGTTATGCCACGTTACAGCTCGAAAGCGAGCAGTCGCAAGACAGCCCGACCTGGAACTACGCCACCCTCGCCCTCGGTTACAAGGGGGCGACCCACGACCTCGCCCACAAACGTCCGATCGAATCCGGCCACTGGGACCGCTGGCGGGCGGAGCAGCACGCCTACTTCCTCACCCGCCTCCGGGACGCGAAGGAAGGCAGCGGAACCATGCTCGACCACACCCTAGTGCTGTGGGGCTCCGCCCACCCTCACGCTTCACACAGCGGGAAGAACTACCCGCTCCAACTCGCTGGCGGCGGCGCGCTCGGCATCAAACACGGGAAACTGCACGCCTTCGAGGTGGCCAGGAAAGTCCCGATGGCCAATCTCTTCGTCACCATGTTGAATGCGATCGACGTGCCCGTAGAGAAGTTCGCCGACAGCACCGGGCCATTGAAAGACCTGACCGCGTGAGCCTTGCAAGTTTCCAAAGCCCGCTACCTCAGTGGCGGGTTCTGGGCGCGCTGTACAAATTCCTGAGGAATCGCCGATTCCTGGTACTTTAATTCAATATGAGGGTCAGGGCATTGTCTTCGTGATTGCAACCATGTGTGCACTGCGCGCTGTACAAATTCGATTTCGCTGGCAGTCTGGAAGGCTCAACGGCCTTTCTCCTCGACCAGATCCAACGCGGACGCAACCCCGAGTCCTATCGCCAACTCTTTGCCGCCATCAAGTTCCTCTTCGCCGTCACCCTCGGTCGACCCGACGAGGTCCAACGGGCCTTCGGGATGCGGTGCGCGGTCGTCTCCCGGTGCAGTTCGTTGTCCACGACCAGCACCCGGCCAGGCGACGTTTCAAACGCGCCGAGCCAGGGCCTCTACTGATCGAACTGGTTGCCGGTTGCAGGCGGGCGAGCAGGGCCGAGGCCGGTTCGTCGGCCGAGTCGGCCGGAGCCCTGGACTTTCGGCAGGTCAAACGGCTGAAGACCGTGTTGACGATCCTGATCCCGGAAGCCACCGAGTTCCGAGCCAAGCTTAAGGACGACTCATCCCGACGAAACTTCCCTCGTTTTCGCGGGAAAGGGCCCACAGAAACGCACCGACTTCCGGGCTCTCGAAGAAGAATCCGATGGCGTTGATCCGGACCCGGCCGTTGGACCGCTCCCGGTTCCAGTCCGACTTGAGCGTCGACCGGAGGTGCTTGGCGAGGGCGTCGATTCGCTGCGTTTCCGTGAGGGTTTTCTCTTGCTCGGGGGTCGTTCCGGGGCCGCTCGTGGGGAGACCGTCGGAGAAGAGGTAGACGGTGTCGAGCCCGGAGTTCCGGAGACGGAACGCGAGGTCGAGCCCATCGAACAGGTTCGTGTCGCCGTCCGGGTTGATCGCGTTCAAGCCGTCCGCGACCTTTTTGACGGAGGCGGCACCCGCGTAATCCTGCCAGTCTCCGTTCCCGAAGAGGTACTGGGCTTTCCGCGAGAACGTCACCACCTGGAATTTTTCCAGGTCTGGAAGGGTTCGCATCACCTTGGAGATGGTCTCGACGACCGTGGGCCACTTCTGCGGGGCGGGCGTTTTCTCGTCGGTGAGTTTCATGCTCCCGGACATGTCGACGAGGAAGACGACGCGTTTCCCGGTCATGGCGATGCCGGCAAATTTGCTGTCGGTTTCGACACGGAGCTTGTCGAACTTGTCCGCGAGCTTGGCCTTCTGGCCCTGGAGGTCGACGATGTTCGCGTTCGCGTCGTCGAGCTTTTTCTGCAAATCCTTGATCGTTCCGCGGGCGGCGGCGAGGTCGGTGCCGGTCGATTTCATCGCCGCCGCCTCCTTCTGAACCGATCGCAACTTCGCGTCGAGGTCGACGAGTTGAGCCTCGGTTGCCTTTGCCTTCACGGATAGATCATCGCGTTCTTTCTCACGCTGACGCAGAAGTTTGACGAGATCGTCGGACGCTTCCACGGCGATGGACATCTTTTTGGAAAGGTCGTTGATCTCTTTCTTCTTCCGGGCGAGCAGGTCGTCGAGTTCCTGGGATTTCGTCTGCGAGGCGGCCAGTTTTTCCGCGGCCGACTTGAGATCGCCTTGCGTCAGGGCGAGTTTCTTCGCGATGTCGTTCTTCTCGTCGGTCATCGCGAGGAGTTGGCCCTGTAGATCCTCGATGTCGGCGTTGAGCTTTCGGCGAGTTTGTTCGAGGTCCGACCGCGTGCTCAGCAGCTCGGCGGTGCGGGCCTTCAATTCGGACTCGGTGCGTTCGAGAATTTCCAGAGCCGAGCCGGCCCGGCTGGCGTTTTCCCGGGCTTCGCGGGTGTTGAGCAGCCAGAGCAGCGTGACACACCCGAGAGCGCAGCAGAAGACGTCGAGCATCCACATGCTCACAAGCGTCGGCGGTTTGTGACGGGTTCGCATGGTTGGATTCATTCTCAGTGAGTTTCCCAGTCTTCGAAGATCAGGTCGGGGACAGAGCCAAATTCCGAGGTGTTGTGTGTCACAAGAGTGCAATCGTTCGCCAACGCAATCGCGGCGATCAGCAGATCGAGAGGGCCAATCATACGTCCGATCGATTCTAGCTTATGACGAGTGGTTGCGTACCGATCGGACGCATCCTCATTGAACGACAGGCAGGGAAAAGGAGCGAGCAAGCCATCGACTTCGAGTCGGTTCTCCACTGGTTTCGCACTTCGGCTGGCCCCGTGCCGGAGTTCGGCAAGAACGATGGAACACGATCTGATCCGACCCGTCAGAGCCTCCTCCTTGAATCGGGTCGCAACTGCGGGAGATGTGTTCCGGAGCAATGCAACCCATACGTTGGTGTCGAGCAAGTAGGTCATCCTAACTCCACGGGAGGGGGGAGTTCGCCTTGGGGGGGGCGGACGAATGTCTCGTCTTTGATCGATCCGATTCGGTCGAAATAATTGTGGGGAAGTTCCACACCAGTTGTGTTGGGCCGAACCACGATTTCCACCACGAACTCGGCGTCTGGACAAGCGACTGGTATTTCGAGATGAAGTTTGCGATCCGGCCCGCTTCGGGTAGTCAGGACGATGCTGCTCATGAGCTTGCTCCTTTGGATGCAACTTATCTTACCCGAGGATCGGTTCCGCTGCGGATCGGACGTGACCCTGTTGGAATCTTTCCCGCGCCTGTTTCCACCGGAATAACCGCGTCGAGGTGCATTCGCGGCAACTCGCCGGACAGCCAGCGGGGAACCAACGCGGCCGTTGCCTCGGCGATCGCATTCTCGGAAAGCACCGCGATCTGCGTCTGCTCCGAGGCGGCCCGGTAGACGGCGTTTGCCAGGCCGGGAAGGCGACCGGCCGCGGGGGTCAACCAGACGGCCCGCGGCGGGGACGGAAGGTTCGCGGATATCACCAGTTCCCGGACACTGTCGGCCCCGAGTTTCGCCAGCGGCGTGCAGTAGCCATCGAAGTCCGCCGGCTGCTGGGTCACGTCCTGGTACCAGTGAGCGGCCCGCAGCGACAGACTCACCTTCTGCCCGAACCGGGCCCGTTCCAGGGCGTCGTCGAGTTGCTCAAAGAGGGCCTGCTCGGCGTCGGCGGAATCCCGGGGGTCTTTCCGACACAATCTCACGCAGCGGTCGGCGACACAGTCCAGGAGCCGATCCTTCCACGCCTTGAGGGAAAGTCGTGGCCAGTTCGCGGTCGCGGCGAGCTTGGCCTCCCCGGACTCGACGGTGATGACGGAACCGGTCAGCGCGAACTCGTCCGCATCGAGAACCACCACAGAACCGGGGCCGCCCGCGGGTGGGCGAATCGGCACGATCCAGTCTCCCTTGCCCCCTTCGACCGCCTCCGATTCGGGTTCCGGCGGATGGTTTCCGAGCACGACGTCGGCGAGCCGGGCGGCGAGTGCCAGCGGGGCCGACACCGTTCCGCGAAGGGGGAGCTTCGCCTTCGATGCGAGCTCGCTCGCTTTCCGGGCCTGCGGCGGCGTGAGGTACGCCGGCAACGCGAGGGCGAACGCCTCCGCATCGGTTGAGAGAGGTGTGTAGAGCTTCTCGAAGGCGAGGGTCAGGGCCGATTCCGGCGTGACGACGTTCCGCCCGGCGGTCCAACTTCGCGGATACCCGAGTTGCGGCACGAAGTTCGACGCAGTCGCGTGCGGCAGCTTGCGAACCAACCCGTACCCGATGCGTCCGACTTCCGGCGTCCGGCGATCTATGTGTGCAAAGAGCAGCAGATCCTCGTGCGGGTCGTCGAGGATCAGCGGCCGGGCGCGGCCGGGGCCGACGGAGACGGCCCGGATGCGCGTCGACGTGAGGTCGAGCCCGACCGTGCGGCTGCGGTCGTGGACGGTGGGAGAACTCGTCGATCGTTTCGCGATTCCGAATCCGAACATGCCACACTCCGTTGGATAATCACTCGCGATCGATCGCGTATTCCGGCACTGCTACCGCATCCGGTTTTGGATCGTATAGACGCAGTAACAGATGCTCCTGGCAATACTCCTGGCAGTCGATGATCAGCGTTTCCTCGCTTCGCTGAACCGTGTGCAACACGTACATCAGCAGCAAACTCAGTGATAGCGCCACGAAGGTGCAGTCGAACGCGATGCCGAGCTGGTCTGTCGCTTGCTTGATGAACTTCGAAAGCTCCGCTTCCTGGGAGCCGGCCATGCTCATGCCACCGGCGAGGCCGCGGACGGTACCGAGGAAGCCGATCGCCGGGATCGCCCAGCAGAGGTAGTTCACCGTCCCCATGCTCGCGACCAACCGCGACGACTCGACCTCCGCCTGGTTCCGCACCACCTCGGCGACATCCGGGCCGGACTTGCTGATGGCGTACTTGCCGAGCCCGAGGCGGATCATGTTCGCCAGGATAAACAACCCCCGGCGTTGCGTGATCTGGTCGACTTTCCGGGCGAGCGGTCGCGCGTCCTCGGGCAGGATCCGCGACCCCTCTTCCGTCGGAAGCAGTTCGAGATGGAACGCCTGCCGTTGCCGGGAAACCTCCCGCATCCGCGAAAGCAGAATCAGCGTCGCCCACACGAAGCAGAAGTAGCAGGCGATCTGTTCCGGGCCGAGGAGTAATCGCGCCAGCCGTTCCGGCGTCCACTTGGCGAGGAAGTCCGCCTGGGATTCGGCGCCGCCGAAGACCTTCCACATCGGGGCGGCGATCCCGGCGACGACGACCGCCGCGACGACGAGCAGCACCCACTCGCGGGCGGGTCGGTGGGCACGGGGGACGGTCATGCGGAGAACCTCGGGGGATCGAAGAACGCGGAGTGCTATTCGCCCGACACCGCCGCGGATTGCAACGTCTCCATTTTCCAGGTGCGAGACGGTGGGTCAAGCGATGCCTCCGCGGGTTGAGGAAACCGCGACCCGTCCATCGCCGAGCGGGGTGCCGCTCCGGTAAACTGAGCCAACCGGCGAAAATGGAACCTCCCGCAGAGGGTGAGTCATGTCGAAATCCTGGATCGCGATGCTTGGGCTGGCCTTGCTGGCAACATTCCCCGCCACCCCGGCGGCAGAGCCAGGCCTCACGAAAGATGGCTTCCCCAAATTCAAGATGCAGGAAATCGAGAAGACCCTCAAAGTCGGGTACGCGGTGCTTCTGGAGGACATCAACGGCGACAAGAAACCGGACATCGTCGTTGTCGATACCACGCGGATCGTCTGGTACGAGAACCCGACCTGGAAACGCCGGACAATCACGGAGGGGAAAACCGCCCCGGACAACGTCTGTGCCACCACCATCGACATCGACGGGGACGGCCTGCCGGAACTGGTCGTCGGGGCGGCGTGGAAACCGTTCGACACCCAGAAACCGGGGACATTGCAGTGGTTCAAGCGCGGCAAATCCCTCGACGACGAGTGGACCATGCACTCGATCCCCTGCGATGAGCCGACCGTCCACCGCATCCGCACCCTGGACCACGACGGAGACGGCCACCCGGAAATCGTCCACGTCCCACTCATGGGCCGGGATTCCACCAAGGCGAAGAACTGGATGGATGGCCGACCCGTGCGGATCATCGCCTACCAGATCCCCAAGAATCCGGAGAAGCCCGAGAACTGGAAGCCAAAAGTGATTTCCGAGGAACTCCGCGTCGTCCACGGCTTCGCCCCGGTCCACCACAAGGACAAGAACGGCCTGCTCACCGCCAGCTACGAGGGGGTCACGTTCTTCCGGCACGAGGGGGAAAAGTGGACCCCGATCCGTGTTTCCGAGGGGAATCAGGACCACCCCGACAGCAACCGAGGTGCCAGCGAGGTCAAGCCCGGCTTCCTCCACGAGAAGGGAAAGAAAACCTCCTGGGTGATCGGCACCGTCGAGCCCTGGCACGGAAACCAGATCGTCGTCTACCCTGAACCGGCCACGAAATCCGACCAGGTGAAGCGGATCGTGATTGATGACCAGCTCCGATGGGGCCACGTCGTGTGGTTCGCCGACCTCGATGGCGACGGTTCCGAGGAACTCATCGCCGGCGTCCGCGACGACCCCAACCCGAAACTCGGCGACAAATTCACCGAGCGAAAAGGGGTCCGCATCTACAAATCCGCGGACTGCACCGGCGAAAAATGGACTCGCCACATCCTCGAAGACGGCGGCGTCGCCTGCGAGGACCTCGCCGCCCGCGACCTCGACGGCGACGGCAAAATCGACATCGTCGCCGTCGGCCGGGCCACCGGAAACATCCGCATCTACTGGAACCAGGGGAAGTGACGGCTGGCGGCAATCTTCGCGATTTCGGGAGGGGCGCGGCTCCCGCCGAGCCGCGCTCCTGCGGAGAGGAACACAACCTCTTACCCAGGCCCCGCTCCGTTCGCGATTACGGGAGGGCGAGGCTCCTGCCGAGCCAACCTCCCGCGGAAAGGAAGACTCCCTCTACCCCCGAAATGCCCTCGGCTCGGCAGCAGACTCGCCCTCCCGTGGAATCGGGGAAACAATCGGCTCGGCAGCAGACTCGCCCTCCCGTGGAATCGGGGAAACACTCGGCTCGGCGGGAGCCTCGCCCTCCCGAAGCAGACTCATCCGGAGCGGTTATTTCCGCGCCAGTTCTCCTTTCCCCGCCAACTCACTCGATGTACGAGAACTCGTTGGAAGCGAAGATTGCCTGACACAACCCCGCCCAGGCCCGGGATCGCCGGGCCGATGCGTCCTTCTCTGCGGGTAGCTTGGCCTCGAATTGCTTCACGAATTCCAGTGATTTCGCGACTTCCTCGGTCGTCGCGGGCCGGCCGTAGGCCAGCCGGTAGGCCAGCACCACCCGGGCGGAGTCGTCGGTCGGTTCCGCTTTGGCGAGCCGCTCCGCAAACGCCCGCCCCTGGGCCGACGCGAACGGGCTGTTGAGGAGGAACAACGCCTGCGGCGCAACCACCGTGCTGACGCGCTTCCCGGTCATCGTGCTCGGGTCGGGGAAATCGAAAGTCTGGAAGAACGGGAAGAGTTTGTTGCGGATCACCGGCAGGTAGACGCTGCGGCGTGGGGTGTCGTACTTCACGTTGTCGCCGACGTACTCGAAATTCCGCGTCGGAAGCAGGGAGCCGCCCGGGGTTCGGTCGAGGGTGCCGGCCACCGCGAGCATCCCGTCGCGGATGGCCTCGGCGTCGAGCCGTTGCCGGGGGAACCGCCAGAGAAGGCGGTTGTCCGGGTCGGCGAGGGCCGATTTCTCGTCGTGGCGGCCGGCCTGTCGGTACGCCGAGGAGAGCAGAATCACCCGGTGGAGGTGCTTGATGCTCCACCTGTGAGAGACGAATTCGTGGGCCAGCCAGTCGAGCAGTTCCGGGTGGGTCGGCCGTTCCCCGAGTTTCCCGAAGTTGTCGACGGATCGGACGATTCCCTCGCCGAAGTGGTGCTGCCAGACGCGGTTGACGAAGACGCGGGCCGTCAGCGGGTGCTTGCCGTCGGTCAGCCAGTTCGCGAACTCGAGCCGGCCGCTGGTGGAGCGGTTGGAACCGAACCGAGTCTTGGTCGGGACGACTTGGTCCGCCGGGTTCGCGGTGGTGGTGACGAACGAGGTCTGGTTCTCGCCGGCGATGATGCGGAGGAAGTTGGCCGGTGCCTCCTCGCCGGGGGTGACGTAGTTCCCGCGAACCTGGACGTAGATGTTCCGGGGCTGGGTGCCGTACCCGCCGGCGGAGCCCTCCTCGACGCCGAGCAGGAAGTCGGGGGGGACGATTTCCTTCTCGAGTTTCTTGATCTCCGCCCGGCGTTTCTCGGCCTCGTGGTGGATTTCGAGCCGCTTTGCCTGGTTCTTTTCCGGAGTGCGTCCGAACTTCGCTTCGAGATCGCGAACCTCCGCCCGCAGTCGCTCCAGCCTCACATCCGGGACGATTTTCTCGAGTTCCGCCATCTCACCCTGGAGCTTCTCGCGTTTCGCCGTGAGCGTCTGTTTCCGGTCGTCGAGCTTGGGGTCCTTGGGGTCGAGCTTGGCGAGTTGCCGATCGACGTCGCGGATCTGTTTCCGAAGCTTGTCGATCTGCCCCCGGGCGGCAACGACCTCCGGCTTTTCCGGGCCGGCGAGTGGCCGCTCGAAGGCCTTCGCCACCGTCCCGAGCCCCTGCATGGTCCGGGTACTCGTGAAGATCCCCAGAAGAGAGTAGTAGTCCCGCGTCGGGATCGGGTCGAACTTGTGGTCGTGGCAGCGGGCACACCCCATCGTCAGACCCATCAGGCCCTTCCCGACCGTGTCGAGTTGCTCGTCGGCGATGTCGATGAGCATCTTCTGCTTGTCCGGTTCCGCGAGCAGTTTCGCTCCGATGGCGAGATACCCGAGTGCCGTCAGCCGATCCGCCCGCACTTTGGGGTCGTCCGTGGGTGGAAGCAGGTCGCCGGCGAGTTGCTCCCGCACGAACACATCGAAGGGTTTGTCCGCGTTGAAGCTGCGGATGACGTAATCGCGGTATTTCCAGGCGTTGGCGAAGGCGGTGTTCTCGTCGAGGCCGTTGCTGTCGGCATAGCGGGCGACGTCGAGCCAGTGCCGGCCCCACCGCTCGCCGTACGTCGGGGAATCGAGCAAGCGCGTGACGACCTTCTCGAACGCGTCTGGGGCCGGATCTTTCTCGAAATCCTCGATTTCCTTCGGTGTCGGCGGCAGGCCGGTCAGGTCGTAGGTGGCCCGGCGAATCAGCGTCCGGCGATCCGCTTCCGGGGCCATCTGCAACCCCGCAGCGGTCAGCTTCGCCCGCACAAACGCATCCACCGGCGACGATCCGTTCTCGCCCGGTACCTTCGGAAGCACCACCGGCTGGAAGGCCCAGAATTTCTTCTGATCCTCGGAAAAAAGCGGACCGGTCGGTCGGGTCGGCGCCGGCGATGTCGTGCCGTCACCGTCCGGCCAGGGGGCACCCGCCTTCACCCACTCCGCGATCGCCGCGATTTCCGCGTCGCTCATCTTTCCCTTGGGCGGCATCCGCATTTCCCCGTCGTACTTCACGACCTGGAAAAGCAGGCTCTTCTCCGGACTTCCCGGCACGATCGCCGGCCCCGCCTCGCCGCCGACGAGCATGTCCGCCCGCGAGGTGACGCTCAGGCCCCCCTTGACCTTCTTCGGATCGGAACCGTGGCACTTCCCACAGTGCTCGATCAGCACCGGCCGGACCTTCTTCTCGAAGTGCTCGATCGCCGCCGGCGATGGCCTGGGAGCCGGATCCGCCGCGGAAACGGTGGGGGCGAACGCGACCAGCGTCAGAAAGAGTCGACCGGTCATCGGGCAACCTCAGGAGTCGGCAATTCGTCGATGGGCACAGGTCGTGCCCCGGGGAGGCGGGATGCTCCGATTCTACCCCAACTCGAACGCGAAAAGGAGAGGCGAAGTGCGAACAATCGCGGCCCGTGGAATCGAACGTCTCGGATAACAGAATCCAGATTTGGAGGGTGGGTCACGTAGGCTTGGCGACGCAGACCCACCGAAGGGTGGGGGAACACAGAACGGGCAACGAAACTTCCAGGTTTCCCAGGGGTTTCCCCCTTGGAGCGGTGCATCCGACTTTTCTGAGTCGAGGTGAAGAACGCTGTTTCGCTTTTGCTTTAGGAAAGAGTTTCTGCGAAATGGCGCCGTTGAGGGAATGTTCTCGCCTGGCTTGGAGATGGTGGTAGAGTAGTCAGTGTGACCGCCATCCCTTCTTTTTTTGGTGCTCCGGTATGAGTGCGAACTCGCCTACCTGCCCGCACTGCGAAGCCATTTTGACCCAACCGCAGAGTGCGGGGACCTGCCCGTCCTGTGGGAAATCGTTGCAAAAAGGCGGCCGATGGGGGCGGCCGGAGCTGCCGCCATCCCGCACCAACCCAACCAAAACACTGATTGTCACCGATCATGACCCGGAGTCGCCTAAACCGATTCTGGTCGCGAAACGCGTTCCCACACCGGAGCCAAAACCGGCCTCCGCTCCCCGCAAGTCGGCCGCGAATCCGCAACCGCCCCACTCGATCTCACCCGGATTGGTTTTTGGGATCCTCGGTGGGCTGGGCGTCCTGATGCTGGTGACGGCGGTCGGGGGTTATTTTGCCTACTCATACGTAACCGATCGTGCAGCCGCACCCACCACTGCCAATCCCGTTCCGACCGAATCCCGCCCGGCGACGACCGAGCCCCTCTCCGTTGCGAAACTCGAGAACATCGACGGAATCAAGACCGTCAAAAAGGCCACAGTTCTGCTCAAAGTGACGGACTGGAACAACCGGAAATCTTCAGGGACTGGATTCTTCGCCGGGGAGAAGGGGTATGTCCTCACCAACGCCCACGTTGTGGGATATGGCCCCACGGAAGTTCGCGAACCGCAGAAAATCGAGGTGATTCTCAACAGCGGCGAGAAGGATCAGCGAACACTTTCCGGCACGGTGTACGGCTACGATGCCGACCGCGACCTCGCCCTGGTTCGCGTCTTCAGTTCCGAACTCCCCGAACCGTTGCCGATCAAGTCCGCCAGCGCGTTGAGCGAAACGGATCAGCTCGTGATTTTCGGGTTTCCGTTCGGCGAAGCGCTGGGGATGAACATCTCGATCAACACGACCACCGTTTCCAGTTTGCGTCGGGAGAACGGCGAACTGACAGTCGTCCAGCTCGGCGGCGGAATGCACCCCGGGAACTCCGGCGGGCCCGTCGCCAGCAAAAACGGGGAAGTTCTTGGCGTTTGCGTCGCTGGCATTCGCGGGACGCAGATCAACTTCGCCATCCCCGGGGATCTCGCGGAGACGTTTGTCCGGGAGCAACTCGAATCTGGTGGGACCAACAACCTCGGAAAACTGGCTGCCAACACCAGCCCGACGACTCGTCCGAATCCGATTGTCCGCCCGAACCCGCGACCGAATCCCCGCCCGTTCCCGGACCCGAATCCCAATCCGAATCCGCCGGAACCCCGCGACGTGGTGAAGCTCGCACCGGTGGTTCCCGTTGAGTTCACCGCCGCGCCGATCACCGGTGACAAGGCCGAGATGAAACTTCCCGGAACCATCTCCGATGTCTGCGTGGGCGGTGGTGGCCGATACCTCTGCCTCCACCTCGGCAAGACCCGCCAGATTGCCGTCTACGACCTCTGCCTCGGAAAGGTCGCAAAATACTTCCCCATCGGTGGCGACAATGTCCGCATCGCTGCCGGCATGAACAAGCTGATCGCCGTCACTCCCGAACCCGGGACGATCACACGGTTCGACTTCGCGAAGATGGAAAAAGAAACCACGGTCCCGCTGCCCTTCAAGGGCGTCCTCAAAACCGTCGCGATGGGCTCCGCCTCCGCGGGACCGCTTCTGGTGCACTATGGCTCCGGCACCGGGGCACTGGACAACTCCCCGACGATCCTGCTGGACCCCGCGACCTTCAAGGAGATTCGCCCAGGCAACGGCATCCAGATGCACGCCTGCTACCGCGACCACCTTCACTTCCGCGCCAGCCCCGATGGCACCGTCTTCGGCACCTGGTGCACCAGCCACTCCCCCAGCGGCGTGACCTCGATCATCGTTTCGAGCGACTCGGTGAAGAGCTACAACCAGCACACCTCCGGCGGGCATGTCGTCCCGGGGCCGGACGGAACCATTTTCACCGGCATGGGCTTGATGACACCCGAGTTGAAGGCCCTCGGCAAGCATAACGACCGCTCCTTCAACATCCCCGCGGTGTCCGGCAATTTGTACCTCGATCTGGCTCCGGACGGAAATGGTGCGGGCTTCCCGGTGCATCAGACCAACGGCTTCAAGGCGACCGTCCGCATGCTCGGCGACGCCCGCCCAATCGTTACACTCCCCAAGTTCGACATGGCGCTTGGCGGCGAGAACTGGGTCGCCCACGATTTCACCACCGACAAACGCTTCATCTTCGTCCCCGAAGCCAAGGCGATTGTCGTGATACCGACCACCAACGACCGCTTGCAGATCCACAAGTTCGACATGGAAGCGTCGCTCGAGAAGGCGGGGATCGACTTTCTGTTCGCCACTTCACGACCGCCCGTCGCCATCGCCGGGAAGAAGTTCGAGTACTCGATCAAGGTGCGGTCGAAGAAGGGCGGTGTGAAACTGAAACTCGACGCCGCCCCGGACGGAATGAAACTCGCCGACGGCAAGCTCACCTGGGATGTCCCCGCCGACTGGGCCGAGCCGGCCAACGTCATCGTCACGATTTCCGATGCCAGCGGGCAGGAAATCTTCCACACCTTCTCGCTCGCGCCCGGTGGCGAAGGAAATAAGGTCGGTGGATTCCCGGTCGGCAACCCGAACCCCAACCTGCGAATCAACCCTCTCCCCGAGCCGGTCGATCCCGGTAAGGATGTGATCGCCCCGCCGTCGGCGACCCTCCCGATCAAGGTGACCGAGGCCAAAGACAATACCTCGGTCAATCTCCCCGGCACCGTCGATTCCGTCTGCGTCGCCGGCGGTGGGCGATACATCGTGTTCCGGATTCCGAAATCCAAGCAACTCGCGCTCTTTGACGTGAACACTGGAAAAGTCGCGAAATACATCCCCATCGCCGAGGATGGTGCCCTCTTCGCCGGCGGGATGACCAAGCTCTATATCCTCAATCCGACGGCGAACGTCCTGCAACGCTGGGATCTCGCCAAGTTGGAGAAAGAAACGACAGTGGCAAACCCGCTCGGCGGAACGCCAAAGCAGATGTTGATGGGGCACCTGACCGACGGCCCGATTTTCCTCGCCGGTTCCGGTGTCGGCGGTGGCCGGTTCAGTTATGGCTTCCTCGACCCCAGAACCTGGAAACAAGTCGAAATCAAGGTCCAGGGCGGGCGTGGCGGTGGGCCCGCAGGGATCGGCGAACAATATCCGCCCAGCGTTCGCGTTTCCGGCGATGGCCGTGTTTACGCCTGGTGGACCCCTGGGCTTTCCCCGAGCGGCCTCTGCTCGATGGTCATCGGTTCTTCCGAGGCAAAGGGATACTGGGAACACACCAGCGTAGGCGAGATCATTCCCGGCCCCGATGGCACGCTCTTCACCGGGAGCGGGCCCTACACCCCGGAACTGAAGAAGCTCAACGAGAAAGAAGTCGGCGCCGCTTTCCCCGCGACATCCGGGCCCTGGTATTTCCAGGTCAAAATCCCCGACCGTTTCTCTCAGCCCCGTCCCCGACCGGGCGAACCGGCCGCCAAGCCGCAGCTCATGATCAAGATGCTCGGCGAAAACCGACCGCTCGTCACCTTTACGGAACTGGCCGGCTTCGACATGGAACTCGAACCGTGGGGCGGCCTCAAACGCGGCAGCATGAGCTTCGCCGAGCGAATCCACCTCATCCCGGAAGCAGACCTGATCGTGGTCCTGAACAAGGAGGGGAACAAGCTTCACCTCCACCGCTTCGACATCAAGACCCGCCTGGAGAAGCTCGACCTGGACTTTCTGTTCGTGATGAGCCGCCCCCCCGCAGCCGCCGGCAAAGGGATGAAATTCACCTACACGCCGGAGGTCCTCTCCAAGAAGGGGGGCGTGAAAGTGAAGGTGGAAGCGGGCCCGGAAGGCATGGCCGCGGCCGGCACCACGGTGACATGGGATGTCCCTGCCGCGGCCCCGGCGGAGGTGCACGATGTCATCCTGACCATCTCGGATGCCTCCGGGCAGGAAACCTTCCACACCTTCAAACTCACGGTCCGTTAGGAACTGTGAATTAGCTTCGAGAACGGAGCCCACTGCTCACTGACCAATCACACCTTCCCGAGGTCGCAGCGGAAAACTCCGCTGCGACCTCGGGATTCTCGTTGGATCAGCCGCCTTTGATACAATCGCGCAGCCCTTGTTTACCCGACGAATACCCCGCCATCCGCACCCGATGTGGGCCGTCGAGCGATGACCTCGCCGGTCAGGGGGTCGAGGAGGACGATGTCGGTCGACCCGCCAGGGCCGGCCGCGGTCGTCAGTCGAAGGTCTCCATCGGATTCGGAGAACGCTCCGACCCTGATCCCGAACCGGTCCCCCGCGTCTCCGGCCAGGAAGGTCGCGAGCAGGTCCCCGGTTTCTCCGGAGAAGACCTTCACGGTTGGCCCACCGCCGGATGCGGGTGAAGTAACGATCTCGGCGAAGCCATCTCCGTCGAAATCCGCGGCGGTGACGAACATCCCACCGGTGAAGCCGAAATCATAGGCGTAAAAACTCCGGACCTCGGCACCGGTCTTCCCGTCGAA
>CAZKIQ010000001.1:0-246254 GCA_964552815.1 uncultured Alcaligenaceae bacterium | reverse complement strand
AGCCGAAATCATAGGCGTAAAAACTCCGGACCTCGGCACCGGTCTTCCCGTCGAAAACCTTCACATGGGGCCCGCCGCCCGGGCCCGCGGCCGCGATCACATCCGGGGTTCCGTCTCCAGTGACATCGCCAGTCGCGACTCGTACCCCGCCGCGGAATTGCTCATCGAATGCGAAGAAGTCCTTGAGGACGTTGCCGGTCTCCCCGTCGAAAACCTTCACCCTTGGCCCGCCGCCGAAGCCCGCTCCGGTAACGATTTCGGCGAGGCCATCCCCGTTGAGATCGGCGGCCGCCACGTAAACACCGTCGGTGAAGCCAGGATCGTAGGCGAAGAAACTCCGGACCTCGGCACCGGTCTTCCCGTCGAAGACCTTCACATGGGGGCCGCCGCCCGGGCCCGCCGCTGCGATCAGGTCCGGTACGCCATCGCCGGTGACGTCACCGGTGGCAACGCGAATTTCGCCGTTGAATCCTGGAAAAGGGTTGACTCGAGACTGGGAGTCACCTTCCGGCCCGAACAGTTCCGCCGTTCCGGAAGTTCCGACCGAGTAGGCCTGTGGGGGCAAACCCGGTGCGACATCGTTATTCCCACCGCCCGGGGGATTTGACGGCTCGCCGGTACTAGAACTAGATGTGCTCGGGATCAGCGGGGGATACCCGACGACCGCCGTCCGCCCGCCGTTCAGCCGGATCGTGACGAGCGGGTTGATGTCTTCCTCGACGAAATTGAAGCTGAAGATTGTGACCGTTCCGTCGTTGTTGTCGACCGCCTGCCAGGCGTAAGAGAAGAACTCTTCCTCGTCCGGGTTGGCAAGCACCAGGCTGGAGCCGTTGAGCGGGTAGTACGGCCCCTCCAGGCTAGCGGCGTAGAACCCGTACAGCGCTTCCGGGAAGTCGAACTTGAATTCCCCGATGAACGTCCGCTGGTGCGTCGCGAAGAACAGGTAGTACAGGTCGTTCTCGTACACGACGTGCGGGAGTTCGAGTTGCTCGTTCACCCCGATCGCCCCGAACAGCGGGGTAAGGAGTTCCCAGTTCGTGAGGGTGTCGTCGGTCGCCACCGCCAGCCCGACGACCCCGTCGTTCCGGGGGAAGTCCGGGTTCACGTTGATGCCCGGGTTGCCGGCGTCCCCGGTCTCGGTGCTTCCGAACCCGGTCCGCTGGGCCGCCCAGTTGGCCGTGAACGTCATGTAGTACCGCCCGTCGGCCGGGTCCTGGAAAATGAACGGGTCCCGGAACCCGTAAACCTCGGTCTCCGTGTTCGCGTCCTCCGCTTTCGAGTAGATCTCCCCGTCCGCTTCCAGGATCACCCCAAACTGTTCCTGAAGCATCAGGTCGAACGTCGTCTCGGTGGTGACCGGTTCGTAAACCGTCAGGCCGATCCGCTGAATCGGCTGGGAGCCGGCTGGCGAGTCGACCGCTCCGAACACCGGGGTCGAATAGACTAGCAACCGGTTGGTTTCCTGGTCGTACCAGAACGACCCGCTGAACAGGTTCTCCACCTCGTCCTGGGTAAAGCCGTCGAAATCGCTCGGGGCCAGAACTTCGCCGGCGTCGATGAAGGTCTGCCCGTCTCGGGTCACCGCGAGCCGATACGCGTTGATCCCGTCTGCTTCCCCCTCGGCCGGAGCCAGCCCGACAATCCCGTACCACCCGTTGATGACCGCAATCCCTCCGGTCTGCGGGTCCCGAATCGGGTAGGGGTCGCCGAGTGTCAGCCCGTCCAACAGCCGGTCCCCGAACCCGACGATCGGCATCGTGTTCTCCACCGACAACCGGTCGATCAACTGAAGATCTGCTACTTCCCAGTTGGTGAACACGTACCCCGGAATATTGAACGGCGGGTCGGAAGCGACCGGTGGGAGTCCGTCCAAGAGGTTCGACGGATTAGTACGGTCTTCGAGTGTCAGAATCGACGGTCGAAGTGCGAATGGAGCGAGTCGGGAACCGGTCATGGAGGACCTCGGGGTGTCGTGGTACAGGGAGGACTTGCCCGGGAGCACGTCGACCTGATCCGTGCAACACAGAGTCCAGCATCGCGGGTTGCGGAAGTTTGCGGGAGAAACCCGACACAATGGAATTCCGAGCCTAGAACCGGCTGGGGTTCAAGTTCGGTTGCTGAAATCGGGTGTATTGCCGGACTTCCGCATCCCCACCCCCTTCGACCGTCGATACATCCGGTGCAGTTCTCCAGTTTCGTCGGCAGGCAGGCTCCTTTCTGAAGCAAGAGCTCCCGGTGCGGACTCGGCCGAAATCTGGCTGGCGATCTCTTCTCCCAGAGGCTGGAGGTCGCCACCGATCCGCAACCTTTTCTCGGGATTGACCGAGGTTCCAAAGTGCGGCCGATCTTCCCCGTGGCGGGCCGCGGTTGTTCCGAGCCTCAGCCTGTTCGAGAAAGCAGTTCGAGCGCCTCGGACAGACTTGCCCCGAGGTTGGGGACGGGCGGGAGATCGAGGTATCGCTTCCGGACGTGGTTCACAATTGTCAGCGAGGTCGGGGATTCGCCGGTGTGCCGGGCTGCGGTGTGGGCCATGACGGCCGTCTTCAAGGAATTCGCCTGGATGCGGACCGTGTTGGGGGAATACCGCCCGGGGTGGAGGTGGATGTACCGCCCGAGCTCGTCGCCGAGCCGGAGGGTCCACCGAGAGCCGTCTTCGGCAACCTCGACCATCCCGAAACCGGTGGGGGAAAGCCAGTCGCGAAACGCCGGAAATTCGAGGCGATCCAGGTCGCGAAGCAGGCTCGTGAGCCGGTCGGCGAGGGTTTCGAGCGGAAGCGGACCGGTGTAGAAGTCCATGAGCCGGGTGCCGACCACGAGGAGTTCCTCCGCGAGGGCGTCGAGGTCCGGGGAATCGGCAATCCGCTCGCGGACCCAGCCGGCGTGGTGCTTCCACGGGTTGAACAAAACCGGGAACGGAAGCAGTTCGTGCGTCGGTGGAGATGTCATATTTTGCGGACACCTCCGACTCCGCTCAGGTTCGCCTGGGCCGAGGTGTCCGGAGGTTCGCGGAGTCGCATTGTCTTCGCCGGCGACGACCGATCCCGGGGGATACGCGACCGGGCGGGCGAAATCACCGAAGTGGCGATTGAGCCTGGGTCGGCAGAAATTCGCAAGTCGTACAATACCGCCGACCCGTGAACCCTGGAGCGCACTCGCCACGATGCACCCGCACAAACCGCACTACGACCGGCACGCCGGCACTGCCGAGAACAAAGATTACCTCAAACGGATCAGCCGACTTCGCATCGATCCGCCGGCGGTGGCGGCGGGGGCGACGGCGGCGGATCTGCTCGATTCCGCATTCCTGA
Organism: uncultured Alcaligenaceae bacterium; assembly: GCA_964552815.1. GTDB lineage: Bacteria > Planctomycetota > Planctomycetia > Gemmatales > Gemmataceae > CAYUHJ01. The sequence continues at coordinate 242,946 of CAZKIQ010000001.1, read as the reverse complement.
GCTACAACGCGGGCCGGCTTCGGGAAGGGTGCCAGCTCTTCGCGAAGAAATACTGCGGCGAAAATACCACCGTCGGGCTTGCCCTCAGCGGCGCACTCACGCCCGCCGGGCTCGGGATGTCCTGCCTCGTCCCGCTGATCGAGGCTGGCTTCATCGACTGGATCATCTCCACCGGCGCGAACCTGTACCACGACACGCACTACGCCCTCGGCATGGACCTGTACCAGGCCGGGCCGAGCCTGCCGGACCTCGAACTGCGGGAAAACCAGGTCATCCGCATCTACGACATCGTCTTCGATTACGAGAACCTGCTCGGCACCGACAAGTTCTTCCGCACGCTTCTTCGGGGCGAAGCCTTCCAGCACACGTTCGGCACCGCGGAGTTCCACTACCTCGTCGGGAAGTACCTCGCGGAACGGGAAGATCAGACGGGCGTCAAGGGGAAGTCCCTGCTGGCGGCCGCGTACCGGTGCGGCGTGCCGATCTTCACCTCGTCGCCGGGGGACAGCAGCATCGGCATGAACATGGCCGCCCTGCAACTCGAGGGGTCGGCGTTGCGGATCGACCCGCTTCGCGACGTGAATCAGTCGGCGGCGATCGTGTGGGACGCGAAGTCGTCCGGGTCCGCGAGCGGCGTCTTCATCCTCGGCGGCGGGTCCCCGAAGAACTTCATGCTCCAGACCGAGCCGCAGATCCAGGAAGTGCTCGGCCTGGAAGAAGCCGGGCACGACTACTTCCTGCAATTCACGGACGCCCGCCCCGACACCGGCGGGCTCAGCGGCGCGACCCCGGCCGAGGCCATGACCTGGGGCAAGGTCGACCCCGACAAGCTCCCCGGAACCGTGACCTGCTACGTCGATTCCACGGTGGCTCTGCCGCTGCTGACAGCGTACGCCCTGACGCGGGTGGAGAAACGGCCGTTGAAGCGGATCGCCGAGCGGCTTCCCGACCTGACCCGCCGGCTCGAGGAACGCTACGCCGAGGTGCGGAAATCCCGGGGGGAGTAGGTTGCGGACTCAAGAGATTCGGCTTCCGGAAAGAGCCGCGACTGCAAAGGAGCGGCCACTTCCAGAGAAGAATCCCAGCGTTCCGAGCGGGATCTGCAAAATCACTTTCCTCGTCGAGCTGCCGCTCCTTTGCAGTCGCGGCTCTCGCATAAATCACGAACCTTTTCTGTGTCGTATCAGAAACTTCCAGCCTAACTTCCCCGGTAGGTCGAGTACCCGTACGGGCTCAGCAACAGCGGCAGGTGATACTTCCCGCCGGGGGTCTCGATGCGGACGTGGATCGTGACCTCGGGGTAGAACACGGGGGAATTCCCCTTCTGGAAGTACGCGGCAGTGGCGAAGCGGAGGCGGTACTCGCCGGCTTCGGGGAAACCGTCGGGAAGCAACCCGGACACGCGACCGTCGGCGTTGGTGGTGCCGGTCGCGAGTTCCTTCCACCCGTTGGCGGTGGCGACCTCGACCACGACGGCGACACCCTCGGCGGGCAATCCGCGAGCCGTGTCGAGAACGTGTGTGCTGACGCCGGTCATTGTTTCTCCAATCGGAGTCGGGTGATCTTCGCCTGCTCCGCGGCCGCGATCCGGAGTTCCGTGTCGGGGTCGTTGGAGAGGCGGGACTGCAGAATTGCGAGCATCTCGGAGGCGGATTTGCCGGTGGCACACACGATAAAGATGTGCCCGAACTTCGCCTCGTAGTCGCGGTTTCCCTCGGCGAGGCCCTGGATCACGTCCTCCGCGGCACCGATCGCGCCGGCTTGCTCACCGGCACACCACGCCGCCGTCGTCGCGAACTTCTTCCGCAACGACTCGACGTCCCCGATCCGCGGGTGGGCTGCGAACGCTTCGAGGAAGTCCGCCCGATCGAGCGATTCCCACACTACATCCGCGACCGCCAGAAGCTCGGCCTCGTCCGCGAACGGCCGGTGGGCGGTCATGGCGTCGGCCCAGCGGGTCGAGCCGCAGCACCGCAGGAACGCCGATCGCGCCTCGGATTCTGGCATCGAATTCACGGCGGAAACATCGGCCACGGCTCACCTCGGACGTTCGAGTGTCTGGCCGGTCGGGGCATCGGCGAACCGGCCGCGGTCGAAGATGGTGCGACCCCGCAACACCGTCGTCTGCACCACACCGCGGAGGCGGACCCCGGCGTAGGGTGTGAGCTTGTGCCGGTGCTGCAACGTTTCCGCCGACACTTCGAACTCCGCATCGGCGTCGAAGACGACCAGATCCGCGTCGAATCCGGGCGCGATCTTCCCCTTCCGGTTCCCGAGCCCCACGAGTTCCGCCGGCCGCGATGTCAGAGCTTCGATGGCTTGCACCGATTCCCCCCCGAGAGCCGTCCACGTCGCCGGGAGAAGCAGTTGGAGGGAAGCGATCCCGCCCCACGCGGCCCGGAGATTGCCGTCCTCGAGCCGCTTCACCCCCGGCGGTGCCGGCGAGTGGTCGGACCCGATCGTGTCGATCCGGCCGTCCTGCACCATCCTTCGAAGCAGATCCCGCTCCGACCGGGCCCGGATCGGCGGGGCGCACTTGTACCGCGTTTGGCCGTCCGGAATCTCCTCGGCCGCGAAGAAGAGGTAGTGCGGGCACGTCTCGACGGTGATCGGCAATCCCTCGGCTTTCGCGGATGCGATCAACGGCCCGCATTCCTCCGCGGCTGCCAAGTGGACGATGTGGACGGCACACCGGAATTCCCGCGAAAGTCCGTCCATCAGACGGATCGCGTCAAGCTCCCACTTCGCCGGCCGACTCGCGAGGTACGCCCGGTAATTCTGCGGATTCGCGGCGAATTCCGCCCCCACGTCGGCCGGGAGGGGCTCGACCAGTTCCGCGTGCACGAACAGCGGCAGGCCGGCCGCTGCGAGTATCGGCATCACCCCCCGCAGGTCCGACTCGGTCGCGTTGGGGAACTCGTCGATTCCGGAATGGCACAGGAACGCCTTGAACGCCACCACTCCCGCGTCGATCAGGGGCTGGATTTCCCCGGCATTTCCGGGGACGACTCCGCCGTGGAACCCGACGTCGACCCAGAGTTTCCCGGCCGCCGCGTCCTGTTTCGCCCGCAGAGCCGCGACGCTGGTCGTCACCGGGCTCGAATTCAACGGCATGTCGATGAGGGTGGTGACGCCCCCGGCCGCCGCCGCCCGGGTCGCCGTCTCGAACCCCTCCCAATCCGTCCGGCCCGGCTCGTTGATGTGGACGTGCGTGTCGACGATCCCCGGCAGAACCAGCGATTCCCCCGCCTCGACGACCGGAATTCCGGGCGGAACCGTGTCGAACTCGACCACCGCCGCGATCCGCTCGCCGAGAATGCGAATCCCGGCCGGCCGGATCCCCTCCGGCGTCGCGACACGCCGACTGCGAAGCACCCACTCCCCCGGCCCGGTGGTTCCTATCATGGACCCCAACCCCTGAAGCACATCGAATCCGGGAGAGGGAAAGCATGTCCGTTGTACTCGTCCGCAACTCCTACGGGAAGTCGCGGGTTCGCCTGACGAAAGTGGAACGCCACCCGGATCGCCACGACCTCTTCGAGTGGTCCCTCGATATCCAACTCACCGGCGATTTCGCACCGTCCTACTCCGTCGGAGACAACCGCAACGTCGTCGCCACGGACACGATGAAGAACACGGTGTACGCCCTCGCCGCGGATGCACCGCTGGAATCTCCGGAAGCGTTTGCGATCCGCCTCGGTCGGCACTTTCTGCGGTACCCGCAAGTATCCGGGGCGACCGTCGATATCCAGGTCGCCGCGTGGAAGCGGATCGACTCGCAGGGCCAACCGCACCCGCATTCCTTCGTGGGCGGCGGCTCCGAGAAACGCGTCTGCACCGTTGTCACCGACCGCACCTCCGAGCGGGTCACGAGCGGCCTGACAGACTTGCTCGTTCTCAAAACGACCGACTCCGCCTGGCGGGACTTCCACCGCGACGAGTACCGCACCCTTCCGGACACGAGCGACCGCATCCTCGCGACCAGCGTGACAGCCGCCTGGACCTTCCTCCGCCCGGCGATGTGGGACGCCGTCTTCGCGACCGCCCGGGAAGCGATGGTGGAAGCGTTCGCGGGGCACAACAGCCTCGGGGCACAGCACACGCTGCAGGCGATGGCGGAAGCGGTCCTGGTCGCGGTGCCGGACATCGAGGAAGTCACACTGACGCTTCCGAACCAGCATAGAATCCCGATGAATCTCGAGCCGCTCGGCCGGGCCAACACCAACTCCGTCTTCGTGGCCACCGACGAACCGCACGGCCTGATCAGCGGCTCGTTTCGCCGGGAAGGCTAACCGGCGCAGGGGGGAACTTTCCCACGTGGGTTTGGGGTAGAATGGGGTATCCCTTCTCCCGCGTGACCGGAGGTCGCCATGGCTGCGTTCGACCCTGCCAAGCTCGTTGCCGACGTCGAGGCGTTCTGCCAGGAACTTCGTCCGCACGAGGAACTGGCGTATGTCGAGCACAAGTTCAACGAGCACCTCGTCCCGCTGGCGAAGAAGTACGATCTGCTCGGGATCAACGTCGCTCCGGAATACGGCGGCCGGGGGGCGGATGCGGTGTCGTACTTCACTGCTCTGGCCCGCATCGGCCGGGAAGGAACCGGACCGCGGACGTTCTTCTCCGGGCACCTCAGCATCGGGGCGTACCCGATCCAAACCTGGGGTTCCCCGGCGTTGAAGCAGAAGTACCTGCCACCGGCGGTTCGCGGGGAAAAAGTGCTCGCCTTCGGGCTCACCGAGCCGGACGCCGGCAGCAACCCGCGGGAAATGACCAGCACCTTCGAACGCACCGCGACCGGGTTCCGCCTCAACGGCGTGAAATACCTCATTTCCAACGGCGGAATCGCCGACGCCGTCGTCGTCTTCGCCTACCCCAGGGGCATCCCGGAAGGCGACCCCGCCCGGCGAATCTCGGCATTTGTCCTCGACACCCGCCAGCCCGGATTCCTCGGCGAGAATCTCACCGCAAAAATGGGGATGCCCACCTCCAACACCGCGATGTTCGAGATGGCCAGCGCAGAAGTGCCGGCGGAGAACCTGCTCGGCGAGGAAGGGGACGGCTTCCGGATCGCGATGGGAACCCTCGTTTCCGGCCGACTCAGCGTCGCCGCCGGCTGCCTCGGCGTCATCGAGGACTGCCTGGCGGAAGTCCTGGAGTACGGCAAACTTCGCAACCAGCACGGCAAGCCGATCGCGAAGCACCAACTCGTCCAGGACCACATCGCCCACATCGAGATCGACCGCGTCGCGTCCGAGTCCCTGCTCCTGCGGGCGGCGGCGGCCAAGGAGAAATCGACGCAAGCCCCCGGCGACCGCGATCTCGCCCGGCAGGCGGATACCCTCGCGGCCCAGGCGAAATTCTTCATCACCAACGCCGCATGGGACGCCGCCGACCGGGCCGTCCAGGTCTTCGGTGGCCGGGGATGGTCCACCCTCTACCGCCCGGGCCGGCACCTCATGGACGTCCGCGTCTGCCGAATCTACGAAGGAACCGACGAGATTCTCAAACTCAAAATCGCCGCCAATCTTCTCGGCAAGGATTTCGAAGCCTTCAAGTGATCGGCCCCCGCCTATGCGTCGGGCCCACAGGATTGGGCGATTCCTACTTCTTCCCCGATTCTTTCGCCAACGCGGTGAGGGTGTCGGTCACGTTTTGTAGCGAACCGACGGCGACGTACATCTGGTAGCTGTAATTCCCCGACTTCACGCCCTTCGGGTCGGCGACGCGGAAGACGCAGTTCCACTTCACAACTTTGAGTTCCTTGAAGCGGAATCGGCCGTAGCCCGGCTTCTGCTTCCCGTCCGGCCCCTGATCGGGGGCCCAGATCCCCATGGCCCAGAGCTTGTTCTCCGTGCTGAAAATGATCGGCAGCGGTTGCTCGCCGGGTCCGTCGTCGAGCTTGGCCAGCTTCCCCTTCGTGGGGTCGAAGGTCCAGAAGGTGTTGAACTCGGCCGGCATGTAACCGGTCAGGGCCTCGAACTGGGCGAGGGTGTGCTTTTCCGTCTGCGGGACGGAGAACGTGACGTTGTAATCGATGGCGTGGTCCGAGGCCTTGGTGCCGATGACGACGGACTTGGTCAGAAGGATGTCCGAAAGAGCTTTCCGGTTCCGGGCGGGGTAGCGGATGCCGTTGGGCCCGGGGGAAAACTCACCGGGCGCGAGCCAGAATGCCATCCGGGTGATCGTGTCGAGGCGGTTCTTGTTGGCCTGCAACCCGACGAGTTCGCTGGTCGATCGCCGACCGATCCCGTCGCGGGCGGAGCCGGCCTCGGTGGGATTGTAGGATTCGGGCCAGAACGATTTCCGGTCGCCCAGATCGAACGAGCACGCCGACTGCAACTGCCGGCCATGGTCGGTGCTGTCGATGAATTCCTTCCCGTTCCAGACCACCGAGTGGATCGCGCCGGCGAGGCGGTTGGTGGTCGTGATGACAATCTCCGATGGCCCCGCCTTGGCCCGGATCACCGCGTCCCCGTCCGGCTTCTCCCGACCGCGGGCCGGCACCAGACCCACGCTGCCGAACATCACCGCGAGGAGCAGAAACCACCGCATGACCGTCTCCCGAGAAGGGCGGATTCTCTGAGTTTCCAAGAATGGGGCCGAAATCCCACCAAACTTGCGCCGGAACCGGCCGAGATTCCGACCCGATTCCTTGACGAGAGGGGAATCGTAACGGAGATGGTGTACGGAAATCAACCACCCGCCCGGGAGCTCGCCCGTGAACAATCCCTCGAACCTGGAAATCCGGATCCTTCCGCTCGCTGACCTGCAGCCGGCCGAGTACAACCCCCGCAAACCCCTCCGATCGACCGATCCAGCCTACCGCAAGCTCCGCAAAAGTCTCACAGAATTCGGGCTCGTCGAGCCGCTGGTCTGGAACGAACTCACCGGTCGGGTCGTCGGCGGACATGCACGCCTGCGGATCCTCCGGGAACTCGGCATCGCAGAGGTGCCTGTCTCGGTCGTCCGGCTGTCGGAAGCCCGGGAAAAGGCCCTCAACGTCGTTCTGAACAACTCGGAAGCCCAGGGGCGCTATGACCCGGCGAAGCTTGCGGAGATTCTGGAGGAGTTGCAGGAACTGCCGGAATTATCGCTGACCGGCTTCGACGCGGGCACCCTCGCCGCCCTCCGATTCGACCCGGTCGGCGGTGCGGATTCCCCGGAAGAAACCGGCCGGGTCGAGGTGACGATCGTCGCGGACGCTGCCACCTTCGAGCGGTTCGAGGCGAAACTCGATGCCCTCGTCCGTGAGTTCGACCTCGAAACCCACCTCCGCCGCCGGTGAAGCTACTTCTCCGCCGTCTTCTCCCGCGGGACGAACTTCAACGCCAGCGAGTTGAGGCAGAACCGCAGACCGGTCGGCCGGGGACCGTCGTCGAAGACGTGGCCGAGGTGGGCATCGCATCGGCTGCAGAGAATCTCGGTCCGGAGCATGAATCCGGTGTGGTCCTCGTACAGTGACACCGCCTCGTCACTGACGGGCTGGAAGAAGCTCGGCCAACCGGTGCCGGAATCGTATTTCGCGTTGGAATCGAACAGCGGCGTGCCGCAGCAGACGCACTCGTAGATGCCATCCCCCTTGTTCTGCCAGTGAGCCCCGGAACACGCCCGCTCGGTGCCGCGACGACGCGTCACCTCGTAGACTTCCGGCGGCAGAATCGCCCGCCATTCCGCGTCGGTTTTGACGATCTTCCCGTCCTTCGGAACCGCGACCTTCACCGGAATCGGATCCGCATGTCCACGCATTCCCATCGAATACACCCCCCAGCCGGCCCCGCCGAGAACCGCCACGAGAATTGCCAGGCGACCGTACATTTAGAGATCCTCGCTGCGGGAAATCGAAAATCGGGACCGCTACCCCAGTGTAGGCTTCCCGGGGGTTGAGAGAAAAGAGAGGAGACATGCGCAAGCTGGCATGGTGGTTGCATCCCCATTGCAGAGGTTGCACCCGGGAGCCCCACCATGAGAATTTTCTGCGTTTCCCCCATTCTTGTTCTGTCCGCCATGTTGGTGAGCGGGTCGGCCGCAACGGCCCAGTATCCGCAAGGCTATCCCCAATATCGGCCACGCTATCCCTCGGTGCCCAGCTACTACCCGCCGGCGTATACACCCCGATATGATCCGCAGGCGGAGGCCTACATCCGATCGCTGTATCGACAGGTGCTGAGTCGGGAACCGGAACCGAAGGGAATGCGAACCTGGCTGCGAAGGCTGCAACAACTCGGCGGCGATTACCAGCGCATGACCCGCGAGTTCTACGACGCCGCCAACCTCGAACTCAACGCCAACAACCCCGCCTACCGCTATCCGCCGGCCCAATCCCCCTGGCCCTGGCCCTACCGGTGACTCACATCCGGAATCGAGTCACTCGTGCCATCCACGTCGTGACATCCGTCATGAACGGGTGGCCGGTGGGCTCGAATTCCAGGGTGTGGTGCGATTCCGGGTACTCGATTACCGAGTTGAACCGCGACGGGAAACCGAGCACGAACTTCCGCGTCTTCGCGTTGTCGATGACCCGATCTTTCCCGGCCAGCAGCAGCAACGACGGCACCCGAACCCGCCGCTTCGCCCGGCGGAGGTAGACGTCGAGGGCGAAGCTCGCGAAGAGGAACCGGGCCGTCGCCTCGCGGAGGCCGAATCGATCGGAGTCGATGTATTTCTGCCAGCCGACGTCGGCCGTGAACAGATCGGGTTCGTTGAGCGGAATCGGAAACATCCGCGTCGGATTGACGATCGCGGCCAGAGGAAGCCTGGCCCGGAGCGCGATCGGCGGTTGGATCAACGGCTTCAAGCCGGGTGCGAGCAGGACGATCCCATCGACCAGCCCCGGCCGGCGATACTGCAGCCCGACCGCGAGCTTCCCGCCCCAGGAAATACCCCCGAGAAACGTCGGCAGCCAGGGCTTCTCACGTCGGAGATGGAGCAGAAATTCTGCGAGGTCGTCGAGCAGTCGGCGGAAGCTGGGCGTGTCCCCGCGGTGGGCTGTGTTCAAGCCCGACCCCCGGCGATCGAGGAAGAACACATCGAATCCCGCCGATGCGAATTCCGCACACGATCGCCCGTACCACCCGCCGTGACTGCGGATTCCGTGCACGAAAACGAGCCGGCCCCGAGGTTTCCCGGTGGGTTTCCACCGTCGGTAGTAGAACTCGTAGCCGTCGGTAGCGTGGAATGACTGCACCTCGGCGGGAAGGTTAGCTTCCAAGCAGCACCTCCCGGCGGAGGGTGATCGCGTCGAGTCGGTTCTGGTCGACGGTGATGCCAAGTCCGGAACCGACGAGCATCGGAGCCCACCCGCCGCGGCCGAAGGTGATGTCGGATTCTGCAAGGGAATCCCGGACGAGGTGCGAGTCGTAGGATCCCTCGAGCACCCGGATTCCCTGCACGCTGGTCGCGAAATGCCTGCCGGCGGCGGAGAGGATCGCCGTCTCGCCGACCTGGCAGCCTAGCTGGTACCCGAGCCCGTGTCGGACCGCGAGTTCCGCCAGCCGCAACGTCGGAATGTAGCCACCACACTTCGACAGGCGAAGGTTGAAGAGATCGCACCACCCCCCCGCGACCGCCCGCTCCGCATCGACCTCCGAGCAGAGTGACTCGTCGAGCATGATCTTCGCCGACACCTCCTTCCGTACCCCTACGAGAGATGCGACCTCCTCGTGGGGAACGGGTTGTTCCACGGTCGAAACCCGGGCGGGCTCGAGTTGGCGGATCTTTTCCACCACCTGTTCCGGCTTCCACGCCTCGTTGGCATCGACGCGGAGATCCATTTTGGAACCGGCCCAGCCGCGGATGACCCGGAGCCGTTTCGCATCGTCGAGGCCGGCGATTCCCACCTTGACCTTGATCTGCCGGAACCCCGTGAGGCGGTATCCGAGTGCGAGGGCGCGGGCCTTCCACCCCTTCGCGGACATGATGACGCCGCTGTACTGGACGTATTCGCGGGGCTGGTAGAGGTCGTTGGCGAGGATCTTGGTCACGTTCATGAGCGGCTCGCCGAACGCCCGGCCGTACGCATCGAGGATGGCGAGTTCGAGGGCACAGCGGGCGGCGTTGCCGACGCACATGCGATCATCACCGGGGACGGCCGCGAGTTTGAGCCGTTCCGCCAGCCGCACCGCCGGGGAGAAGGTCGGGCAGGGTTCGAGTTGGGAGGGAATCTCGCTTCGGCGAAGGTGATCGATCCCCGTGTCGGCGGTTTCCCCGGTGACGTACTCCCTTGGCACTCCCTCCCCGAACCCGACGCTGCCATCGGAGAGGGTGCAGCGAACCACGATGTTGTCCGTGTCGGTCCGGGTGTGGGAGGCGTGCCTGGTCGGCCGACGCAGGCCGACGCGAACCACCCGGGCTTCGAGTTCGACGATTTGCATCACGCTTCCGTGGCGGGGGTAATTCCGTTGGTTTCCCGGGCGACTGTGGTAACGCGATGGGATCTCACTTCTTCCGGGTGACGCTGGGCGCTTTTCCATCCAGGAGCTTGTCGAACTCGATGCGGATTTCCCTCGAGTCGGCGGCTTTCACGATGGCAGCGTTGGCCTTGGCGAGCAGATCCTGCTCGAAGTTGGGTTTGCGGCGTTTGAGGAACCGGATTGCCGCATCGCCGAGGAATTTCGCCGCGTCGCCGCCGAGCCCGGCCGTGTGCTCGCAGACGAGGTCGTTGTAGAAAACTTCCGCCTTCGTGACCCGCACCCGCAGGACGGCGTCGGGTAGAAGGGAACCGGGCTTGCGGTCGAGACGGTTGGTCGCCTCGCAATGGAGCAGGACGGCCCCGTGGGCCCGGACCCGCGTCTCGCCGGAATAGAGTCGGGCTCCGATCTTCCAGATCTGCTGCTCGTAAGTGGCCCGGAGGTCGACGCCGATCATCGCGTGGAACGTGATTTTCCCCGCCTCCGGGTACTGGAGTTCGCGGATTCCGATGGCGAGCGAGGTCTCCGGGTTGACGGCTTCGAGCCGAATCCTTTCCCAGTGGCCGTCATTTTTCTCGGTTCGCTGGGGTTCCGGGCGGAGGCGGTGCCACTTCAAGCCGGAGAAAGTTTCCCGCTGGTTGCCCCAGTCCCGGCTCGATTCGACGAGGGGGTTGGGAAGATGCTTCAGGAGGAGCGGCCGGAGGAGCCGGGCGAGTTGCGTGGCTTCGGGGGAATCGGCGCCGGACATGAGGGCGACAAGGGCGACGAGGCAACTCACGCGATTCCTCCCGCTCGGGGCCGATTTACGCGGCCGACTTCAGGATGCGGTCGACGTACTGTCGGATTTCGCCGATTGCCGCCTCGACGCCGACAAGGGCGTTGGGCCGGCACGCCGGGAGTTTCCGCGCGTCGACCACGAGCATTCCCCGGGTCAGTTCCCCACGGGTCTCGATGTCGATGCACCGCTCTTCGGTGACGATCGCACCGGGGAGCGCGACGGCCGCAATACCCAGAACATCCTTCAAGTGGAAGCCCTCGATCCCGTACAGGTTCGAGGACGCGCGAATCCCCGGCGGGGCAATCTTCCGCAGAAACGCGCACGTCTTCGATTCCGGCTTCGGAAGTTCCAGCAATTCCTTTGGCGACAGTACCAACCGGCGGGTCACATCGAGCGGAACGATCGTCGGGTGCAACCCGGAGCGAACGCATCGCCGGGCGGCTTCCGGGTCGAGGAAGAAGTGGAATTCGCTGACCGGCCCCGCATTTCCGGGATCCCGCCAGACCCCGCCGACGAGGATCAGGCGGTCGATGAGCGGGATGATTTCCGGGTCACGGTCAAAGGCGAGGGCGATAGTGGTGGCGGGGCCGAGGCAGACGATCGTGAGTTGACGGGGGTATTCCCGGACCAGTTCGACAAGGACCTTGTCCGCCGGGTGCTGGGAGTGTCGCTCGGAAATGGGGAAGTTCAGGCCGCCGAGACCGTCGGCCCCGTGGAGTGCGGTTCCGTCGAGATCGTAGGCAGCGGGGACGGCGGCGGCGGTTTTGGGCCATTTCCGGGGATCGAACTGATCCACGAGCAACTGCACATTGGCCGTCGCCCGCTGGGCGTTGACGTTTCCCGGGCAGGGAAGCAGGCCAACGACTTCGAGGTCGGGGTCGTGCAGGGCCAGTGCGATCGCGAAGGCGGTGTCGATGCCGGGGTCGGCGACCAGGAGAATTTTGCGAGCCATGGTGCATTCCGTGCGGAGATGGGAGTAGTCGGGCACTCGAGGGTGGGATCGTGCGTGATCCCCGGGAAGGGCGTCCCCATTCCCTTGTAGCCGATCCGGGGAATGCGGGGAAGCACGAGTTTCCGCAGGAACCAGCGGTGGGGAACCAGCAGATTCTCTGGGTGGTCATCCAATAGCTATTCGCCGTCAGCCGGAGGCCCACGCGGTGCTCACCCTCCAGAAATTTAGCTTTACCCAGCACCGTTGCCGGTGCATCTCCGTCGGAGTCAGTCGGAAGTTTCCTCGGCACCCTCGGCGGGGGCGGAAGGGTCGCTTGATTTCCGGACTTCGCGAAGGAGGATGGTGGCGTAGCTCCCGCTGGGGAGGGAGAACGCGAGGCGGAGGCCGTCGGGTTCCCAGTTTGCAGCGAGGTCGTCGAGGTAGATGAGGTTGTGCCGGCGGGTCCCAGAAAGCAATTTCCCGAAGCCTGAGAAAACCTCGGGAGTCAGTTTGCGGTCCTGCAGCACCACCGCTTCCCGCTCGGCGGCGACGGCCCGGGCGGCGTACATGCGACTTCCGTACATCGGCCCGCCGGTCACGATTTCCCGCGAATCGAACCTCGCCTGCTCTACCGGGACGTCCTCTGCCACGAAGATTCCGCCCATCGGCCAGTGCATCATCACATCCCCGGGCAGCACCGAGCGAAGCAGACCGTCCGCCATCCGGTTCGCCAGGCAGTCGTTGAAGAGCACCGATTGCACCGCGGAGAGGGCGAACTTGTACTGGAACGGCCGGATCCGCCGCTTCTGTTTCCCGAAGAGGCAGTCGAAGCCGAGTGTGATCGTGGAGCCGTCCCGCCCGAAACGCTGCTCGCCGTAGAAATTTGGCAATCCCTCCGTGCGAATGCGGTCGAGGATGGCCGTCAGTGAGTCGGCCCGGGTGCGGTCGGCGTCGCGGATTAGGATGCGGAAGCGGTTCCCGCGGAGGTGACCCGGTTTCAATTTGTTCGCGTGCCGGGAAATCTGGAGCACGCGGATTCCGTGGCCATCGATCTGCTTCACCCGCGGCTCGGCCTCCTTGGGGATCGACACCCACTGCCGGGTGACCGCGTGCCGATCCTTGAGGCCGGCCGTCCCAACTGCCCCGACCGGAACGCCGACCCGGTCTGCGATCGTGCGGGCAAAGTGCTCCGGGCCAACGTCGCGTTTCTCGACCCAGAGGTAGAGGTGCTCCCCCGCGCCGGACGGCTCGTAGGACGGGATTTCCTCGACCTCGAAATCCTCCGGGAGGACGCGGATTTTGCCGCCGACCCCGGGCAGATCCGGGGTCAGAAGCGGCGGCTGGCTCGGATCAGGCAGCATCTCGGGACCTACTCCTTGGCTTTCTCCGCCTTCAAAACCGTGTGGAGCGGGAAGAGCTTCCACCCCGCAGGCACCTCGCCCAGAAGCCCGACGAGGGCACCCGGTTTGCCATCGATTTCCGGTGCCAGACTCAGGACGCGGATGTCGTCCTTGGCCACCTCCACCACCGCGAGTTTGCGAGTGGCGTCGACGGCGAGCACCTCGAAGCGCGGCGCGGTCGTCAGGTCGAGCGGCATCCCCTTCTTCGCCGGCAGCGTGGCCAGAAGTGACTCGGATTTCCCGGACGCCACGAGGAACCGCAGCCCGGTCACTGTCAGGGTGGGGTTGTTGGCCTTGGTGTGGTCGATGGTGATCTGCCAGGCTGGCCCGCCGATCGGCTTGCGGTCGAGCGGTTTTGCCTCCGGGAACGCGACCGCCTGGAGCCCGCCCTTCGCGGAACCGCCGAGGTATTTCGTCGCGGCTTTGGGTTCCCCCGTTTCGAGCCCGAGCGCGTTGACGCCCTTGAAGGCGGTCGAGCCCGCGAGTGGCTCGGCGACACCGGCCACCTTCACGGCTGCGGTTTGCTTTGCGGCGTCGTACTTCACCGACTCGAGTGCGGAAACCGGGACGAGGGTGACGACGCCGGACTGGAACGCGGTCGAGTGGGGCTCGCGAAACTCCATCGCGATCGGGCCGAGCTTGCCGTCCGGCGTGGCGGACTTTGGGTCGGCGAGCCAACCGAGCCGACGCGTGCCGATGGTCAGGCGGGCGGCTGGAAGTTTGACCTCTTTCCCCTCCGCGTCGGTGACGACAGCGGGAAACTCCGCTGCGATTCCCACCAGGCCCAGGAAGGAAACCGCGAGGACTGCAAACCGGAAGCGAAACATGGACAGTTCCGTGGAAGGACGGAGAGTGCGAGGGGATTTTACTCGATGACGCGGGCATCGGCCCAGTTGACGTCGGCTTGCACGTCGCCGCCGGGGCCGAAATCGATGACGAGCGTCAGTTCCTTCGCCCCGGAAATGTCGAGCCGGACGGGGATCGGTGAGGTGGCAGCGGTCAGATTCTTCAACCCTGGGACGGCCCGGTCCTGGCCGTCGACGAGGATGCGGATGCTGGCGGTGCCGCGTCGGCCGGTGACGGGGTCAAGCCCGACGGTCGCCTCGAAGTGGCGGTACTTCCCGGCCAGCGGGTAGGTCAGGGTCGTCTTCGGGTGCGTGCCGAGCCCGCGGTCGTGCCAGGATTCCCCGAGTTTCCCGGGCATCCGGAGTGGGTTTCCCTTGACGGAGCGGTCCGGGATCGGTGGCCAGGTCAGGCCGTTGAAGCCTTCCACTTCCGACTTCCCCTTGAGGTCCGCGAGCGGGACAGCGGTTCCGCCCACGACATCGAGGGCGACCACATCACCGAGGGGAATCGAGGCTTTCCCGGCGAAGGCGGTGGTGCCGGTGAGCGATTTCCCATCGGAGGTTGCCGATGCGAGGGTGATTCGCGTGCCGCCGGTGGTGACGAGCCGGTAGTGGGCTCCGCGGGGTTTGCGGACTCGGGAGAGTGCGGGGTCGAACGCGACGGCGGCGACGTCAGCGAGGGGGACGGTTCGCGGTGGTTGGCCAGCTTCCGCGACGTAGCGGATCGACTTCCCGTCGGCGGTCACACTCTCGACAGTGCCGGTGGCCGTGTCGCCGTTGCGAAGGAGAATCGTGTCGTGCTTCGCCCCGGCGGTCCACTTGTACCGGGACGGATCGTGCGGTGTGTCGGCGGGCGGCGGTGCAACCCACCAGACGGCGATCGCTGACAGGGGCAACATCCAGGAGGGAGCCAGTTTTTCCCGGGGAACAAAAGAAACTCGAGCCTCCCGTCCGACTGTGATCCCCCCCGGAATGCGGTCACCGTTGGCGAGGATGACCTGCGGTTCCCGGGGCCATGCCGGCAGCGGCCGATCGACCTGCCGCAACGACACGAGCTTTCCCGGTTCGATCGTCCCCGCCGGCTCTGCCAGCATCGCCCCGACGTCTGCGAGTTTCTCGATCCGCCCGGGCTGCGGTTCCGACCCCGAACCGTGGGCGAGAAACACCGGCGGAACCGACGGCGACCCGGTGGCCAGCACAAGCGCGAGAACGGAAATCATGGGGATCTTCTCTTTCCCATCGGTCAGGCTCATTTCGAAAAGCCGCTGCCGTGCCCAGTGCTGCAAATCTTGCCGCCGTCATGTTCGAGTTCCGCCCAGCAGCTTTTCCAGGACCGCAATTCCTCCTGGATGACCCAGGTGAGCCGGATCCGACTGGTTTTTCGGGGGTTACTCCAACCGTTGCCGATTCGTATTTTTTCAACCACAGGCTGACGGCGGGTCGGAGGACCGAGAGCGTCGATGGCTTCTTGCTCGGACATCCCGATTTTCACCGCGGAGTTGAATTTCTCCGGGGTGAGATTGGGATATTCGCGTGAGCCAAACCCCCCGCCGTTGCCTCCCACGAGGAACCCGACTACACCGCCGATTCCACAGAGCAGGCAAAGGCCGCCAAGCGTCAGGCCCAGGGTCCAGAGTACCTTCGAGTTTGACTTCGACTTGCGGTGTTTCCGTCGTGGTTTTTCTGCGTCGTCGTCGCGGATGTTCCGACGGCGTTGCGGTTTCTCCGGCAACTCCATACTTGCCTGACACGCGGGGCAGCGGATCACCGACCCACCCCGATTGTTGGGAACGGAGACCTCCTCCGCACATGTTGGGCAGACAACCTCGAAAGCCATGACGCTCTCCCGCAGCGGCTCGGCTGTGATGGCACCACCGATTCGTCGCGTTCCCGCAACTTCTCAACGTATCCAAACCGGGTTATGTTCCGCCGGCTCCGCTTGCCGGCAGGAACGGTTTCCACTGTCCGTCCGCGGGGTCGAGGATCTCGTTGGGTCGGTACTTCGCCTTGTACTCCAGGGATCGGCACCCCTCGACGTAGAGCCCGAGGTAGACGTATTCCAGCCCACGTTCCCGGGCGGATTCGATGATGGAGAGGACGTTCCAGACCCCGAGGGAACGGTCGCGAACGGCGGGGTCGTAGAAGAAGTAGATCGCGGAAAGTGCCCCGGGGACCGCATCGACGTACCCGACGCCGACCAGCCGATCGTCGAGGAAATAGCACCATTCCTCGACGGGGAACGGATTCTCCACGAAGGACTCGGCGTAATTGTAGGGGGATTCCGGGCCCTTTTCCGGCCAGCCCTTGAAGTCGGACTGGAACTCGTGGAAACGGTCGTACAGCCGAAGCTTCGAGCGGGTCACCTCCGGCTCGCCGATTCGCAGCGTAACCTGGCCGAGGTTCTGGCGGGCGACGCGTTTCTGGGTCGCGCTCGGGCGAAACTTCGCGACTTCGACTCGGATCGGGGTACAGGCGGTGCAGGATGGGCATGCAGGTCGAAACAGGGCAAACCCGAATCGCCGCCAGCCCTGATTCATCAGATCCAGATACTCCGCAGGCTCCAGATTTCCGACGATCTCGTACCGCAACGACCACTTCCGATCCGGAAGGTAGCCACACGGGCTCGGGGCTGCCTGGAAGGTCTGAAGCGAGATCATCGCTCCAATTTCGAGGGTCGGCGAAGTTCCGTCAAGTCGGCGATGGACCAAACCCGGGTTCCCGTAGGAGATTCTCCAAACTTCTCAATGTGGCACGAACGCCTCGGTGGGTTTGGAAGGTTCCTGCGGTCTGGCGTCTGCGGGGAGACCTGCCAGCGCTCCGCTCGGAGGGCTCTGGGTACTGCCTTGTAGGAAGGGGAAGTCGCTTGGGCTCCAGGACGGCAGAAAGCTCAGCAATCCCGCAACCATCACGAACCCTGCGGGCACCAGGAGGGCGAGATACCCCAACCATCCGGTCACGGTCAGAGCAAAGGCCGCACCGAGGAGAAACGAGAAGACCATTCCCCCGCGTAGGGCCGCTCCGTTGAGAGCGGTCCGGCGTTCTTCGCCTGATCCCAGGATGGCCGCTCCGAGCAACATGCCAATGTCGGTGGTGGGGCCGGTCAGGTGCGTGGTTCGCACCGACATTCCGGTGGTAGATGCCACCGATGCGTTTTGCAAACCCGCCGCGAATGCCAGCAAGGAGAGCAGAAAGACCGGTGGTGGGTCGTCCGTGTGGACCCCGATCGGCACGAATCCACCCTTCCACCCCACCAACGCAACGAGAACGAGAATCGCGGCGACACTCAGCAACGGAATGATCCATCGATCGTGCTTCCGTCTCCGGGCCCGGTACTGCGCCACAATCACCGCCGCGGCCGCCCCGGCGACGAAGCTGAAGAAAACTGCGAAGTACTCCGCGGCGATTCCAATTTGCGTCCATTCCAGGCCCATCCGCGTGACGGTGCCGGTCACGTGGGTCACAAACTGTTCGCAAACCAGGAACGCAAACCCGTTGACGAACCCCGCCGATCCGGAGAGCAGGAGCCAGCTCGGAACGTGTCGGGGAGTGTAGATCGTCTGGGGAGTGTGGAGCGTGACTTGCATGGAATCCCGAATCTGGAATGGAGTCAGAAGTTTCGCCCCAATTCTGCACACCGCGTGCCGAAGGATCGACTTCCGAGTCGTCTCGCCTGACCGGGTGATTCGCGGTAATCTACCGGCGACGTGGAGCTCGCGGAGGATGCGATGCCGGACCTCGAAATTGTCGCTCTGATCGCGGCCGGGATTGTCGGATTCGCCGTCGGTTATGTCGTCCTCGCGTGGTTTGTCTCTGCCCTGATCCGCCCGGTTCTGTGGGCCATCACCCACGCCCTCTACAACTTCGGCACCCATGGGCGAGACCGCGTTCCCCGCACCGGGGCGGTTCTGCTCGTCTCGAATCACGTCACATTTCTCGACTGGATGCTGCTCTGGGTTGCGGTTCCCCGGCCGGTCACGTTCGTGATCTGGGGCGGATTCTTCGCCAACCCCGTGCTCCGCTTCGGACTCTCCTTCGCCCGGAACCGCCTGATCGCGGTGCAGGGCCGCGGACCGCACGCGGTGTCGGAAGCACTGGATCAGGCGGCAAAGAAGCTGGCGGCGGGGGAAGCGGTGCTGATCTTCGCGGAGGGGGGGCTGACTCGGAACGGCCAGATGCGCCCATTCGGGCGGGGGATCGAACGAGCCGTCTCCCGGGCCGGGTGCGAGGTCGCGATCGTCCCGACGTACCTCGATAACCTCTGGGGAACGGTGCCGAGCTACTCGGGGAAGGGGCCGTTTCGCAAGCTTCCGACCGAGTTTCGGCGTCGGGTCACCGTGACGTTCGGGAAGCCGCTACCTACTTCGAGCACAGCGGCGGAGGTCCGGGCGGCCGTGCAAGAATGCGCCGCCGACTGCTGGATCGTCGAGAGCGATCGGTTCCCGCTGATGCATCAGTCGTTCGTGATGGAAGCGTCGCGGTGGCGGAACCTCCGTCGGGTCGCGTTTGTGGATTCCGCCACGGGCACGGAACGGACCGTCACCTGGCCGCGCGTGCTTGCCGGCTCGTGGTGCCTGAGGCGCTGGTTGGCCCGCGAAATTGGGCCGGAACCGATTGTCGGCGTCTGGCTTCCAACCGGAATGGGCTCGGCCCTGGTCAACATCGCCCTGAGTTTCCTCGGGAAAACCACCGTCAACCTCAACTACACCGCCGGCCCAGACGCGGTGCAGTCCGCCGTCGAGCAGGCCGGCATCCGCACCGTCCTGACCGCGAAACGATTCCTGGCCCGTGTCCCACTCGAACTTTCCGGGAACGTGCGCATCATCCACCTCGAAGACGCACTCGCCGGAATCTCGGGAACCTCGAAATTTCTCGCGTTCCTCACCGTCGTCCTGCTTCCCGGCTGGCTGCTGCTCCGCCTGACCGGGGCGAGCCGGGCGAAGCACGACGACATTCTCACGATCCTCTTCTCTAGCGGCAGCACCGGCGAACCCAAGGGGGTGATGTTGAGCTATCGCAACGTCACCACCAACGCCGAGGGTTTCCGTCGGGGTGTGGACTTTTCCCGGCACGACATCATGCTCGCCACGCTGCCGGTCTTCCACACCTTCGGATTCACCGTCTGCCTGTGGGCACCGCTGATCGTGGCGATGCGGACAGTCTTTTTCCCGGACCCCCGTCAGGCGAAGGAAGTGGGCGAGCTCTGCCGGAATCACCGGTGCACAATCATGCTCGGAACCGCGACGTTTCTGCGGTTCTACCTCCGCCGATCGGGGGCCGAGGATTTCCGGTCCCTGCGGTTGCTCATCTGCGGGGCGGAGAAACTGCCGGTCAAACTCGCCGAGGAATTCCACGCCAAGTTCGGCGTTCTCCCGCTGGAAGGCTATGGCTGTACCGAGCTTTCCCCGGTGGTCAGCACCAACCTTCCGGATGTGGTAGTGAAGGAAACCACGCAGCGGGCGAACGTCATGGGAACCGTCGGCCAGCCGATCCCCGGGGTCTGCGTGAGGACCTTCGATCCCGAGGCAAAACACCCGCTTCCCCCGGAAACGGAGGGGCTTCTCGGGGTCAAGGGGCCCAACGTGATGCTCGGTTACTGGCAGCAACCGGAGAAAACCACCGGCGTCCTCCGCGACCGCTGGTACATCTCTGGCGATGTCGGACTCGTCCAGGAGGATGGATTCATCCGCATCACCGGAAGAGTGAGCCGATTCGCGAAGATCGCCGGGGAAATGGTCCCCCTCGAGCGACTCGACGAGGATCTGCACGACGTTATGGACCGGCACGATGACCGGGTCCTTGTGGTCGCCGCCGTTCCCGACGAGAAACGCGGCGAGCGGGTCGTGGTGCTGCACCTTCCCGGGATCGAATCGGCACTGCCCGATGCGTTCGTGAAGCTTCGGGCCCGCGGTTTGCCGAACCTGTGGATCCCGGACATCCGCGACTGTCACCCGATCGACGGCTTCCCCGTACTGGGCAGCGGCAAGCTCGACTTGAAAGCAGTAGGTGACCTCGCCAACCGCATCGCCGGCGAGCGCCCTGAAACACGATGACCAATCATGGGGATGATGTAGATTACGAGGTTATTTCACTGCATACCACGCTGGGTGACTGGACACCCGAGTGCCATCGGCTTTGACGCCAACGACGATCAAAGCATGGAGACCGGGGGAAAACTTCACATCGTTTAATTCGTATGGTGCTGCCGCGATCGACCCGAGCAACTTGTCCCCATCTCGGAACTCAAGAGCCTTGTAGTTTCCCGTGGTGGTCGCAACGAGTTTGATCGCCTGACCGGCCTTCGCGATTGGCGTGTAACCGAGCCCACAGTCCTCCCGGTTTTTCCCGGTCCGATACTCAGTGACAGGGGCGGTCAATCTGAGATCCGGTTTCGCCGAGTGATAAGCCCTGTAAACCCAGGCCATATATTCGTCGGGCAGCCAGACCGGACTCACCATTCCCCTGGCTTCCTTCGCGGGAGCGATCGGTACCCACTCGGAGACGGGGTTGAAATCTGCGACCCATCCTGTCTCAACCCCGCAAGGGAGCAATGCCGAGGACTTGGAATTTGAGGGCAGGCGGACCTTGATGCAACGATCCATGTAGCACGCGAAAAATCCATACTTGGAATATACCCCATGCTTGAAGCCATAGGTGCTGGCCCTACAAGTGAGGGTTTTCGCGGGTGTGAGCTTGTCCTTGAGACTATTCCCAACCGCGATCCTAGCGGCCTCGCGTTCTTTCACGTCGCTTCCGAGTTCCCATGCGTAGACAAAGGGAATTTTGTCCGTGACGTTGGCGATGGCATCCATCCGGTTTGGCCACCCGTCTGACCAGGCGATGATCCGGTCCGGGGCCCTTTCGAAAAGATCCTTGACGTGCGTCGCTCCGTTCTGCATCAGCCAGCCGACAATCGGCGCCGTAGCCAACTCGGGGTGGTTGGTCTCTTTCGCCGCGATCTCGAGATACTTCAGTAAGTAGCCCATATTACCGGCAGGATGGCCAAGTTTGTAACGGCCACTCCGTTTGTCGTTCACGCCAATGTCGTACTCGATAGGCCAAGGTACGGTAACAAGTGCAAAGTCCCATAGATCCGCACATTGTCGAGGGTCGGCGCTGTGAAACTGGAAGCAGAAGAAGATCCCCCGACAGGTTTTGACACCAGTGGGCAGGTAAAGACGAACCCTGGGTTCCTTGGAGTCAGCGTCACGAACGCTCTGCCAGGTTTCCTCGCCTGTCAGATTGGTGATTGGAAACCAACCAGGCGGATAGTCCTTCTCTGCAGTTGGAACGGACTTATTGTATTTGGTATCGTCCTTACCCGGGCAACAGGCCGACACCAGCCCGAGCAATAGGGTCGCGAGAAGGAATCGCATGGTTGACTCCGGAGCTAAATGTTTCGCCGCGTTGCGTCTCACACCTTGAGTTCGGAGATGCCGCCTTTCTGGTCGACGTCTTTGCCCAGAATGGGGTCGGCTTGTCCGAAGGATTCGCGTGGGTCGCCGACGGCATTGAGGAAGGTCGTATACAGGTTGCCGATGTGTTTGTGGTTCTTCGCGCCGTGACCGGGGAGTTCGAGGTAGCGACCACCTTTCAGTGTGCCTCCGAGATTTCCGATCAGGACGGCCGGCCATTCCCAGCAGCGGCTGTGGTGCCCTTCGGCGGCATCGGAAAGGTAGACAATGAGCGTGTTGTCGAACATCGTGCCGTTTCCTTCTTTTACTCCTTGCAATGTTTTGACAAGTCGACCGATCATTTCGAAGTGAAACTTGCGGATGGCCGTCCCCAGCTCGTCGGCGGTTCGTCCTTCGAAGCCGCCGCCGTGACCGATACTGTGCTTGTCCAGGTTGATTCCGAGCCCTTTGAACCGGACCGAAAAGTACGGATTGCCAACACCGCTTGCGATGGTCACAACCTGGGTCAGTCCGGCCACCAGCGCTGCCCCGGCCAGGCTGAACTGTGCGTCAAGTCGGTCGGATTCCACATCACTTGTGAACTTGTTGGTAACCGGAGGAGCATTCTTTTTGAGAACGGCTTCCATCTCGATCAGTTTGCCGTGCCGGTCGCGCATGGTTTCGAAGGCCTGGAGGTAGCTTTGAAGCTTTTCCCGTTCGGGACCCGCCAGTGTGGCCTCGGCCCGTTTGACGTCGTCGGCGAGATGATCGAGCAACGGCTTTCGGGTGTCGAACGCCTTCTTCGCGGCCCCACCTGCTGCACTCCCGAAGAGAGCCTGGTACGCCAGGGCGGGGTTGGTCTGGGTGGGTGCAGCTTTCCCCGCGGCGACTGCGGAGCAGTTGTACACCACGGTATCGCCCGGTCGGTCGGTCATCCCAAGTCCGATTTGCGGGAAGATGCCGCCCAGGTGCCGGCCCAGAGCGCAGTCGATTGTGACACCGGCCGGGTTACCGGAGTTCCCCACACCACCCTTGGCGTTGTAAGCCCCCAGCGCCCCGAAGTCGTTCGAGTGCCCGCCCGAGTTCATTTTCCCCGACAGGCCCTGGATCACTGTCACCCGGTCCTTGACGAACGAGACTGGCTCGAGGGCGACCGGCAGGTCGTGATTCTTCAAGGGAATGTCTCGAACTCCCTCGCGAACCCCGCCGCTGCGGCCGGTGTAGCTCCCCGACGAGATGAGGTTGCGAGTTCGTTCGATTCCCTTGGGTTGAATCTGGTGCCAGGGTACCCCGTTCCCCTCCACGACAAACACGACCCGTCTTGGCGAGGCGACACCGGCGGCCTCGGCCTGCAGCCGGGCGAGCATGGGCGAGAGGATCGTCGCCCCGGTGCCCAGGGAAGCGGCGGTCAAGAACTGGCGACGGTTCGCGGTCATTGATTGATCCCTCAAAGCATGGTGTCCGAATCGGAAAGTTCGCCCAAAGCGGTGTCAGTCACTTCTCGGTCCGGTACAGGAACGACTCGCTGGTGAGCAGTGAGGCGATGAGTGCCTTCATGCTGCCGCCGGACTTCAGATAGGCCTGGTCGGCAGCAATCAATGTGCGGGCGTCGCCGGGGTTCTCGTCGCGGCCCATCCAGAACCGGAAGGCGTGCCGAACAAAGACCTGCCGGGCCCGGTCGGTTTTCGCCAGCTTGCGGATCAGTTCGACGGCGTTCGACGCTTGCCCCTCGACCGCGGGGTCCCCGATTCCCTCCACCAGACCGGTGCTGTCGAGGGGCACGGCTTTCGGTGCACTCGTCTTCTTCCCCTTCGCGTCCACTTTCTCTTCCCGGACCTCGTCCTGGGTGCGGTACCGGCCGAAGTGGTCGTACATCTCGAAGGTCAGGCCGATCGGGTTCATCTTCTTGTGGCACTGCCAGCAGTACGTCTCCTTCGTCACCTCCATCCGTTGCCGGAGCGTCTTGTGGGGGGCGTCCGGTAACTGGGCATCGACCGTGATGGGGATGTCCGGCACCGTCCCGCCAAGCAGCCGTTCCCGGACCCACTTGCCCCGGCGGATCGCGTGATTGTCGAAGTTTTCCGAGTTCGCGACCAGCCAGGAGGGCTGCGTCAGAATTCCGGCTCGCTGCTCGCGCGGAAGTTCCACGGGCTGGGTTTTGGGGAAGTCCGACAGCCCGTAGGCGAGGTACGACTTTTTGTTCTCCCCCTGCGGGACCTTGCCGGCCATTTTCTTGGGATCCTTGGCCTTGTCCGCTTCGAACTTCTTCAGCGCGTCCTCCACGGTCTTCCTGTCCTTGTCAGCGGTTTTGTGGTGGACGTAGCTCTTGTTGGTCGTCATGAGTTCGAGGAACACGTCCTTGTCGGCGGCGAGAATGTCCTGGATCAGTTTGTCCGTGTCCTCGACCAGGCCGCGGGCATTGTGGGCGGGGAACGACTTGGCCTCTTTGAAGACCTCGGGGGCCGTGCCGTACCCAAAGTATTCGCGGAAGAACCGCATCACCCGGACCTTGTCCGCCTTGGGGTCGGCGAACAACCGGTCCACCTCCCGACGGACATCGGCAGGGGTCGCCAGTCTGCCGGTATCTGCTGCCTTCAGGAGATCCGCGTTCGGAGGACGGTCGGTCAACGCATAGGAAATCGCGAATGCGATCTCCCGTGGGGCGAGCATCCGCTTTCCTGCCATCGGGCTCCCATGCCCGATTTCGCTTCGGAAGCTGGCCTCGGGTTGGAGAAGCACGGCGACCAGAACGGCCCGAGCCCCACCCTCCGGACCGCCAGCTTTGGAAGCTTTCGCGTAGAGTTCGGCGAGCCGCTTCAACTCGTCGGCCGAGGGGGACCGCTTCAGCGCGAACCCGAACTGGTATTTGACCGCCGTGTCGATCTGCGTCCGCGACGGCGAGGCTTCGAGCAACGGGGCGAGATCCTTTTGCGGCTTCTTGTTGCCACCCTTTCGCGGCGAGAGTCCGAGTTGCTCGTCCGCGATCGTTTCGGCGTTCCGCATGAGTTGCGCGGTGGTGGACTCGTCCAATCCGCCGACGGAGGCCTGATCTTTGAACCCATTTCCCGGCGGGAGTGCGAAGGGCTGGGCGAGAGTCAGGCTCTTGAAGCTCTTCGCCGATTCCGCGTAAATGAACGGACTGATTCGCCACAACCGGGGCGGGTTGTCGAGCGGAGCCTTTCCAGCGTCCGGGCCGAAGAGCAAGTGGTGCGGAACGTGGTTGCCGGTCCGCAAGCTGCCAGCCGTGATCGCGCCAGACTTGCCCGCCTTGGTCAATTCTCGCTGGATCCATCCGGTCACGGCTTGGATTGCCGCAGGGTCTGGTTGTTTCTGACCCTCGGGCGGCATCTCGCCGGCGGACATCCGGTCGGCGACGGCCTGCCATACGTCGGCAGCCTTGCCAGACGCAAGGTCGCCTGCGAGTTTTGTCAGATCGAGTTTCCCTTCCGTTTTCTTCCCACCGTGGCACCGGATGCAATGTGCGGCCAGGAAAGGCTGTACCGTGTCCCGGAACCCAGTTGAATCCGGAGAAGTCGCCGGCTTCGCTGCCGGGTCCGCCGCTCGAACCGGAACCATCTCAACGACCACCAGAGCGGCCAAGATCCCCACGACCGGCCGCAAGAATAAGGCGTTGAACATCAGGCACCCGGCGACAAGGTTCGGATCTGGTTCGAAGAAAGCTGGTCCTTCAGGCGAGCCACTCGCGAACCGCGTCGCCCGAATATTCTGAGAATCCCGCCGAGCGAGGTGCGCAGACAGCGGGAGCGAGGATTACTGCCGGGAGCCCTTCACCCGGGTCGGGATGGCGTACAGCGCGGTCCGGGCGGTGATGAACAGGGTGGTTCCGTCTTTTCCCCCGAAGCAAACGTTCGACGGTCGCTCGGGGACAGCGAGTTCGGTCACCTTCTTGCCGGCCTTGTCGAAGACGAGCACTCCCGCCCCGGTGAGGTAGACGTTCCCGTCGGCGTCGGTGGTCATGCCGTCCGACCCGGCGTCGCAGAAAAGTTTGCGTTGGCCGAGGGTGCCATCGTCGTTGATGGGGTACTGGTAAGTCTTGCCACCGCCGATGTCGGCGACGAAGAGCGTCTTTCCGTCGAGTGACCCCACGACCCCGTTGGGTTGCTTGAAGTCCCCATCGATGCGGGAAACCTTGCCATCGCCGGCCAGGAAATAGAGCCCTTTTTTGTCCTGTTCTTCGGGCCCGCGGTTCCAGTACTTCCGCTTGTAAAACGGGTCGGTGAAGTAGACGCCGCCGGCGGGTCGAACCCAGACATCGTTCGGGCCGTTGAGGAGTTTGCCCCCGAAGTCCGAGACCATGACGGTGTGCTTTTTCGTGGCGGGGTCGATTTTCCAGAGTTCGTTTTTCTCATCGGCACAGGCCCAGAGTTTGCCGTCCTTGTCGAAGCAGAGTCCGTTCGAACGGCCGCACTTTTCGAGAAATGTGCTGAGTTTTCCGTCGGTTGACCACTTGAGGATGCGGTCGGACGGTTGATCGGTGAAGTAGACGTTCCCCTCGGCGTCCGCGGCTGGCCCTTCGGTGAACCCAAACCCGCCGGCGAGTTTCTCGACCTTTGCCGCCGGTTCGAACGGTCCGGACTCGGCTTTCCCTCCCGCCTTCGGTTTGACATCCGCTTTCGGTGCGTCACCATCCGCTTTTGGGCGGAGCTTTTGGACATCGCCGTCGTTCGGGAAAATCTCGGCCGCGATCGCCCGCATCGGGCTGGCAGGATCATCTCGGAATCCGCGGCGGTCCCCCTTTGCGACCACCTTTCCATCTGCATCCTTCACGACGATCCAAACGTTCCCCTTCGTCAGGCAGCAACTCACCTCGACGCATTCCTTCTTGTCCGTCCAGATGCGGTACCCGACGCCGGTCTTCGTGCCTTTGGAATCCCCGCGGAAATAGGTGTCGTCCGCGAGGAGCGCGGCAACGAGCTTGTTCGCGGTGGCCCTGTCCACGACCACCGGCTCCCCCGAAACGGCCCGGCCGCCCACGGTCTCGGACCTGCCGGCCTTGTCAGCGTCCAGATTCCCAACCCGGAACGCCTCAACCCGTTCAACCCGGAGCAGGTACTCGACGGCCTGGTTGCCGATGTACTTGCGGACTTTTTCGGACGGCTCCGTTTTGTCGGCCGCGACCGCCGTGGCGGCGAGCAGCACGGCCGCTGCAGAGAGGGTGCGGGTCATTCGGGGGCTCCGTGAAAAAAGGCGACCCTTGTCGGGCCGCCCGGGTGGGGATCGGTGACCGGAGGTCAGTTTACGCGAGCAATTCGCCGAGGGGGCCGGTCTGGTCGAGGTCCTTCAACTTCGGGTCGGGGACGCCGAACTTGTCAGTCGGCTTCCCAACCGCGTGCAGGAACGTGCAGTACAGGTTGGCCATCGTCCGGTGGTTCTTCTTCCCGTACCACGGGTAGACGAGGCAGCGGCCGCTGGTCTTGAGCTTACCGCCCAGGTTTCCGATCAGCACGACCGGCCACTCTTCGAGCCGCGGGTGGTGGCCCTCGCCGGAGTCGGACAGGTAGACGATCAACGTGTTATCCAGGGCCGTCCCGTTCCCCTCTTTCATCGAAGCGAGCTTGCCAGCGAGCCCGGCGATGAGCTTGGTGTGGAATCGGCGGATGTCGACGAAGCACTCGGCGGCCGGTTTCCCGTTCACCGTTGCCCCGTGGCCGATCGCGTGGAGGTCGGGGATTCCAAACTCCGGGAACTTGCCAAACCGCTGGCCGCCCCCGCCCGATACCAGCGTGACGACGTTCGTGACACCTGATAGGAGGGCCGCCGCCGCGGTTTCGAACTGGGCTTCCAGGATCAGGCTGGTCACCCCGGTGGTGGCCTTGTCGCCGAGCTTCGGGGCATGCCGTTTCAATTCTTCCGCCTTGGCCACGAGTTCCTTCTGCCGGGCGTGCAGGGACTCGAACGCTTCCAGGTAGCGGTCAAACTTCTCCCTTTCTTCTCCGGCGAGGGCAGCACGGGAGCGCTTGACGTCGTCGGCCATGAAGTCGAGCAGATTGGTTCGGCGGTCGAACGCCTGCCGGCCGGCCCCTTCTGCGACGCTGCCGAACAGAGCCTTGAATGCGAGGTCCGGTGAGGTGATCGTCGGAACCGCCTTCCCCGGGCCGGACGCGGAGTAGGCATAGCTCATCGGGATGACATCGCCGCCGTAACCCAGGGCGACGTGCTTGAAGGTGCCGGGCAACGCGTCCGCAACGGCCGAGTCGATCGTCTGCGCCATCGGCCCCTTGCTCGCCGGGTACGCTCCGAGGCACCCGTGATTTGCCGAGTGATCGCTGACTGCGATTCGCCCGGAGAGCCCGTGCACGAACGTCATCCGGTCCCGGAACGGAGCAAGCGGTTCGAGGGCCTTGTGCAGATCCTTCCCCTTCAGGGCGTGTTCCTCGAGGGAATCATTGGACCATTTCCCGCCCCTCGGCTTCTTCACGTCTGTTGGGAGGGCGTGCTCTGGCGTCAACCCGTTACTCTGGACGACAAATACGACGCGCTTCGGGCGTGCGGCTGCATCGTCGCCGGCGGCCTGGGCCGCGATCCGGGTGAGGGCTGGGCCCAGCAGAGTCGCACCCGCTCCGAGCGTGATGTCCCGGAGCAAGGCCCGGCGGGTGAGTTCGATCTTCACTTGCGGTCTCCGCTGGAAACGGACGGGGTGCCGCCCGGGGAACGGTAGAGGAACGAATCGGAAGTCAGAAGCGATCGCACGAGGGTCTTGAAACTGCCGCCCGATTTCACGTACTCGCGGTCGGCCTCTTGCAGGGTGCGGGCATCCGAGAGAGTTTCGTTTCGCCCCAGGAAGTACCGGAACGCGTGGCGGACGAACACCTGCCGGGCCCGATCGGAGTTCGCGATCCGACGGATCATCTCTCGCGGATCCTTGACCGGACCGTCGAGCTTCGGGTCGCCGGTGTCGGCAATCAGACCGGTGGTGACAAGCGGGGCGTCCTTGTAGACCGGCCCGAGCGGCTTGCCCTTCTTGTCGACGTTCTTCGCGGTCGCGGCCTCGTCAAGGACTGGCTCGACGGTGCGGAATCGGCCGTAGTGGTCGAACTGCTCGAAGGCCAGGCCGAGTTCGTCCATCTTTCGATGGCACTTCCAGCACTGGGCAGCGCGGGTGACGGTGAGGCGGTCGCGGTAGGTTCGATGCGGGTCGTCCGGGACCTGGGCGGCGACCCCGATGGGCAGGTCCGGCACGGTCCCGCCGAGGAGTCGCTCCCGGATC
Source organism: uncultured Alcaligenaceae bacterium (assembly GCA_964552815.1). Lineage (GTDB taxonomy): Bacteria > Planctomycetota > Planctomycetia > Gemmatales > Gemmataceae > CAYUHJ01. The sequence continues at coordinate 213,967 of CAZKIQ010000001.1, read as the reverse complement.
CACCGACCGCGACGGACCGGATCGTTGTCGAAGTTCGTGCTCCAGGCTGCCAACCAGCTGGGTTGCATCAGGATGCCGATCCGGGTTTCGGGCAGGTTGGCGGTCGGCTGGTCCTTCGGCCATTCCTTGAACCCGTAGACAAACTCGGGCGGAACCTTCCCCTTGTCGTTATTGGGGTTCAACACCACTGCCGGGGCGGGTTCGTCCTTCCGGGTCTGTTTGTTCTTCTTGGTCCCGTAGTTCGCGAAGGTCTTTTCGGTGGTGAGCAATTGTCGGAACACGTCCTTATCTTCGGCGAGGATCAGTTCCACGAGCCGATCGGTGTCGCTGATGAGGACATTGGGCACGTGCACGAATTCCTTGGGCTTGTCCTTGAAGACATCGCCGGCCCGGTGGTACTCGAAGTACTCGTGGAAGAAGCCGGGAATCCGTTTGGGTGGGTTCTTGGGATCATCGAAGAGAGCCTGCACTTCTGCTGCCACCGCCTTGCGGAGAGCCTCACGGTTGTCGGCGGCCTTCTCGAAGGCCCGGGCGATCGGCTCTTTTCGGTTGAGGTTTCGGCGGGTGCCGAGGGTCTGGTGGAGGGCCCGTTCGAGTTCCTGGGGGTCGAGAACGAGCAGGCCTTTTTCCCGGGCAGGTCGGCCCATCTCGGAGCGATACAGAACGTCGGTCTTGAGGAGGACGGCCTGGAGCATCGTTTTGACGGCCGCCGGGCGGTCACCGTCCGCGGCGCATTTCTCGTACAACGCCAGGAACCGGGCGAGTTCGCCGGCGGATGGCGTCCGCCCGATCGCCATCCGGTACTGCGTCCGGACCGCTGTTTCGAGTTCCGCCCGGCTCGGAGATTTCTTGGGGTCCATCAGCGCGACGAACTCCCGGACGGTGTCATTTTTCCCCTGCAATTTCCCGTCTTTGAAGGTGTGATCGGACTGCAAATTCACGATCATCTCGGCGTTCCGGACCAGAATCTCCGTGCTTGCGTCGTCGATGGAGTAGAGCCCGGCGTAGTCCTTGATTCCGCGTTCCGGGGTGAGCGTAAAAGGCTGGACGATTCCTTGCACCCGGCCACGGTGGACATCGGCGATGAACCGCATGTAGCCGTCCGGGCTGAGCCGCCAGACCCGGGGAGGCGATGGTGCCGGGGCCGGCGCGTTGGAGCCGAAAAGCAGATCGTGCGGGATGAGATTCCCCTCGTTCGGGAGCCGCGATGGCTTCGCTCCCGTCGCCTGGGTGACGGCGGAAACGAAATCGCGGGCAGACGTGGGGTCGACTGGTGGTTCCTTCGAGGGCGGCATCAACCCATCCCGGACCTGATTTCGCACCGCCAGCCAGCGCTCGGGCGACTTCGCCGGGTCCGGTAGGTCGTCGAGGCGGACATCGCCAGCCTGCTTCTCCGGGCCATGGCACTTGACGCAGTGCGTCTTCACGAACGCCACCGGATCGCCGGCAGTCGCGGGACCGGCGGTCGTGAAACCAGCGATCAGGCACGCGGCGAGAATCCCGAAAAACAGACGGTTCGACACGGTGCAACTCCGGAGGGGCCGGCAGCGATGGGTCGCGTGGAAACCGGGTGCGATGGTTCTGACAGAAACGGAATCCCGGCCGATCCCGCGTCAGACAGCACTGCCGTTGCGAAAGTGCATTCACCTACTCGCCCACCGAGACGTGCCGTTTGAGGAACGCCGCCAGCGTCGTTCTCACCGTCTCGAGGTCGTCGAGGAATGGCCAGTGCCCAAGGCCGGGCAGGACGTGGACCTCGGCCAGTGGGAAATATTGCTTCTGCTTCTCCGCAAATTCCACGGGGATGAACGGATCCTCTGCACCCCAGATCACGCACGCAGGCAAAGTCTTCCACGCATCGGGGGTCGGGGGTACATTCTGGCCGACGTGCTTCGACGACCGGTAGAGCTTCAGGACCGCCCGCTTGTGCCCCCAGTCAGCGTACTTCCACACCCGATCGAAGAAAGCGTCGGGAAGTGGCTTCGGGTTCATCGCGTTGAGCGCCTTTTTCATCCCCCATTTCGTGGTTGTGAGCTGAGAAAGTTCTCCGAGGATCGGCGTCTGCCAGACCTTGGCGAACCCATGCCACCGGTATCCCTCGAGCACTCCGCAATTGATGAGTGTGACGCTGCCGACGCGTGCCGGGTTTTCCGAAGCCCACCGCAACCCCCACGGGCCGCCGAAATCGTGCAGGACGAGGTGAGCCCGGTGGACGGACAATGTGTCGAGAACCTTGCCGAGGTACCGGGCATAGCCATCGATGGTGAAGTCGAACCGTCTCGGGTGGTCGGCCCGTCCGTACCCGGGCATGTCGATCGCGACAGTGCGGGCGAACGGGACAATGGCGGGTATCACCCCCTCCCAATCGTCCATCGGGCCGGGGTTGCCATGGACGCACACCACCGCCTCCGACTTCCCGGGGTTGCTGTCGAAGACCGCGCACCGGATGCCGTCGATCAGGTGGTCCGTCGGGGCGAGCATAGAATTCTCCGTCAAAGGAACCCGAAAGTCCGAGATCACGAAAAGCCAGCGGGTTCGCCCGCTCGCCCGGACCTTCCGTTGACTTTGTCGAGGCATGTCGAGGCGGCAAGTAGCTCACGACCTGGGGCGATGCGAAACTTTCGCAGGGCGGAACTCCCTCTGGAGGGGCAGGCTCGTCTGGACGGATCGTGTCGGGGGCGTGAAGATAACGGCATGCTCGAAGTGGATGCGGCTCGAGAAATCGTTCTGGCCCAGGGGAAACCGCGGAATCCGGTGGTGTCCGGGGTCTCCGCGGAGTTGTTGGGTCGTGTGCTCGCCGAGGATGTGCGGGCGGATCGCGATTCGCCGCCGTTTGCGAAGGCGATGATGGACGGGTACGCGGTTCGGTCGGGGGACTGCGCGGGGGGGTCGGCGGAACTGCGGATTGTCGAGGAAATCCCGGCCGGGGCGGTGCCGACGCGGGTGATTGCGGTCGGCGAGTGTGCCCGAATCTTCACGGGTGCCCCGATTCCCGAGGGGTCGGACGCCGTCGTGATGCAAGAACGGACCGTTCCGCTCGGCGATCGCGTTCGCGTGACTGACAGCGGGGTGTCACCGGGCCGGAACGTGATGCCGCGGGGTAAGGAAATGACCGCCGGGGATGTGGTCCTCCGGGCGGGAAGCGTGTTGACGCCGGTCGCGTTCGGGGTGCTTGGGTCCGTGGGGAAAGTGGAAATCGCGGTGGTTCCGGCCCCACGGGTGGGAATTCTCGCGACCGGGGACGAGCTGGTGGAGGCAGAGGTCGAACCGGGGCCCGGGCAGATTCGCAACAGCAACGGACCGATGCTGGCTGCCCTCGTGGCGCGGGCAGGCGGGGTTCCGCAGTACCTCGGAATCGTTCGCGACGATGTTTCCGAGCTTCGCGAACGGATCGGGGTCGCACTGCAGGAGTCGGACGTTTTGCTGCTGACCGGGGGCGTTTCCGTGGGGAAACTCGACCTGGTTCCCGGTGTGCTGGCGGATCTGGGGGTGACGGCGCACTTCCACAAGGTTCGCATGAAGCCGGGGAAACCGCTGCTCTTCGGGACTCAGGAAGACAAGCTCGTCTTCGGGCTGCCAGGGAATCCGGTCAGTGCTCTGGTCGGTTTCGAGTTGTTCGTTCGGCCGGCGTTGCGGAAACTCGCGGGGCACGCGAACCCGGGGCCGACGGAGGTTTCCCTCCCGCTGGCGGAGTCCGTCTCGGCGAACCACGATCGACCGACATACGCCCCGGGGAAACTCGAAGGAGGACGGGTCCAACCGCTTCCCTGGTCCGGGTCCGGCGACCTGCGAGCGATGCTCGACGCCGACGCGTGGATCGTGCTTCCACCCGGCGAGGTGAGGCTGCAGGCGGGGGAATCGATCTCGGTCCTCGTGATGTGACCATTACGAGAACCCGGGGATTCTTGGAACTTGAAACTTGAAACTTCGGAAGGATTCCCGGTGGCAAAATCTCCCGTCTTTCTGCCCGCGATCCTGTCCGGGGTGCTGCTCTGGACGGCGTATTTCCCCCTCAACCTCGGGCCGGTCGCATTCTTCGCGATGGTTCCGTTCCTGACGCTTGTGCATGCGGAGGGAATCGGGGGGAAGCGGCGATACCTCGCGGCGTTTCTGGGCGGGGTGACGTTCTACGGCATCGCCCTCAACTGGATCCGGGTCGCGCACCCGATGATGGCTCTCTTCGCGTGGCCGGGGCTGACGCTGTATTGTGCCCTCTATTGGCCACTGACGATCTACCTGCTGCGGAAACTCGACCGTTGGAACCTACCGCTGGCGGCGACGTACCCGGTCGTGGCGGTGTCGCTGGAGTACTGCCGGTGCCATTTCCCGACGGGGTTCGGGTTCATGGTCCCGCTGCACATGCACCAGCTCATCGGGTTCGGGTGGTACTTCCTCGGCTACACGCAGCACGCGGTGCTGCCGTTGATCCAGGTCGTCGATCTCGGCGGGGTCTATCTCATCTCGGCGATGGTGGCGGCGATCAACGGGGCGGTTTACGAGTGGGTTGTCCGCTACTCCGGGTTCCGACGGATTCTGGGGCGACCGGTCGTGTGGCGCCAGGCCGAGTTCTACCGCGAATTCTGGGTGACGGGCCTGGCCCTGCTCCCCCTCGGGCTCGGGGTGATTTACGGCACGTTCCGGCTGACGCATCCCCCGTTTGAGCGAGGTCCGGTGGTCGCGGCGATCCAGGGAAATCTGGGGCAAGACGAGAAAATGGTCCGCGGGGACCAGGTGCAGCCCACCCAGCAGACTCCCCTCGAAGCGGAGTACTTCCCTCTCGCCATCCGGGCCCGCGGCGAGGAGACCACCCGGCCGCCCGACCTGATCATCTGGCCGGAAACCTGCTTCCCCAGCGATTGGTGGCAGGTCGGACCCAACGAGACCAACGCACCGGACTACTTCACCCACAACGCCGACGTCGCCCCGAAAAACTTCGCCTTCCGCATGGCCCGGCAATGGAAGGCCACCACCCTCTTCGGCCTCAACTCCCTCGTCTGGGAAGGGGGCGAGGGGAGGAAGTACAACTCCGCCCTGCTCATCCACGCCGACGGATCCTTCGGCGGCCGATACGACAAGGTCCACCTCGTCCCGTTCGGGGAGTATGTCCCGCTGAAGAACTTCTTCCCCTGGTTGCAGAAGTTCACGCCGTACTCCCACGACTACAGTTGTACCCCTGGTTCCGAGTGGACCCGGTTCCAGTTCACCGCCGCCAGCGGGAAGCCGTACAAGTTCGGTGTCCTGATCTGCTACGAGGATTCCGACCCGTATCCCGCCCGACGGTACAACACCTGGAGTGGCGGCGAGGGCGTCGATTTCCTCGTCAACATCTCGAATGACGGCTGGTTCGACGGCACCGAGGAGCACGAGCAGCACCTCGCCATCTGCCGATTCCGGGCGGTGGAAGCCCGACGAGCCGTCGTGCGGTCGGTCAACATGGGGATTTCCGCGATGATCGACCCCGACGGCCGGGTCCTCGAGACGACCCAACCGGGCCCGTGGGCGAATTCGAAAAAGGTGAGGGGCATCATCCGTGGGGAAGTTCCCATCGACCGTCGTGGCACCGTGTATGCGGCGCTGGGGGACTGGTTCCCGCTGTTGTGCTGGGCCTTGCTGGCAGGCGGGTTGTTTGCCCCGAGACGAACCCCACGAAGCTCGAATCCGGAGGCAGTTATGAATGACACCTCTCGAGCTTGACGTAAGGCCATGCTGGAGAAACGATTCGGGCCAGGAGTCATCTCGCCCGAATCGCTGATTCCGCTGCACCGCTTCGGGAATCGTCCGTGTCAGGGCTGCCGAGTTTTTGTCACCTCATGACGGACTCGGTTCCAATTCTCCCTCCACTTCCGACTGTCTTTTTTCAATTCCTCGGGAGAAACCACCTCCGCTGTCTGATGAACCCGCTCGAAATCCTCATCGCGCCAGGTTTCCAGAGTCGGGGCACAACTGCTGCACCACCCCTTGATGATCTGTTGAACCTGCATTGCGAGATTCCCCATCTTCTCCTCGAAGAATCAGGCTGATCAGATTTTGCACTCGAAGATCTGGGATATCGCGAGTGCTCTCGCAGACCGCGTGCTCCGTCGAAGCACAGTCAACGAGCAGCCGGCACAATGATCAGGGGGTTATGATAGGTAATCGTTACAGCCTCAGCCTGCTCGTTCGGCTGATTGGTGGTGGGCTTTGGAGAACTCATTGCTCGATCCCCTCCCTCGAACTTACCCGTGTAGGCCTCCGAGCAGCATAACACGAAGTGCGATCCTGTTCCATATTGGGATCAATCGGCCACGAGCATGAGCCACAATGAACCTCGGTCGGTCCGATGAGGCGACATGATCCGTTGTGATGAGTTCCACCTGCGCCTCGCCGACTGGGAATTCTTGTCTTTACTGTCTTCCTTCTGTCGCAAAGTGTGACTTTTGACACGGACGCAGGACCCTCAGAACTCCTCGGCACCGGTCGGCCAGCGATCCTGGGGTTCGAAGCCGATCAATCGCTTCGCAGGGCCGAGGTCATAGCGGAGATTCCACGTCGGAAGGCTGCAGGCGTAGCAGACGCCGAACCCGGCGAAACTCGATTCCACGGCGGCGGTGAAGAACCGACCCGCGTCGCCGGGGCTGAGGAAGACGTCCTGCGCTTCCGGGTCTGCCGCGATCTCGGCAACCTGCCCCCGATCCCGCGGGCACCACCCGAGTCGCACCGCCAGCACCCCGATCCCGTGCTCCTTCGCATACACCTGCCCGAGCGATTCGAGAAACACCTTGGTGCACGCGTACAGGTACCGCGGCTTCGGGAGCAGGCACGCGGTCATCGGGTAGCTGGCCAGTTCGAAGTACCCGTCGACAACCTGGCCCGTGCTCGCAAGGACGATTCGCGGAACCCCGGCCTTCCGCACCGCTTCGAGGATGTGGTACGGCCCAATGACGTTCCCCGGGACGAGTTCCGAAAGGAAATTGTCTCCGTCGTCCGGGGCAGGTCGGCGGGGGTAGTTTGCATCGTCCGGGCAGGCGGCGAGGTGGACGACGACCGCAACCCCCTCCACCGCCCGGCGAATCGCGTCGACATCCGTCAGATCGGCGACAATCGATCGGTCCGCGGGGAGACCCGGTGTGGGACTGCGATCGAAGCCGACGACGTGGTGGCCCCGGGCAACGAGTGCCTTGACGGCGGCCCGACCGAGTCGGCCGGCGGATCCGGTGACGAGAACGCGGAAAGAGTCAGCCATGCCGGCATCGTATCATCCTGACGGGCCCGGGCTAGGATTCGCGGCAACGTTGGGTTAGCATGGAGCAAATTCCTGCCTGCCGGAGAACTCCCGCCATGACTGCACCGGCTGTCGAAACACCGTCCGCCAAGTGGATCTCCCCGGTTCTCGGAGCCCTCGCCGCCGGGGTGATCGTGGGCCTCGCCGCCATCGGGTGGTCCACCGCCTCCCCGAAACCCGTCGAGGTTCCCGTTTCCGCCCGCGTCGCAACCGCCGACGAGGACGAAACCAAGCTCGATCTTTCCGGCGGCGTTGCCTGGCTCAACACAGCCGGGCCTCTCACCGCGAAGGACCTCAAGGGGAAGATCGTCGTCCTCGATTTCTGGACGCTCTGCTGCATCAACTGCATCCACATCCTCCCGGACCTCGCGAAACTCGAGAAGAAGTACGGCAACGAACTCGTCGTGATCGGCGTGCACTCAGCGAAGTTCGAGAACGAGAAGGACACCAAGAGCATTCGCAAGGCGATCCTGCGGTACGAGATCGCCCACCCGGTGGTGAACGACGCGGACCACAAGATTTGGGAACGGTACAACGTCAGTTCCTGGCCCACCTTCGCCGTCTTCGACCCCACCGGCAAACTCATCGGCGTCACCTCCGGCGAGGGGCAGTACGAGATCCTCGATGCCGCCATTTCCCGGCTCGTGGACAAGCACAAGAAAGACAAGTCTCTCGATGTCAAACCCATCCGGTTCGACCTCGTCCGATTCCGCGAAAAGGGGGACACACCGCTCTTTTTCCCGGGGAAAATCCTGGTCGACGAGAAAGGGAAGCGCCTGTTCATCTCCGATAGCACCCACCACCGGGTGATCGTGACGGACCTCGACGGAAAGAAAATCGCGATCGCCGGCACCGGCAGCCCAGGTCGGCTCGACGGTAAGTTCGGGGAAGCCCTCTTCGACGACCCGCAGGGGCTCGCCCTCGACGGCGACACGCTCTACGTCGCCGACCGCAAGAACCACTCGATCCGCGCCCTCGACCTCAAGACGGAGACCGTTTCCACCGTCGCGGGGAACGGTCGGCAGTCCCAGGAATCCCGCTACCTCGACCGGCCCGGCAAGCCGACCGCCACCGGCCTCAACAGCCCATGGGATCTGCTCCTCGTCGGGAAAGAACTCTTCATCGCGATGGCGGGCCACCACCAGATCTGGAAGATGGACCTGGAAAAGAACACGGTTGTGCCGTTCGCCGGTGACGGCGGGGAAAACATCAAGGACGGGCCAATGTATGCCTCGCGGTTCGCCCAGCCGAGCGGACTCGCCACCGACGGCAAGTTCCTCTACGTCGCCGACAGCGAAGTCAGTGCCATCCGCAAACTCCCCCTCGACGGCGAGGGCCGGGTCGAAACCATCGTTGGTCAGGGGCTATTCGATTTCGGCGACAAGGACGGCACCGGGAAGGACGTCCGCTTGCAGCACGCCCTCGGCGTCGCCGCCCGCGATGGCAAACTCATCGTCGCCGACACCTACAACAGCAAGCTGAAGCTGCTCGATCCCAAGACGAAAAAGTGCACCACGATCGAGATCAAGGACGGCGATGGCAAATCCCCCGCTTTCAACGAACCCGCCGGCATCAGCATCGCCGGCAACAAGGCGTACATCGCCGATACGAACGCCCATCGAATTCGCGTCGTGGATTTGACGTCCAATAAGGTGACGACGCTGGAGTTGAAGGGAATCGAACCCCCGCCGCCGCAAAAGGAATGGCAACCGCCGGAACCGGAAAAGAAGAAGTGAATCGTGTGGTTGGTTCCTCTCCCCTCTCACCCGCTGGGGAGAGGGTAAGAGAACCTTCGAAGCGGCGTTTCTGTCCATGCGCGGCGGAAGCCGAGGAGGTGCCAGATGATCCAGACCGTTGAAGCAGTCGTCGAAACCGGCGGGCAGGTCCGTCTCCTGAGTGATGTCCGGATCACGAGTCCCCGACGGGCTCTGGTGATGATTCTTGAGGAACCCCCTCCTGGTGTTCCAGGTGAAACCGCCTTATTGTCCGAAGCGGCGTTGGTAGATTGGAATCGACCAGAGGAGGACGCGGCGTGGGCACACCTTCAATCGGCGAAGTAGTGCTCATTCCATTCCCGTTCTCGGACCTCTCGCAAACCAAGGTGAGGCCGGCAATTTGCCTTGCGGATGCGGGTCGAGGTGACTGGATCCTCTGCCAGGTGACGAGCAACTCTTACGGAGATTCTTCTGCTGTGGCGATTGATACTCCAGACTTCGCCTCCGGAGGTCTATTGGTGCCGAGCTACGCCAGACCTGGGAAATTGTTTACCGCCCACTTCGGGCTTTTTGTGCGGTCCGTCGGGATTCTCACCCCCTCGGGCTTCTCCCGAGTGCTCTCGGGGGTTTTGAACCTACTCCAGCCTTCGCCGCGAATATGAGTTCCCTGTTTCCCCTCGGAGTTCCCCATGCCCCGCTACGGACGGCTCGCTGTGCTGACCCTCGCCCTCGGAATGGGTTCGCTCCCCGCCGCGGACAAGAAGCCGGACTGGTTCGACAAGGCCGTCAAGAAGGTCGAGGCCAGCTTCGAGCCCGCGGAGGCGAAGCCGGGGCAAACCGTGGTGTTCCGTCTCAAAGTTGAACTCAACCCCGGGTACCACACCTACCCCGTCGTGCAGACGGACAAGGCGGCCGCCGGGATGGTCAACAAACTCGCCTTCCCGGAACCCGCCGGGGTCGTCTTTGTCGGCGACACCCGCGATCCGCTCGACTTCAAAACCAAGGCCGAGCCGGAACTTGGAATCTCGGAACTGATCTACATCCCCGGCACCGCGGTCTACGAACGCAAGGCAGTCGTCGCCCCGAATGCGAAGCCGGGCGTGCTCACCGTCAAAATTCCGACTTTCCGGCTCAACGTGTGCGACAAGGACAACTGCTTCCCCGCGAAGGCGTTGACCCCGGAGGCGACGTTGAAGGTTCTGGAAGGTGCCGCGGTGCCGGTGGAGGCGAAGTACGCCGACGAGGTGAAAAAGGCACTGGGTCTGTAACGTCGCCGCGGTTTGCGGTATCTCACCCATGAGGCCGACGGTCCGCCGTCGGCCTTTCCGTTCCCCTTCTCCCAGCGAGTCCGCCGATGCGTCTCGTGTTTGCACTCGCCGTCCTGACCGCTGCCGGCATCCCCGGGTTTGCCGCGGAATCGGGCATCAGCAAGGTCGGGCAGATCGAAACCCGGATCATCCCCGCCGAGGCGAAGCCGGGCCAGGTCGTCACGTTCGAAGTGACGGTCGCCCCGAAGGCGGGGGCGTGGACGTATCCGGTGCACATCCCGCCAGGCCAGGTGGGGTCGAACTCGATCCGCCTGCCGAAACCGGGCGATCTGATCTTCGTGGGGGAAGTGGTGGACCCGCCGGGTGCGAAGACCAAACCGAGCCCGACCGATCCGTTCGTGGAGGAGAAGTACTACCCGTATCCCGCCCGGCCGACCTGGAAGCTGACGGCCGTCGTCTCGCCGCTGGCCAAGCCCGGGAAAAAGACGGTGCCGCTGACCGGGACGCGGATCCAGGTCTGTGACAAGAGTTCCTGCTACGACACGGACGTGAAATCGCCCCCAACCGCGGAACTGACGATCCTGGATTCCCCCGCGTTGGACGTGCCGTCCGAGTTCGCGAAAGCCGTCCAGGATGCGATCGGAAACGGCGGTCAGCCGAACCCGCCACCAACGCCGGTCCCCTCCGTCGGTGAGACATCGAAGGTCGAAGCGGCCGGGTTGGTGCGGAAAGCGTACGTCCCGGAGGAACAGTACCTCGCGGAACTGGAATCCCTGCTTCCCCGCGTGAAGTCGGACCTGCCCCCGGACGCCACGACTTCCGGTGGGGTGTGGGGGCTCCTGATTGCGGCGGCGTTCTGGGGCTTCGTGTCGCTCGTGACCCCGTGCGTTTTCCCGATGATTCCGATCACCGTGAGCCTGTTCCTGAAGCAGAGCCATCAGTCGACCGTGGGGGCGGTCAAACTCGCGGGCGTCTATTCCCTCACGATCGTGCTCGTGCTCGGGGCGGCCGCGGTGTCTTTGCTTTCCGTCTTCCAGGTGCTCAGCAACCAGCCGTTCACAAACCTCGTGCTCGGCGGGTTGTTCGTGTTCTTTGCCCTGAGTTTGTTCGGGATGTACGACATCCAGCTTCCCGGGTTCCTGCTCCGCTACACGGAGAAGCGACGCGGGGCGGGCGGGTTGATCGGCACGGTGTTCGGGGCACTCGCGTTCAGCATCGTGAGTTTCACTTGCGTGGCCCCGTTCCTCGGCGGGTTCGCGGGGCTGGCGGCGTCGAATCAGTTCGGCCCGGTGACGCGAGCCCTGGCCGGCCTGACGTTCGCGGCCGCCTTCGCCTCTCCGTTCTTCATCCTCGCCCTGTTCCCGAGCCTGATCAAGAAACTGCCCAAATCCGGGGGTTGGCTCGACAGCGTGAAGGTGATGATGGGCTTCCTGGAAATGGCGGCCGCCCTGAAGTTCCTGCGATCCGCGGAAATTCTGTGGTCCGGCCAGCCGACGTACCTGACCTACGATGTCGTCCTCGCCGGCTGGGTTGCAATCGCCGCCGCCGCAGGGTTGTACTGCCTCAACGTCTACCGACTCCCCCACGACGAGGAGCAGGCGAACATCGGGGTCGGTCGGCTGCTGGTCGGCCTCGGTTTCCTCGGGCTCGCGATCTACCTCACGCCGGGGCTCTTGAAGACGGCCAACGGCCAATCGCAACGCCCGGCCGGCATCGTCTACGCCTGGGTCGACGCCTTCCTCCTCCCCGAACCCGGGGCCGGAGGCGAGACCCTCTCCTGGTCCACCGATCTCAAGGCGACGATCGACCAGGCCGTGAAGGAGAAACGGCTTGTTTTCGTGGATTTCACTGGCGTCAATTGCTCGAACTGCAAGCTCAACGAGAAGAACGTCTTCCCGAAACCGGAGATCCAGCAGGCGCTCCAGAAATACGCCCGGGTCCAACTCTACGCGGACTTCCTGCCCCCGGAGGCGTACCTCGTTCCGCCCGACCGGGAGAAGCGGGAACTGGAGGCGTCGGCGAATTTGAACTTCCAGGAAAAAGCGTTCGGCACCGTCGCCCGGCCGACGTACGTGATCCTCGACCCCCGGCCCGACGGGACCATCCGGGTGGTCGGCAAACGGGAAGGCGCCATCAACGACACCGCCGACTTCGCGGAATTCCTGCGGAAACCGCTGGAAGGGAAGTGATTCGAGTTTCGATTCTTCGAGAGCCGCTTCCGGTGTGAAATCACCTGCCCCTTGGCGAGGCGACTTGTCCGGGGCTGTGGCCGCTCCTTTGCAGTCGCGGCTCTCGATGAGATTGGGCGGAGACTTGGTCCACGGCAAAAGAAAACCACCGAGGGCAGCAGCAGGGCCGGCCATCGGTGGGGTGGAAGATTGTCGCGGCTGGCAGCGTCGTCCCTCGCGGAGCGAGGGACCTACTTTCGGGAACTCACAACAAACCCGCGCCGAAGCCTTCGCCGCCGGTGGCGACGGTGCGGGCTTTCGCTTCGGTTCCCCGCGGGGTCATTCCCTTGGGGGCCGGCGAGTGCGGGCCGTGAGCCTTGACCGTGCGGCCCATTTCCGACACCACCGCACCGTAGCTCATGGCGGCGTCCGCTTCTTCGTAGTCCGAGTCATAGTCGTCGTACCGGCAGACGTAGCCCGGCATCTTCGCGCGTTCCCGCTCTTCCACGTAGGCCCGCACCACCGCGGATTGCACCATCTCCCGGGAACCCGAGTGGATCGGGTGGGCGATGTCCGCGTGGAGTTTCGCCCGGCCTTCCTGATCGCGGACCGCCCGACCCTCGTCGAGCCGGTGGCCGCACTGGTTGCAGAACCGCGAACGTAGGTGGTTCTTGCTGCTGCAGTGCGGGCAGCGATCGGTGAGCTTTCGGCTCGGCATCGCCACGAACATCCCCTTCGTCCCCTCGATGATTTTGAGGTCGCGGACGACGAAGGCGTTGTCGAACGTCACCGAGCAGAACGCGAGCAACCGCTCGTTGTTCTCCTCGCACAGTTTGATCCGGACTTCCGTGATGACCACCGCCGTACTCCTTTGACTGGGGTCTCTCCAGGGGTCTATTTCATCGGCCCGGACGCGTCGGAGGCGGCGACATTCGGGCTAGGGCTGCCTTGGACCTCGGACCACGAAAACTCGGCACCCAATTTCGGACCCAACCTCGGAACAGGACCAAATCGACTCGAACTCCTGGGCGATCCGCCTCGCGTCGACCGGATCCCGGGCGATGGCGAAGCAGGCCGACCCGCTTCCCGACATCAGACACCCCAGCGGGCGGCACCCGCCGAGCGTCTGCAAGACTCGTCCGACCACCGGCTCGGTCTGGGTCGCCGGCTCCTGGAGGCGGTTGAAGAGGGACCGGGCGAGTCGCTCCGGATCGCCGTTTCGCACCGCCTCGCGGGCTTCCGTTCCATCCGTAGGGTTCGCGGGGACGACCACCTTGCGGTAGACCGTCGCCGTGCTGAGCCCGACCGCCGGCTTGACGAGCACCAGGTGGAACTCGCCGCCGACTTCTGTGGGTTCGACCACCTCGCCGCGTCCGGTGCACCAGGCCGCGGTGGGGGAGAGGAAGAACCCGACATCCGACCCGACCTCCGCCGCAACCGGGAGAAGTTGCTCCCGCGGTCGATCGAGATTCCAGATCCGGTCGAGGGCAGCGAGGGTTGCCGCCGCATCGCTCGACCCGCCGCCCAGCCCCGCCTCGTGGGGGATCCGCTTGGTCAGGCGGATCGCGGCACCGTCCGTTGTTCCGGTCGCTCGTCGGAGGGCGTCAGCCGCCTTCCACACGAGGTTCTGCGGCCCCGTCGGCAACCCCGGCGGCTCGCACTCCAGGGTCAGATCCCCCTGCGAGCTCCGCCGGATTTCCAGTGTGTCGAACAAATCCACCGCGAGAATCAGCGTCTCGATCGCGTGGTATCCGTCCGGCCGCTTCCCGAGCACCTCCAGGTGAAGATTGACCTTCGCCGGCGTGGCGAGGACGACCCCATCCGGTCCGCTCGGGAAACTCCACGAAAGGGGCGAAGCCGACCCACCGATGGCGGGATTGCTCGGTCGCTGGCTCAACATCGGGGCACGCGCAAGAAGTGCGGTTTGACCCGTCCGTGGGCTGGCGAGAAAGCGTCGGACATTCGCAACCGTCCGTGGGTGCGGCGAGTCGGGTGATTCCAACTCGTCTTCGATCTCCCGGGTGTCAAATCAAGTAGGTTGGGTCGGACACTACCCCAAAAATATGGCCCGGTCAAGTGGGAAGCCACGGGGAACCTCGAAACGGAGCGGAACCCGCGAATCGCCGATTCCGGTTCGATCGCGTATGGTGAACTCGTCTTCTTCCCACCGGAAAGGGTCGCACATGTCCCGTCCCCTCGTCGTCGTGGCTGCCTGGCTCTGCTTCCTCCCCGCCGCCGGGATCCTCGCCGAGGGCGCTGCCCCGTCACCCGCGGGAAGCTGGAAGTTTCGCTTCAAACAGGGGGACGAGACCGTCACGTTCCTCTTCTACTTCTCCGAATCCGAGGGCAAGTGGGTCGGCGATTACATCTCCAGCACCCACACCGTGAAGCAGGAGCCCAAGTTCTCCAGCGTGACCGTGAAGGGGGACAACCTCAAGTTCACGGTCAACTTCGCGGGCCGGGAATTCCTCACGTTTGACGGCATCGTCGCGAAGGACGGCAAGAAAATCACCGGAAACTACTCTCTCTTCGGCGGACCGTTGAAGCTCACCGAGATGCACCCCTCGAAACTCAAGAAGCTCGACGATTCCTTCGCGGTGGCCAGGGAGACGTTCGCGCAACTCGATTCCGGCCCCGAATTGTTCGATGTCGGCTTCGAGATTCTCGGCCAGGCGGGGAAGGAGAAACTGCCGGTCGAGGACGCTCGCGGAATCGTTGCGAAGCTCGACAAGGCGTCGGCGGCGTACGGCCCGCGGTGGGAACGCACCCTCGCCCTGCGGCTCGCCAACACGCTCGCCACCCAGGACGGCCTCGCCGAGGTTGCCGTCGCCCAGGCCCAACGGGCAGAACGCATGCTCGGCGACGACGCATCCCCGGCCCTCTCCCTCGAGGTCTACGACACCATCGTCCGCGTCCTCACCAGGGCCGGGAAAGCCGACCAGGCGAAGAAATACGCCACGCTCATCGCCAAACTCGAAGCCAAGGATTATCCGGACTACATCAAGTCGAACCTCACGGTTTCCCCGGAGGAATACAAGGGCCGGAAGGGAAAGAGCGACCGCGTCGTCCTGATCGAGGCGTTCTCCACCTCCGAGGCACCGCAAGCTCAGGGGGCGGACCTGATGCTCGAGGCGATGAGCCGCACCTTCAAGCCGTCCGACGTGATTCTGCTCAACTACCACGTCCACGTCCCACCGCTGGCGGCGGACGCACTTGCGACACCGGATGCGATGGACCGCGTGCCGGGGTATGGCAAGCAGATTCGCGAGAACGGATTCCCGATCCTCTTCGTCGACGGCAAGGCCGGTCCGCGAGCGACAGGCAACGCCGCGGCCGCGAAGGAGCGGTACACCGCGTTTCGGGAGGTAGTCGAGAAGGAACTCGAGAAGCCGGCGGCGGCGAAGATCGCCCTGACCGTGGCGAAGGGGGAAAAGGGGCTGACCGCGAAGGCGGCCGTCTCCGAACTCGAAACGCCAGGCGAGAAGGTCGTGCTGCGATTCGCCCTCGTCGAGGAGCGGGTCCGGTTCGCGGGCGGAAGCGGTACCCGCTACCACCCATTTCTGGTCCGCGCGATGCCCGGCGGCTCCAAAGGCTTCCCGCTGACGAAGAAATCTCACGAGGAAACCGTCACCATCGACGCGGCCGATATCCGGGAGAAACTCAACAAGTACCTCGACGACTTCTCCAAGAACCAGGCCGACTTTCCCCGCACCGACCGACCGATGGCCCTGAAGCGGCTCAAACTCGTCGCCTTCGTGCAGAACGACGAAACGGGGGAAATCCTGCAGGCCACTCAGGTTGACCTCGCCGACTGACCGGAACCGTCAGTGCCGCTGGACGGCCACGAACAACTCGGACATCTTGATCCCGAGCGCCAGGCAGATCCGGTACAGCGTCTCGATCGACGCCGAGTTCTTGCCGAGCTCGATCTGTGACAGGTAGCCGAGCGAGACGCCCGTCCGCTCGGACATGCTCGCCAGGGTGAATCCGAGTGCCTTCCGCCGTTCCCGAATCGCCGCCCCGAGCGCTTCCTTGAGCGCATCCTCGGTCATCCGCAGGAGGCCCTTGCTTTCCAGGCACCGGATGACGATTTCGCGGAGGTGATCGATCTGGAACGGTTTCGTGACGTAGTCGTAGGTCCGAGCCCGGAGGCAACTCAGGGCGCTGTCGACGGACGGGTAACCGGTGACCACGACGATGTTCGCGTCTGGCTGGTTGTCGCGAATCCAGGCGAAAACCTGGTCGGCATCCAGACCCGGGACGACATAGTCCATCACGATGAGGTGGTAGAACCCCCGGCCCTCGCCGGTGGAGGTTCGTGCCAGAGCCGCTTCCACCTCGGCGGGATCGGAAACGGTGTCGATGTGAAAGTCTTTGTTGGCAAGGGCGGCCTGGATGACCGCGCAGGTGGCGGGGTCATCGTCCATGATCAGGATGCGGATGTCGCCGCTGCTCTGCAATTCGTTGAGCGGAGTCGGCGACTTGCCAGGACGGATGGGCCGGACGCGATCCGGAGCTTCGACGTTCATCTCGGACTACCTCCGCTAGACTTCTCGCCGCCGGAACGTTGGCCGATGGGTGTCGACCCGGGAGAGACGGCAGGGATCACGACGCGGGCGATCGTACCCGTGTCGGGTGGGGGGACCGACTCGAGGCGGATTCCCCCGTGGTGGGCGTACAGGTTTCGGTACACGATCGCGAGCCCCAACCCGCGATGGCGCACCTTGGTCGTGAAGAACGGCTCCACGAACAGTTTCTTTCGAACCGCCGGCTTCACCCCGGGGCCCCGATCGGCGATCGCCACTTCCAGATGGGGACCCGATCGAACCTTACCGAGAAACCCCGCGGAATCGGAAGGCTCCAGATCCACAGAGTTGGCCGTCACGCGAATCGGCCCCGAAGCCGGCACCGCTTCGATTGCATTATCGAGCAGATGCCCGAGAACGATGCCCAGGAGACTCACTTCCATCTGGGCGGGCGGAAGGTTACGCGGAACGTCGCTCTCCACGGAAACGGTCGAGGGAAGCTGCGGTTGCACCCGTGCCAGTTCCGCGCTCCAGGCTTCCGCCACAGATCCAGGTGCGGGATTGGCCTGACCGCTCTGGCTCAGCCGGTGCAGTTGCTGCGTGAAAACGACCCCGCGTTGCCCAACCTTCCCAATTTCCCCCACATATTTCGCCAGTGGCGTTCCCGGTTGGAGCAACGGCCGGGACAGATCCGCAAATCCGATGATTCCCGTCAGGATGTTGTCGAAATCGTGTGCCATCCGTCCCGCGATTAACGCCACCTCACCCAGCCGCTCGAACAAAACGTCCGGATCAACCTGTTTGGAATCCGATTCCGTGCCATCCACAGCAGCGTTTCCCAGAAATCACGATGCCAGATGCCGAAGGAACACCCCCCTTCCGGCATGCCGGAACTCGTCTCCACCTACACCTGAAATCGGCAAACTGTTACACAAAATTAGAACAGCCAAAGGTGAAGTCAACTGAAATTTGTCGTGTCAGCAGAATTGCAGCTGACAGAAGCCCGTCACGATGAGCGTCCGTACCGGAAGTCCCGTGATGCGTTCCGTCGATCAACCGCGAGGGGACTTTTTCCCGACGTCATTGAAACTGCCCGCGGGAGGACGCCCGAAAATGGGAAAGATTGGCGTGCGACTTGCGGTATTTTCTATCAGAGGAAGGCCCCAAGAAATGGATTTTCCCTTGCATGCCACCCATGAGGACGCACCATGAGAACGCTCATCGTTACCCTCGGCGTCGCCGCCGGGATCTTATTCACCGCCGACACCGCTTCCGCCCGCCCCCGAATCGGCAACTACGGAACGTATTACAACTCGTACTACCGCCCGTACAACTACAACTACCGATACTACAGCACCCCCTCGTATTACACCGGCAACTATTATCCGGGGTACTACTCGAACTACAACTATTCTGTGCCGTCTTACCGGTACAATTACCAGTACTCCCCGTGGGGCTACAACTACCGCTATAACGTGGGCTACCCCAGCTACAATTACTGGTACCGGTGGTAACCCTCGCTTTCCGCCGTCAGATCCCCGAGCCAATCGAGGATCTGACGGCGGATTTTTCTATTCTGCACTCGCCACTTCGCCGCCGTCCCGGCTTGCCAGAGCGCGATAGGTCGTCAGGGAAAGCCCATCGCGGAGAAATCGCACGGAACCGTCTCCCATGGCGAAGTTGGCACCTCCGCTGTGCTGACTTCCCATCGCCATATCGTTGAATACCCCAATCCCCGGCGTGTTGATGGAGTTGACGATATTCTTGGCCCCGGTCATGTCATGATCATTATTGTCCGTCCGTCCCCGGAGCCAACTGCGATACCGCGTCCCGGTGATCTCATTGACCCATGACATTTCCCCCAGCATCAGTGTATTCGAGGTTCCATCGGTGATTTGGGTCAATCGGCAGGGTTGGGTCCAGTGGAAAATTCCCTGCAAGGCATAACCACCGTGGGCACCTAGGGCATCGGCCTGGTAGGCGGTCGTGGTTGCAGGGTTGGTTCCCTTGGGCCCCATGATGCCGTAATAATGCGTCGTATATGGTGCTTCGCCTCCTACCAGATCCGGGGCGAAGACACTGTGGGGTGCGGCGGTTGCCATCCGCTCCAACGGCGACGACGGGCACAGATAGATGGGAATCTTTCTCAAGCCGTGGGGATCGTTCTTCCCCGTCATGGTGTAAGGTCCGGCCGCGAAATTGAACGCCGCGTGGAGGGGGGCCTGCTCGATGTACGGAAGCAAATCCACATGCCAGGAAAGTTGGGTCGACATGTTCTTCGGCAGGAAAAACCGCCCGGTCGCGTCGTGGGCGGAGTGGCAGGCGATGCCCATCTGCTTGAGATTGTTCTGACATTTCGCCCGTGCCGCCGCCTCGCGGACCTTCTGCACAGCGGGAAGAAGCAGGCCGATCAGGATCGCGATGATTGCGATGACCACGAGCAATTCAATGAGCGTAAACGCCCGACGGAACCAGTGGGTTGCGAGCATGGGAGAGCCCCGAGGCGAAGGGAGACGAGTCACCGTCAAACCTACCCGCCCGGTTGCAACAAGTCTTTGCCCCACCCGGGGGAGTTTGATCTGCCACTTTCGAGGGATAGCGCCGTCTGCGAAGTAGGGGCCGCTTCCAGGGGGAAACTCGCAGACGCAATGTGAGAGCGAAAGCCGACCAGCCCGGTTATACTGGAACACACATCGACGTGGGTTTTTGTTCCCGTCGCCATCCGGGCGGGCCTCTGCCTCGTCGGAATCCTGTCTGTCGATGGCCGATCGCCGGAGGGTGCCATGTCGCGAAGTTTTGCTCTCGTTCTCGGCCTCGTGGCGGGGTCCGTGACCTTTGCCGATGATTCGCCCCCGAAGCCGATCGCGGATCTGGTCAAGAAACTGGCGAGCCCCGACTTCCGCACCCGGGATCAGGCGGCGAAGGATCTGGAGGCGGCGGGCCGGGCGGCGCTACCGGCCCTGCGGGAACTCGAGAAGTCCGACGATCCGGAACTCGCCGCGAAGGCGAAGGAACTCGTCGAGCGGATCGGAAAACAGGCCGCCAACGACGCAACCCTCGCACCCACGTTGGTCCAGCTTCCCGCCGAGGAACGCGAACTCCGCGAAATCCTCGCCGATCTCGAAAAGCAGTCCGCGTTCCACATCGTGGTTTCGAATCCGGCACTCTACAGCAAGAAACTCACCGTCCGCACGGAGGGGAAGGTTCCGTTCTGGAAGGCGATCGAGAAACTCTGCGACGTGGCCGGGCTCGAGGTCGCTTCCGATGGTGTCGCTGCGAGGACGGACCCGAAACTGGGACTTTCCCCGAAACTTCCGGTCGGTCAGGCACCCGCAATGCCCGCCCCGGCCGCCGACCCGGACGCGATCGGTCGCAGGGCCGGCGTCGAGGATGCCCTCCTCCGCGGTCTCGCGGCCTCCCTCCGCTCGCGAATCCAGGAACTCACCGAGTTCGGGAAACTCCTGGAAAAGCGGCAAAAAGACCCTCTTTCCCTCGAGGATGGCAGGCGGATCGCAGCCCTGTTCGCGGAGCAGCAGTCGGAACTCGACGGACTTCTGAAGCGTTTGAAGGGTGTGCAAGCCCGCCAGGCCGAGGTAGAGCGAGTCCTGGTGGCAGCCGCCACGCCCCGGGTGATGATCGGGAAGGAGATTTTCCTCCAGCCGCGGGTGGGGAATCGCAAGCCGTTCTGCGTCAGCGGTGCCGTCCTCTGCGAGGTCGTTCCTTTCCCGACCGCAGCCCTGCCGACCGTCTCCGCCCGGGAACTGCCGATCCTGCTCCAACTTGACCTCGAACCGAAGCTGGAATGGACGGAGATTTCCGGAATCCGCATTTCCAAGGCGATCGACTTCGATGACCGGGAACTGACCCCGGTTGCGGGCAATGGCAAGATGCCGGTCGCGGTCCGCCCGATCGGGGGTGGCAACATCGTCGTCGACCCGGATGGCGGCGTCAGTCTCGTCCCGAATCCGCCGAAGAAGGGCCAACCGACTCCCACGCCCACGGCTTTCCGGGCCAATTCGAACCAGGCCCTGGCCCGGCTGCAAATTCCCGCCGACAATCCTGCCCCGACCCGATTGAAGCGACTCGAGGGAGCCGTCCGCGGCAAGGTCTGGAACTCGCCGACGAGACTGGCGACTCTCGAACTTGGCGAGAAACCGACCCGCATCATCGGCAAGAACAACGTCACCCTCTCCGCCTGGATCGAAAAACGCGACAACGGCACGCACCGGCTTCGCGCGACCATCGCCTACACCCGCTCGCAGGTCCGCCCCACCCACCCGATCGACGACCAGTTCGGGGAACAGGGGCAGGCCCACTTCCAAACCCAGACCGTCGTCAACGGTCTGTCGGTGGTCGACGAGAAGGGGCAGACTTTCGAGCTTTCCGGCTCCGCCAAGCTTCTCTCCGCCCGGCTGGTGCGGGAAGGTCGCGGGGGCGGGTTCGTCGCCAACCCGGAGAAGCTCATCGACTTCGAAATCACGCTCACCCCACTGCAGAAGGGGCAGGGGAAGCCGGCGGAGTTGCTCTTTTCCGGCTACTGGCTGCAGAACGTCGAGGTGCCCTTCGAGATTGCCGACGTGCCGGTCGCCGCCGGGCTCGCGAAGTAGACTACCTCCCGGCTTTTCCGGGGGGGAACGACATGACCTGGCTGACGGAGACGGGCTACCTTCTCGCCGTGATGCTCGGCGGGGCCACGGGATCGGCGCTGAGGTACGGCATCGGCCGCTGGCTTGCCGAGCACCCCGCGGTCCGGCACTTTCCCTGGCACACCTTCGCGATCAACATCCTCGGCTCGTTCGCCCTCGGACTCGTCGCCGTCGCCTACAAGTCCCACCCCCAACCCGCCTGGTACCTGCTCCTCGGAACCGGATTTTGCGGCGGTTTCACGACATTCTCGACATTCTCCGTGGAAACCCTGACCCTCCTGGAACAGAACCGCCCCGTCGCCGCCACTGGTTACGCAATAGGCTCCGTCGCCGCCGGCTTGTTCGCCGCCTGGTTGGCCGTCAAACTCACGCGCTGATTCGCCGACCTTTCCTGGAAGAACTCTGCGCGTTCCCGCGGCGGGGGGAAGGCGGTATCCTGAAGGAGACGACCCAGACGGGCAACCTTCTCCTCCAGGACCGGGATCCGATTTGCCGAGCGAGAAACATCGGGTTCCCCGCTCCGCACTCCGCGTTCCCCGCTCCGCGATCTCCCTCCGACATGCCGACCATCTCGATCAACGGGGAATCTCGCCGCTTCGCCGACTCGCTCAGCGTCCGTCGGCTGCTTTCCGAACTCGGTCTCGATCCGAAGAAGGTCGCGGTCGAACTCAATGGCGATGTCGTCCCCCGGGATACCCACGACGCCCGCCAGCTATCGGACGGGGACACCGTCGAAATCGTCACCCTCGTTGGTGGCGGGTCCGGGGAACCGGCGATCCCCGCGGACAAACCGCTAACCGTCGGGAAATTCTCGTTCCGATCCCGCCTGTTTACAGGCACCGGGAAGTACGCCAGCTACGACACGATGGCCGCGTGCATGGCCGCCAGCGGATGCGAGGTCACCACCGTCGCCGTCCGCCGGGAACGCCTCATCGACAAGGACGGCAAGAGCCTCCTCGATTTCCTCGACCTCTCGAAGCTGACGATCCTCCCGAACACGGCCGGGTGCTTCTCCGCGGACGACGCCATCCGCCACGCCCGACTCGCCCGCGAACTGCTGTCCGGTCTTGGCAACCCCGGCGCGGACTGGGTCAAACTCGAGTGCCTCGCCGACAAACGCACGCTCCTCCCGGACCCCATCGACACCCTGCGGGCGACGGAACAACTCGTCAAGGAAGGCTTCACGGTCCTGGTCTACACCTCGGACGACCCGATCCTGGCGAAGCGGTTGAAGGCGGCGGGGGCGGCGAGCGTCATGCCCGCGGGCAGCCCGATCGGTTCCGGGCAGGGGATCTTGAACCCGAACAACATCCGGATCTGCCTGGAGTACCTCAAGGAGGGGGACCCGGATTACCCGGTGATCGTCGATGCCGGAGTGGGAACCGCGTCGGACGTTTCCTTCGCGATGGAACTCGGCTGCGATGGCGTGCTGCTCAACACGGCGATCGCGTCGGCGACCGACCCGCTACGGATGGCGTGGGCGATGCGGTGGGCCACCGACGCCGGCCGACAGGCGTACCTCGCTGGCCGAATCCCGAAGCGACTCTACGCCAACGCCAGCAGCCCAACGGAAGGGATGATCCACACTCGCGCCGGAAACTGACCTGCTTTCCAACACCTGGAGCTTCTATGGCGACGCCTGACTATCCTCACGCCGTGAGCGCCACGCTCTGGGAGTACATCGAGCCGATGGATCGCGGCGAACGCTACGAAGATCCCCTCATGGAGGCCCTCGAAGCCCGGAACCTGGGCACCGTCGACGGCGGCGGAACCCAACTCTCCGACCAGTGTGGTATCGAGTTCGTCGACATCGAGATGAGCCTCGCCAACCTCGACGAATCACTGCAGCTCGCCCGGGAAATCCTCGAGAAGCAGGGGGCTTCCAAGGGCTCCGTCTTCCGCTTCGAACGTGATGGCGAGGTGGTCGCGATTCCGTTCGGAGTCAACGAACTGGTCGGGATCTACCTCGACGGCGTCGGCCTGCCGGATGAGGTCTATGCCGAGGCCGACCTGGACGTGCTGGCGGAGCAAATCACTGCCGCACTCGGGGAAACCGGCACCATTCGCGGATTTTGGACCGGCGAAACCGAGACGGCCGTTTTCCTCTCCGGACCCAACGCCGACGCCATGGTCGACGCCCTGCAACCGGTCTTCGCCAGCTACCCACTCTGTCAGAACGCCCGTGTGGTGGTCCGGCACGGCGAGAAAGGTGAGAACCCCCGCGAGTTCCGCGTTCCCATGCGGGCCTGAGTCGCCAAGCCCCACGGCTCCGACTATCCTGATGCTTCGAGGAATTTCCGACCGACTTCCCCGAGGTTCCGGATGAGCCATTTCGATTTCGTCAACGAGCCGGACCCGCAGTCACAACCGGCTCGAGAAAATGGTTCCCGCCGACCATTCCGCGATTCCGACGACCGGGATTTCGATCGCCCTCGGCGGAAGAAGAAACCATTCCCGCTGGTGAAGGTTCTCCTCGCGGTTTCCGCCGTGCTCCTGATCCTGTGCGGCGGCGGGGGCCTCGCGATTTTCTCACTGCTTGGCGGTTTCGGCCCGAGCTGGAAGAACTACGAACCCGCCGGTGCAGGCGTGTCCGTCGAAATGCCCTACCGCGCGACGATGACCTTGGGCCCAAGTGATCGCAACTACACGGGAGTCACTGTCCACGAGTCCTTTCGGATCGCTCCGCATCAAGAATTCTCACTCTTCTACGCTCAGAACGGCATGACGCCGGACTCCCTGCTGGCATTTCTGAAAAGTGGGGTGCAGGTCGAGACTCCGACGGTACGAGAAACCTCCCGCACGCCCGTGACGAATTCCCAGGGGTTTTCCGGGGTGGAAGTGGTGTGGGATATGGGACAAGGCGAAACCTGGGTTTTCCGGGCCATTAGCGATGGGACGGCCACCTATGCCGCCGCCGCGCTGGGGAAGGGTTTCACGCCCCAGACGCCGGAGGTTCGCCGCTATCTGGATTCGCTGAAGGTGACGAAGCCCGGCGTCAAACCGCCGCGATGATCACACTCCTCGATCTCGAGCCGCACCGATGCTCACCCTTCGCGAAACGCTGGAAGTGCTCGCCGATGTGCGCGGGGACCGTGTCGTCATCACGACGATGAGTTCCGTCGGCGTCTGGCCGGGGATCTCGGATACGCCCCGCGATTTCGCTTACCTTCCCTCCAGCATGGGGCAGGCGGTGCCGCTCGCGCTTGGCCTCGCACTCGCAAAGCCGGGGCTCGGAATCGTCGTCATTTCCGGCGACGGTGGACTGCTCATGAACCTCGGCTGCCTCGTCACGCTCGCCGCCCACGCGGTCCCGGTGACGGTCCTGCTCATCGACAACGGCCTCTACGAAGTCACCGGCGGCCAACCCGTACCCGGTGCGGGAAAGACCGATTTCGCCGGCCTCGCGACCGCTTCCGGAATCGGAACCGTCTCGACGTTCGACACTCTCGAAGCCTGGCGCACCGGGGCGGCCGCGGCCCTGGCAACCACGCAACCCGCGTTCGTCTGGCTCAAGGTCGCCGGGGTTCGCGGACAGGCGACGCCGAAAGCCCCACGCCCGATGGCCGAGCAAATCGCCCGGCTGCAGGCGGACCTGAATCGGGTATAATCGCCAGCACTTCCCCGTATCCCACTCCCCCGGAGCCTCCCCGTGCCGGACCCGAAGCCGCTGGAAAACTACACGTCGTACAAGAACCTGCCGCAACTCGCCGGGCTGTGTACCGTCGCGGAGGCGGCGAAGCCGGGGTTGAGCGTCGAGGAGTGCGTCCGCCGGCTGAAGCGGATCCACTACGCCTTCAAGCGGCTGCACCAGATCCTGACGGCCCGCATCACGGCCGAGCCGATCTACGAGTTGAAGACGGGCTTCGCACACCACGCCTACCTGTGTGCCGAGCACGTCACGGCGATCCGCCAGCGCGTCAGCGAGATGCGCGAACCGCCGCTGGGGCTGGAAGACGTGCCGCACCCGGCGCTGGAAGCGTTCTTCGACGAGATTCAGTGTGCGCCGACGACGGAGGAGTTGGTAGACGGGATCTCAACGACACTCGACTTCCTTGATGAAGCAATCGACAACTATCTCTGGCACACTCACAAGTTGATTGATGCCCCAAGTGTGCGTCTACTTCGATTTGCCGCAATGGAAGTGGATGAGCTACGAGACTACTACTCGAAAGTGACGGAATCGCTCAATCGCGGGGAAGACACTCAGCAAGAACGGAATGGGCATCTGATATCTCTCCTCCGCGCAGCTGGTGGACTCGATGGCACCAAACCCGAATCCGGCGACCCCATCGAACGCCTCTACTCCAAAACTCCCTTCGTCTACGACCCCGTCCCGAAGCGCGACGAACGCTTCACCGACCCCTGGAACCAGGGCGTCAACGCGGAGGCGTTCCTCTACGACGAGTCGAAACCCGCTCGCGCCAAAGTGCTGATGATGCTCTACAAGCGGCTCCGCGAGATTGATGTGCCGGAGATGATGGCCAGCATCATCACGCAAATCCCCGGCAAACCGTGGGGCTTCTACCGCGACATGTCCCGCCAACTCTGGGACGAGGCCCGGCACGCCATGATGGGCGAGGTCGGCTTCGTCGCCCTCGGCGTCGACTGGACGCAGGCGAAAGTGTCGTGGAACTGGTCATACCGCCTGAACACGGAATGCACCCCGCAGGAACGGCACGGCGTGCTCTTCTTCATCGAACAGGGGCTGATGCCGAAGACGGGGAAACGCTACGAATTCGAGGTCGCCCGCGATTCCGGCTTCCCCCTCGCCGCGACGATCCAGGACTTCGACTGGGCCGACGAGGTGCTGCACAGCCAGATCGGCCGAACGTGGTACGTGCCGCAATTCGCGAACCTGCAAGAGGCGTTGAAGTACGGCGACGCCGCGTGGTCGAAGATCCTGAGCAACTGGACGACGGTCCGCGACCAGGGGCTGACGAAGCACGAGAACTGGTGGCCCGCGGTGTATTCGCAGGCGTGCGCCGCCGCCGGGGAGAATCCGGACCCGCGAATCCTCGGCTATTCCGAGACCTACGAGGGGAAACGGGCGGATGTCCACCGCATCCCGGCGGAGTGACCCGACGCCGTCGGCGGGCCAGACAGAGTTAGGAAATTGCCAACGAGAGCCGCGACTGCAAGCGAAGGAGCGGCATCTCCCGGAGGGGAGCGACCCGTGCTTCTCGCATTTTCTGCATGAAACGCTGCGATTTGACTCCGGAGGCGGCCGCTCCTTCGCAGTGGCGGCTCCTGAAGTCACACGACACGAAAATTCCGCGAGACCTTTCCTTACCAAAAAATCTCCACCCGCGGGGGTTGCTTGTTCCCCCGGCGTTCGAGCCAGACGAGGCCCCCGGCGGCGGCGACGGCCAGCACGTGCGACACGATCGCCAGTTGCAAGGCGATCGTCGAACTCAGTGAGAACTGTGCCAGTTCCTTCCCCGCGTTGACGGCAGTCTTGTACTTCTTCGCCGTCGGATCCTCGGCCGCGTTCGCATACTTTTCCGAGACCATCTCGCGGATCGCCACCTCGAGCCCCAGTCCGCGACTCACCTGGATCGTCACGAGGAGCAGCAGGAGTAGCGATAGCCCCGTCAGCAGGTAGAAACGTCGGGGCCAGATCTGGGGCAGCCAGGCGAGCGGGCCCGGAATCGTTGCCGGATCCGGATGGCGAATCACCCGCTCCGCCCACGCAATCACAAGAGTCACGAGCAAAATCGGGAAGTACGGCAGCAGCCACCAGCTGGAGTGCAGGCGTTGCTCGATCGGTTTCTCGTCCGTGAGAAGGTCTTCCGGCAAGGGGTTGGTGGTAAAGGTGGCGAAGAGAGCCTGCCAGGGGCTCTGGGTGTAAACGCGAACGTCGCCGGGGTAGGAGCCGACCCAGGTGAAGAGAGTCGCGAAGAGAGCCAGAGTGAGGCAGGCTGCGGGGAGCCAGGCCAGGACAGTCGGAGACAGGGCGAAGCCGGCCGAGTTGGTCAGTTCCCCGGGTGGTTCCGTCGGCGGGCTGGGTGAACTTGGGGCCGTGGCGGGTTCCCTTGGGGGGACGTACCCCGGCGGAGGGGCCGGCCAATCCGGCGACGGCGAGACCGATACCGCGGCTGGGCTCGCTTCCTTCGTTGTCGAAGTTGCCACCGGACCAGCCCCGGGATCAACGGTCGGGCTGTAGCTTCCGGGCACGGGGATCGCTTTGCTACACTTCGGACACGGGGCATCCGTCCCCGCCGCCGAGTCCGGCAGTTCGACGGTCTGGAAACAGTGCGGACAGATCTGCCGGATCACGGGACACCCTCGTTTGCCGACACAAAGTAACCGCGGGGAGTGTAGCGAAGCCAGGAAAGTCAAGCAAGTCAGAGCGAACCCGCCGCGTCGCCGGAGAGTCGAGTTGACGGGGGTACGGTGTTGGATAAGATTCTGTTTCGACAACCGTTGTCGCCTTGGCTCAGCAGTCTGGTACAGCTTCAGGCCAGGCGGCTGACGGCAAGTGGTTGAGAAATGCCGACTTAGCTCAGTTGGTAGAGCAATGCTTTCGTAAAGCATAGGTCCGGGGTTCGAGTCCCCGAGTCGGCTCTTCGTTTTGGTTGCGGACCCGCTGACCTCACCTTCCCAATTCACGGCCTTTCAAAATCTCCGGGCGATTTCCCGGCTCACCTCCATAACGTCTTTCTCCGCGATTACTTTCTAATGGACGTCGAACTCATCGGCGGCGGCGGACGTGCGATCGAACGGGAAATGAAAAACGCGGAATGGAACCCTTCCTGCCGCCGCTCGCCCCGTTCCGATCGCTCGAATGGCTCTGGAAATCGGATCCGACAAAGGGCCGGGGTCCATCGCGACTGGTAGACGTTCCCCAAGCCCCCGCTGCGACACGGGGATGACACCGAGGTGACACACGTCGTCAACCCCTACAGACCCGGACGGTCCTCATTGCGTGTGCAAGGTGGAAGAAAACAGACCAAGGAGTTCCAAAAATGAAGTCTCACACCGCTTACCTCACCCTGAACGTCCCCGGAAAGATGGCGTTCGTGAACATCACGCCACAGGTCGAAGAAGCCGTGAACAAGAGCGGGGTCAAAGAGGGGATCGTCCTGATCAATTCGATGCACATTACCTCTTCTGTTTTTGTGAACGATGACGAAAGAGGGCTGCACCACGACTTCGGAAAGTGGCTGGAGGGCCTGGCTCCGTTCAACCCGGATCCGAACCATTACCACCACAACCGCACCGGAGAGGACAACGCCGACGCCCACCTGAAACGGCAGATTATGGGCCGGGAGGTTGTGGTGGCCATTACCAATGGCATGCTCGACTTCGGCCCCTGGGAGCAGATTTTCTACGGGGAGTTTGACGGCAACAGGCCGAAGCGGGTCTTGGTCAAGATCATCGGAGAATAGCCCCACCTGGCTCGGCCCGCCTCACTCCGAACTCCGGGTTCTCGTCGAAGTCGCGGACTGACTCATTTCCCGTGGCGGCTGCACCTTCTCGGCAAGTTGTTATCTGGGCAATTGTTCGGGCATAAAAGTTGATGGAGGATACAACATGAATGGCCTCACGGTGACCGGGCAAGGCTGCGGACCAAGGGCGATCAATCATGAGTGCCGAAGCGGGAAACCAGGCCCGTAACCGGGACGGAGCCCGTGGAGCGTCGAGAGGGGGGAGCCGTGAACCTTCCAATCGTCATGACCGAATGACCAACCGAACAACCGGCGATTACAGAATCCCCGGAGCAGCCACCTTGATCCCCTTCAACGCCATCTTCAACTGATCCGGATTCGGTGCGAACTCCAGAGCCGTCGCCTTGTCGATCTTCTGCTCATTGACGAGTTTCGTCAGGCTCATCGTGAAATCCTGCATCCCTTCCAGTTCCCCGATGCGGATCGCATCGCCGAGTTTGTCGTCCTTGCTCTTGAGGATCAGGTCGCGGATGGTCGGGTTGACGATCATGATCTCGTTCGTCGGCACCCGCTGCACGCCAGGAATGATGCTCGGCACGAGTTTCTGAGCCACGACCGCCTTCAGGTTGAACGCCAGGCTCTGCCGAACCGCGTGGTGCATGCTCGGCGGGAAAAGGTCGAGAATCCGGCTGACGGTACTCGCCGCCGAGGAAGCGTGAATCGTTCCGAAGACGACGTGCCCCGTCTCCGCCGCGTGGACGCCCGCCTCAAAAGTGTCCTGGTCCCGCATTTCCCCGACGAGGATGATATCCGGGTCCTGCCGAACCGCGTGCTTCAACGCGAGGTGCCAGTCCGCCACGTCGAGGTAAACCTCTCGCTGGTTCACGACCGACATTTTGTCCGTGAAAACGAACTCGATGGGGTCTTCGATTGTGAGGATGTGCAACGCTTCCCGCGAATTGATGTAGTCGAGCATCGAAGCGATGGTGGTCGACTTCCCGGACCCGGTCACGCCGGCCAGAATGACCATGCCCTGATCGTAATGGCAGAGCGTTTCGATCGCCGGCGGCAGGCCGAGCTTCTCGAAAGTCGGGATCTTCGTATTCACCCGGCGGGCAATCATCGCAAGTTTGCCACGCTGCTTGAAGAGGTTGACACGGAACCGGCACTCATCTTGCCCGATGACGTATGCAAAGTCCGCACCCCCCTTCTCGTCGAGGATCGCCCGTTGCTTCTCGGAAAGCACGGGGTAGATAAGCTTCTCGCAATCCTCCTGCGTGAGGGGCTTCGTATTCATCCGCTGGATCACGCCGCGAAGGCGGACCATTCCGGGCAGCCCCGCCTTGAGGTGCAAGTCGGACGCTTCATGCAACATGACCGTGCGAAAGATCTGATTCAACGGCGGCTCGCCGGGAACGGGCGTGGCGAGTTTCAGAGCCGGCGATTCGCTCTTGGTTGCAGCTTCAGACATCGGCGGACCTCGAAAGAACGGGTTGCGCTCAGCTTAGAGGAGAACCCGCATTTCCGCCAGCATATCCGAGGAAACAGAAGCGACTTCTAAACTTTGAGGAGGGGAGACGGGGACGGTTCTGTGGGCCAGGAATCTTCGCAGCTCACGCGGCAGGTCTGTTCGAGTTCCTCCAGCAAAAAATCGAGAGCCTCGTTGGTCGACCCCTGCAAACAAGCTTCTTCCAACCGACGAGACACCTCTCCAACCGCGGGGAACCCATACATCCCGGCCGAGCCCGAAAGCTTGTGCGCATGCGACTGCAACTCCGTGAAATTTCCCTCATAGTAGGCCTGGCGCAAGGTCCTCAATTTGTCTGGGAGCGATTGTCGATAACGCGTCTTCAAATCCGATTTCGCATCCCCGGGCGGGGGAGGCATGGGTGCTGGGATCCGTCGAATACTTTCAGCGAATTTCACGACCCAGCTTCGAGATGCGAGATGCCGGGATACCATCTCCAGTAAACGATCGGGCTCAACGGGTTTGGTGAGATACGCATTACTACCCGCTTGTAGACATTTCTCTTCATCCCCACTCATCGCATGGGCTGTAAGGGCAATGATGGCCCGGTCATAGCCTTTCTGTCGAAGCAAACTGGTGGCCGCATATCCATCCAGTTGCGGCATTTGCATATCCATGAGGATTACTTCGAAAGTCGACGCCAGGGCCTTCTCCACACCCTCGGCACCATTCTCTGCCTCGGCCACGCAAAGGCCGGCTCGTTCAAGGAAGAACCTCACAATGGTGCGGTTATCCGGACTATCATCCACCACCAGAACTCGCCCGGTCATGGCATAAACAGTGCCATTAGGGCGGGCACGGATCACTTGCGATTCGCGTATGAATTGTTCCTCATCGAGGGTCTCGGACATATCATCAGGAGAAACAGGCAATGTAACCGTAAAACAGGAACCGACACCTGGCTCGCTGCGGACGGCAATTCCACCTCCGAGATTTTCCGCAATGCGTTTGCATATACTCAACCCGAGACCCGTACCTCCATATTTCCGCGTGGTTGATGCATCCGCCTGGCTGAAAGGTGTGAAAAGCCTGGAAAATTGCGCCGGGGCAATACCAACTCCTTGGTCCTCAACATCGATCGCCAACCGGAGGCTCTCCGCCACCACCTCAATTCGAAGGCGGATGTCGATTCGCTTTCCTTCACTCGTAAATTTGACCGCGTTCGAAAGGAGATTATCGAGGACCTGACGGAGACGCGTTGGGTCGGTCGTAATTCTGCGTGGGACAGACCCTACCGGGGTGACATGTAATGCGAGCCCTTTCGATTGAGCCGCCACCGTGGCAACGGATAGCGCTTCTGCGATCGCTTGTCGTAAGTCGCATGGCAGCCGCTCGAATGTCATTCGCCCGGATTCGATCTTGGAGAGGTCGAGAATATCATTGATCAACATGCCGAGATGCTGGCCGTTGCGGATGATGGCTTGCAGGGTCCGCACCCGCTCCTCAACGCCCAATCGGGGGTCCAGTAACATCTCCGCATAGCCGATGATGGCACCCATGGGTGTGCGAAATTCGTGGCTCATATTGGCCAGAAATTGCGACTTTGCCTGGTCCGCCGCCTCGGCCCGTTCTTTCGCCCGACGAAGTTCCTCCGCCGTTGCCTCTCGGCGTTGTTCCGCCTCAACCAGGGTGGTGATATCTCGCAAGATCGCAGTCAGGGCGAGTTGCCCTTCGAGTTCATATGGAACGACTGTGAGCTCGACAGGGAACTCGGATCCATCTTTCCGCACGGCAGGCAGGCCCGTATATCGGCGACCCGCAACCCAAGTTTCCCCGGACGCCAATATGAGAGCGATACCTGACAAGGGATTGCGATGTTGTCGCGGGACAATGAGGCTATTGATGTCTCGGCCCTCAACCTCCGTGGCGTCGTATCCGAATGTGCGTTCCGCAGCCGGGTTGAATTCGAGCACCCGCCCAAGAGTATCGATGGTGATAATGCAATCCATCGAGGTCTTGACGATGGATCGGTGTCGGCTTTCGCTTTGCTTTCGGGCTTCCTCACTTGTCCGAAGCTCGTTGGTCCGAGCAGTCAGGCTCGTGGTTCGCTCTTCGACCGCCTTTTCAATCAGTTCGTTCGTTTGTTCCAGTCTCGCTCGATGCCAGGCATCGTGCGTTGCTCGCGTCAGGCTCTGATTGATCGCATAAATCAAAAA
Source organism: uncultured Alcaligenaceae bacterium (assembly GCA_964552815.1). Taxonomy (GTDB): domain Bacteria; phylum Planctomycetota; class Planctomycetia; order Gemmatales; family Gemmataceae; genus CAYUHJ01. The sequence goes on along the minus strand of CAZKIQ010000001.1, from coordinate 181,311 downwards.
GACATCCTCGAAGACTACCCATCCCGCATGCTCAATCCATCGCCATTCGGCACCGCCTGATACCCCGTAAATCGACATGGGCGCTACAATGCCTCGGATGCAATGGTCGAACAATACAAACGCAGACGCCGTGGCCAAAACACGCCAGTCGCGATAGAACGAAAGAAAAGCGAGGGAGCCGAAAATGTGGAAATGGGCTTCGATTCTACCATGGCTGACATGGATCAGGATTGCGCCGATGCCCATCTGCGCGATTGCTATCTGATGACGAGTGAGATCTCCGATCGGTCGCCGAATCCCACTCCAGATCGGGTAGGCCACCACAATCGCACCAAGTGCAATGGCCTCCCAACAATTCGGGTGGATGACAGATGCTGCACCCTCCCATGTGTATGGGGTCATCCAGATCGTCACACCGCTGACGAAGATCCACTGCAAGATCAGTAACAGGGCAAACAATCGACTGGTTCGGCGTGCTCCATCATCAAGATCCTGTTGCAGAATCTCTTTTGTGCGATGGCGTAGATCCGGGGGGATTTCGATCTCCACGGCACGGACCGCTCCAGGATTCCACGAACGCCCGCACGCCACCGAAGGACTCGGGCAGTCTTCTATGATCGAGGGAAAACAGTCGAATGTTGCGAAACGAGATTGGGAAGTGCGCGGGAAGGCCCCGCTGAGGTGGGGGTCAGGATTTTGGTTCTTCCAAGTCGGGCGACCAAAAGACGCCCCAGGCTGAGTCCGTCGGGGGGATGTTGAATTCGCAACCGAGCCGCCATCGGCCGGCCACCGGGGTTCGACTGACGACGCGGGCTTGTACGCGCGGCCCGTCGGGTTCGCGAACCGACGCCAGGGAAATGAAAGTATCGACGACGATCAGTGCGTCGACCAGCAATCCAAATCCGCCCTCGGAAACGTCGACGGCCTGCCCCTCGATCGGGGAACCGGTTGGCCGATCGGTGAGAAGCCGGACTTGCACCTGGACGGGTAAGCGGGGGAACCGTCGTCGGTCGGCTCCCGACTCTGCCGGAACAGGTTTGCTGTCATCGGTCATGGAGTGATCCCCGCGTTCCGCGCGACCGCCATTTGTGCAGGTTAGGAGAGGGGACGGGAGGATCAAGACCCTTCACCTCCGGATTTTTCAAGAGAACGGCACAATTCATTCCCCCCTCGATGGACTTACCCTTGCTGCGTCGAGGTGCATGTTCTCGGATTCAGAATCGGTGGTCTGACGATGCTTTTTATCACACAGGAGTATAGTCATGCAGTTCGATTGAACAACGAGCCGGTCGGAAGGCAAACACGACCACAGAGCTCGCTACAATAACCGGGGTTATCCGAGGCGACCGCCTCCCGCAGCCGCGATCGCCTATTGTTTCTCTCGGAGCACTCTCATGAATCGAATCGGTCTCGCCCTTGGTTTCCTGGTCGGGCTGTCGGCGCTGGCATCAGCGGGAAAGTTCAACAAGACTCTTTCGGTCGGCGATGCCGCCCCCGCGTGGGAGAACCTCGAAGGAACCGACGGGAAAAAACATTCGCTTGCGGACCTCAAGGATAAGGACGTGGTCGTCGTCGTCTTCACGTGCAACTCTTGCCCGGTGGCCGAGGCATATGAGCCGCGGATTATCGAGTTCGCGAAGAACCACGCCGGCCCGGACTCGAAAGTCGGGCTCGTCGCGATCAACGTCAACACCATCAAGGCGGACCAAATGCCCGCGATGAAGCAACGGGCGGAGAAGAAAAAATTCCCGTTCCCGTATTTGCACGATCCCTCGCAGGCGATTGCGAAGAAGTATGGCGCGGATTACACCCCCGAATTCTTCGTGCTCGACAAGGACCGCAAGGTCGTCTACCTCGGGGCGATGGATGATAAGAGCCCGCCGGGCATGGCAACGACCAGCTTTCTCGAATCCGCGGTGCAGGCGGCCCTGCAGGGGAAGAAAGCGGAAACCGGGGAAACACTCGCCCGTGGCTGCCGGATTCGCTGGGAACGGAAAACGACCGATGACTGATGTCGGCTGAACATCGTGTTCCCCGGGCTAGAATGTTCCTCGCCCACCCGAAATTCCGCTTCTTTCGACTCACGAGGACCCCCGATGATGCTCCGGTTCCCGCTCGGTTTGCTTGCCCTGATCGTGGCCGTCGCCCCCGCCTCCGCGGACGATGCCACCAAGGAAGTCGAGAAGGCGATCACCGCCCTCAACGATGCGTTCAAGACCGGCCACCCCGAGACGATCAAGGCCCTGATGACTGACGACCATCTCGCGATCACCCCGTGGGGCGGCCAGCAAACGCGTGACGACCAGGTCAAAACGCTTCCCGAACTCAAGCTGACGGATTACACCGCGGGGAAAATGAAGATCACGCTTCTGGGATCGGATGCGGCCCTGGTCACGTACCCGTTGTCGCTCAAGGGAACCTTCAAGGGGAAGGAACTCCCCACGAAGAACTTCGCGACGGCCGTGTGGGTCCGCAAGAACGGGAAATGGCTGGAAGCGAACTACCAGGAAACCCCGTACGCCAAGTAGGGCTACTCCTTCGTCACCGCCTCGTCGAGGTTGAGGATCACGGCGCAGAGGTTGGCGAACGCCGCGTGCTCGACGAGGTCGAGTTTCTCGTTCCGCTTGGAAGCTCCGACGGCGAGCAGTTTTTTCGCCGACTCCGGGTCCTTCGCATATTGCGATCGCATTCTTTTCAACCCCGCCCCGAGGACGCCGGTTTCCTCGGGCGTCGGTTTTCGTGCCAGCACCTGCCGGAACGCAAAAGTGATCCGCGATTCGTCATCTCCGTCTTGCAGCAGCGATTTCTCTGCCAGCACACGGGCCGCCTCGACGTAGGTCGTGTCGTTGAGGGTGGCAAGGGCGTGGAGCGGGGTGTTGGTGCGGGTCGATTTGACGGTGCAGGTCTGCCTCGCCCCGGTGTCGAAGAACATGGTTGGGCCGACGATCCGTCGCCAGAAGGTGTAGACGCTCCGGCGATAGAGGGATTCGCCGGTGTCGGGGGTGTAGCGTTTGCCCCCGAAGGTGGCTTCTTCCCAGATTCCCACTGGTTGGTAGGGCTTCACGGGCGGGCCGCCGGGCTTGTCGACGAGCAACCCGCTGGCGGCGAGGGCCTGGTCGCGAAGCATCCAGGAGGGCATCCGGAACCGGGGTCCGCGGGCGAGCAGGCGGTTCTCCGGGTCCCGTTCCGAGAGGGCGGGCGTGACCTTCGAGGACTGTCGATACGTCGCGGAGGTCAACATCAGGCGGAGGATTTTCTTCTGCGACCAGCCGATCTCGCGGAACTCGACGGCGAGCCAGTCGAGGAGTTCCTGGTTTCCGGGTCGTTCCCCCTGGACGCCGAAATCCTCGACGGTTTTGACGAGCCCGATTCCGAAGATTTGCTGCCAGAACCGGTTGACGGTGACGCGGGGGGTCAGCGGGTGGTCGGGGGAGACGAGCCAGTTGGCGAGTGCGAGCCGGTTCGAGGCCGCCCCCTGGGGAAGCGCAGGCAGCACGGCGGGGACGTTGGCGGAGACCTTGTCGCCGGGCTTGTTGTAGAGCCCCTTGAGGTAGACGAAGGAATCGCGCGGTTTGGGCATGTCCTCCATCACCATCACGCGGGGGACCTGCCGGCTGGCATCGTCCCTTTGGGAAACCGCGGAAATCAGCGACTTCACGAGCTTCGCGTACTCCGGCTCGGACTTCGCGAAGTGCTTCTCGATCGCAGAAAGCTGGTTGCGGTTCCGCGAATTCGCCGGCTTTCCGAGGGCATCCTTGACCTCCTTCGGCAGGTCCCTGGATTTCTCGGATGCGTTCGCCGGCTTCCCCTTGTCCCGGGGGAAGAGCCTGCCCTCGAACTCATCCAGGGCTTTCGTAGCCGCGGTCACTTTCTCGGCGAGTTCCTTCAACTTCGCGGTTTGCTCCGGAGATGCGAGTTCGACGACCGGCTTGGTTTGCGGGTCGCCGCCGCCCCCGGTGACGGGGGTCTGGTTGAAGTACGCGAAGAGGGAGTAGTACTCCTTCTGCAAGACGGGGTCGAACTTGTGGTCGTGGCACCGGCAGCAGTTGAGCGTCAGCCCGAGCCAGACGGTGCCGACGGTTTCGGTCATGTCCATGACGTAATCGACGCGGTTTTCCTCGGCGATTCGGCCGCCTTCGCCGTTGATCATGTGGTTGCGGAGGAACCCGGTGGCGAGTTTCTGCTCATTCGTCGCGTTCGGGAGCAGGTCCCCAGCCAGTTGCAGGCGGGTGAATTCGTCGAAGGGAAGATCGTCGTTGAAGGCCTTGACGGCCCAGTCGCGCCAGGGCCACATCGTCCGTTCGCCGTCCCCCTGGTAGCCGTTGCTGTCGGCGTAGCGGGCCGCGTCGAGCCATTCCCAGACCATGCGTTCGCCGAACCGGGGGGATTTCAGGAGGCGGTCAACGACATTCTCATACGCGTTCGGGGAAGTATCCGCGAGGAAATCGTCGACTTCCTTCGGGGTTGGCGGCAGGCCGGTCAGGTCGAGCGTGACCCGGCGGATCAGCGTGACCCGGTCCGCTTCCGGAGATGGGGTAAGCCCTTCCCGCTGCAATCGGGCGAAGACGAGGTTGTCGATCGGGTTGCGGACGGGGAATTTCACCTCGGGAATCGTTGGTTTCACGGGCTTCTCGAAGGCCCAGTGGGTGCCCCACTTCGCCCCGGAATCGATCCACCGCCGGAGGGTGTCGACCTGTTTCGGCGAGAGTTTCTTCTTCGATTTCCGTGGCGGCATGATCTCGGTCGTGTCTTCGGTGACGAGTCGGCGGATCAATTCGCTGTCGCCGCTTTTCCCGGGCGAGATGACGGTCAGTGCGTCCTTGTGCGTGTCGAGGCGGAGTTCCCCCTTCCGGGAACCAGCGTCCGGCCCGTGGCACTGGAAACAGAACTCGCTCAGGATTGGCTGCACTTCCCGGGCAAAGTTGGGACCAGCATCGGCGGCCAGAACCGGCGATGCCATCGCGAAAAGCCATCCGATAGCGAGCAATCGAGCATTGTGCATGACGGCAACGGGGGAGCAGGGCCGGGGTGGGAAGCTGCATCATACCCGACGTTCCCGGGCGAGTCTCGGATTTCCGGACCCGAGTTGCGACGAGTCGCAGCACGCGGGGTTGACTTCCCGGGGAGGGGTGGGTACGAGGGCGCGGAGCAACGTCTGGTTGGGGGAGGACGCTGATGCGCCGGAGGTTCACCGGGTGCGCCGGATGGTTCATGGCCGCGACGGCCGTCGCCGGGTGCCATCACGTCGAGTACGACACGCGGGTTCCCCTCGTCGAGGAGTTTCGGCCGCCGCCGGACGAGCCTCGCTTCAACAACCCCCCGGAACAGGGGTTCCGGAAACAGGCGCCGAAGAAGGAATTCCGGCCCAACCCCGGAGCGATGGGCAACCCTGGCGGGCTCGGGATGAGTAACGGTCAGGGATTCTGACCCGCGTTGTCGCAGATGCGGGAGCGGAAACTGACGCGGTTTTGCCGACCACGCCGGATGCACGGCTCGAAGGTGATCCGTAGACCGCTCCGCCGGGAGCGGTCGTTCCATTTGTGGCTGGCTTCGAAATCCCAGATGGTGGCAGTTTCCCGGGCAAGTTCGGGTGCGGATTCCCGATCCGAGATGCAGGGTTTGTTTCCTCGACAGGCCCCGCACGGAGATGTGGGGTCGGCGACGACCCTGCGAACCCCCGGCTCGGAGGATGCCGTGAAGCGGACCGTACTCGCGTTGACCCTGGCCACTTTCGCCGCCGCCGCACCCGAAGCAGCGGCCATCGATCTCGGGCTTGGAATCCTCAAGCGTCGTCCCCGCAACGACGCCGCGGACAAGGTCAAACAACTCGTCACAACATTGCAGTCCGACCCGGACGAGAAACATCGCCTGGCTGCGGTCGGGGAACTGGCGGGTTTCGACACCCGCAACCACAAGGACGTGGTGCCGACCCTGATTTCTTCCATGCAAAAAGATCCGGCCCCGGCCGTGCGGGCGGAAGCTGCAGAATCGCTCGGGAAAATCAAACCCGTGACCCAGCAGGCGGCCCTCGCCCTGGAAGCCGTGCAATCCAGCGACCCGGCCCAGTCTGTCCGCGACGCGGCGAAGTCGGCCCTGTTCCAGTACCACCTCAACGGGTACCGTTCCACCTCGACGCAGGGTGCGACCCAGTCCGAGGAACCGCCCCTCGCCACGCCCCGGCCGATGCTGACGACGCTCCCGACGAAGCCGCTCCCGGTAAAAGAGCCCAGCTTCACGGCGATCCCGAACGCGGTGGGGAAAGGGGTCTTCTCGCACCAGACGGTTGAACCGCCTCTCGCGAAACCGAAATCGGAACCACTTCCGATCCCGGTGCCGGTTCCCGCAGCAACCCCGCCGATTCCGCAACCCCAGCCGCAACCGATGCCGGCAATATCCGCTCCCCCGACAATCGCTGTGCCGCCGCTGCCGCCGACGATCACCCCGCCGCCGCTGGCAACGCCCGGAAGCGGGTTCTGACCTGACGGATTCCCCTTGAGGCGATCTCCGGCTTCCGGCAGAATCCGCGGGCTCTTCCGGAACACGGAGGTCGCTGGTGTCGAAAATCCCCCACCGTATCGCCGTTCTCGGTGCTGGCCCGATCGGGCTGGAAGCGGCCCTCCACGCCCGATCGCTCGGCCACACCGTCACGGTGTTTGACCGAGGTTCTGTGGCAGAAGCGGTCGCACGCTGGGGATTTGTGCGAATGTTCTCCCCCTTCGGAATGAACACAACCCCGCTCGGCCGGCAGACCCTGCTCCGCGAGTCGCCACGCCGCGAATTCCCCGCCGACACCGACATCCTCACCGGCCAGGAGTTCCGCGACGGCTACCTCATTCCCCTCTCGGAATCAGTGGAGTTACGCGATTCCCTCCGGCTGCAAACTACGGTGCACGCCGTCGGCCGCACCGGCGGAAGGAAGCCGGAGTCAAGCGATCCGCGGCGATCGCCCGCACCGTTCCGGATCCTGGTTCGCGAAGCCAACGGCTCGGAACGCATCGAAATCGCCGACACCGTTCTTGACTGCACCGGCGGGCTCGATCGCCCCAACTGGGTCGGTGACGGCGGCATTCCAGCCATCGGCGAAATCGCGGCCCGACCCCACATTCCCACTCTGGTCGAGGACATTCTCGGCAGCCGTCGGGGGCACTACGCCGGCCGCACCGTGGCAGTGATCGGCGGCGGGTACTCGGCGGCCACCACCGTCTGCGACCTCGCCACCCTCGCCGAGCAAGACCAGGCGACATGGGTGATCTGGCTCACCCACGGCCCGCGAAGCCAGCCGCTTCCCCGCATCGCCAGCGACCCACTCAAGGAACGCGACCGCCTCGCCGCCCGGGCCAATTCCCTCGCAACCCGCTGCGACGGCAACCTGGAATACCACCCGCAAACGCAAATCGACGAGGTGATCTGCCTCGGCTCTGACCAGGGGTTCCGCATCGCCGGCCGGGTCGGCGGCAAGCCCGCTTCCTGGGAAGTCGAGCGCGTCATCGCCAACGTGGGGCACCGACCCGACCTCGGAATTTGCACGGAATTGCGGGTTTCCGACACGCCTACGGGGCTGCTCGTCGACGAGCCGGGCTACTACATCCTCGGGTCGAAGAGTCGTGGCCGCGACTCCGGATTCCTCCTGCGCGACGGCTACGAGCAGATTCGCAAGGTCCTGGCCGCAATCTCGGGGAAACGGGTTGCCTGAGCGCAGGCAACCTCAACGATCGCGATCCGTCGGAAGAATGTGCCTCACGGACTCGGGGCGGATCGGCGGTAGATCGTCCACCCGGATCCCATCGAAGGCCATCTCGAGAAGCCGCCCGGCGACCACCGTGCCATCCACAAGCTCCACCCGGACCGGCCGACCGAGCAACTCGACCCGCCACTTCCAGTCCGCTTCCAGAGGAACCAGCTCCCCGGCTAGAAGCCGGCTGTACTCTCGATCGAGGTGCGTCAGCACCACCCGCGTCACCACCTCAAGGTCGAGTTCTCGGCCCGTGATTTCCCGCAAAGAAGTGGCTTCCGGCAGGCCAAGCTCCTCGAATTCGCGATGCGTTTGATTCAGGTTCAGCCCCAGACCCAGGACAGTGCGGAAGTGGGAACCGATGGTCATCTGCTCGATCAGAATGCCAGAAACCTTTTTCCCGCGAACGAGCAAATCGTTGGGCCACTTCACGCGGGATTGGACGCCCGTCAGTTCCAGAATGGCATCCCCAATCGCGACGGCCGCCCACGCTGTGAGAACAACCGGGCGGCGAAGGTACTCCGGCGGCGAAACCACGATGGAAAGCAACAAGGACGCATCGGGCCGACTCTGCCAGGTGCGGCCGTACTGCCCACGCCCTGCGGTCTGGAAATTTGCAACAACCGCCGTCCCTTCGGGTTCGCGGGAGGCTATATCATTGGTGCTCGGCACGGAATCGAAATGCAGAACCCGACGCCCAATATGGATACAAGATGGGATCCCATCCTCGCGGATCAGCATGGAGATCACTCGAACAATGATGGAGGCGATTTCTCCTCCGATTTCGGTTTCGGTGCCGCCCGCCCGATGATTGCCCACGCCTTCGGCAACGCCATCCGACCGCGGGGGGTGCGACTGATAAATTGCTCTCGGAGCAGGTATGGCTCGATCTCGTCTGACAATGTATCCGCTGCTATATTCATTGTCTGCGATATTGCATCCACGCCGGTGGGGCCGCCCGCGAATACATCGAGCAAGACCTCCAGATATCGGCGGTCATTTTTGTCCAGGCCCTCGGAATCGACCTGAGCCATCGTCAAGGCGTCGAGGGCGACGGTCTCGGTGATCGTTCCGTCCCCCTTGGCCGCGGCGAAAATTCGGGCCCAGTGCAGCCGGGCATTCGCCACCCGGGGCGTCCCCCGGCTTCGCTTCGCCAGTTGCATACACGCGGACGGGCTGATCGGTGTATTGAGCTTCGCCGCGTTGATCCGCACGATCTCCGCCAGTTCCTCGACGGTGTAATAATCGAGGTGCTCCCGCATCTTGAAGCGATCCCGCATGGGGCCAGACAACATCCCGCCGCGGGTGGTGGCGCCAATCAAGGTGAATCGCTTCAATTGCATGGATATCGTCCGGGCATTGACCCCCTCGCCGAGAACGATATCAATGCGGAAATCCTCCATTGCGGGATAAATGAATTCTTCCACCACCCGCGGGGTGCGGTGGATTTCATCAATGAAGAGAACGCTTCCCTCTTCGAGGTTGGTGAGGAATGGCAGCAAGTCAGCGGGCTTGGTGAGCGCGGGCCCGCTGGTCATCTGGATGGAGGTGCCGAGTTCGTTTGGCAGCACGGTTGCGAACGTGGTTTTGCCGAGCCCCGGAGGACCGTCGAAGAGGATGTGGCCGAGCGGTTCGTTGAGCTTTCGCGAGGCATCGACGGCGATCTGCAACCGATCCGCGACCTTCTTTTGTCCGATGACTTCGCGAAGCAACTTCGGCCGCAACGCCGCGTCGACCTTCTGCCGCTCCTCGTCCCCCGCGGTGGGGCCTATGGTTTTCTCACGTGCCATCTCGGATCTCCGTCAGCGAAGTCATTACCCCCTCGCATACACCAACATCAACGCCTCTTCCACAGTCTTGAATCCCTTCCCGCACGTCAGCAATCCATCCAATTTCGACCTTGCTTCCACCGGGGATAAACCCAGGGCCATGAGGGCCTGATATACATCCTCCACGATTCGGCCGTCGGGAAGGGTGGTGTCGGGGGTTGGGTCCGGGGCAGTGGGTGGCGGTTTGCGTTTGCCGGTCGACTTTGCCTCTACCACTGCCGGTTCGGGGTCGGCATCGGGTATGGGGGCGGTCAGGAAGCGAGGAACTTTTCGCTTCAGGGTGGTGACGATTTGCTCCGCGGTGGTGGCTCCGATGCCGGGGAGGGTGCTGAGCCAGCGGGAATCCTGGCGGTTGATCGCGTCGGCGATTTCGCGGACCGGCCGGGCCATCGCCTTGAGGGCCTTCTTCACGCCAATCTTTTCCACGGTGCAGAACAGATCGAAGAATTCCAATTCGAGTTCGTGCAGGAACCCCACTCGCCGGGGGATGAAGCGGTTGCCGCTGGGGTTACCTTCGAGGTACTCGGTCAGGTGGAAGGTGATGTCCTGGCCGAGCCGCATCTGGAGTTGTCGGCGGACGGCCTCGGGGATGAGGATCTGGTATTCGAGCGGGCCGACCAGAAGGCGGGCTTCCTCGTCTAGAACGCGGGTCAGGGTGCCGGACATTTTGGTGATCATGCGGCGTCGTCCGTGGATTCGTCGGTGTCTTCCGGTTCGAGGTGGCCCAGCAGTGCCTCGCGGTTGACGGGGGTGAAGGTGGCGGAGCGTGCCCCGCCCATGATGGAAGCGCCGGTCTGGTACAGGTGGCAGAGTGCGATGGCGAGAGCGTCGGCGACGTCGTGGGGTTCGGGCGGTTTGGAGAGGCCGAGTTCGCGGGCGACGGCGGCCTGCATCTGCTCTTTCACAGCTCGGCCGCTGCCGGTGACGGTCTTTTTCACGCGGGTCGGGGCGTAGCTCATGACCGGGATGTCGCGCTGGGCGGCGGCGAGGAGGTAGCAGCCGCGGGCGTGAGCCATCAGGATCGCGGTTCGTGGGTGATCGTAATGGGCGAACAATTGTTCCACGGCGATGGCCTGGGGCTTCCACTGATCGAGAACTTCCACCAGGCCATCGTAAAGCAGTCGGAGCCGGGGTGCCATGTCGGCAGCTTCGCGGCCCTCGGCGGAGCGGACGACGCCCGCTTCGAGGATCCGGGGGCCGTTGGAAGTGGCTTCCAGAACGCCGTAACCGGTGGTTTGCAGGCCGGGGTCGAGGCCCAGGACACGCGTGGGAGGGGAGTTTCGGGGGCGAGTCATGTCAGCGATCCCTTGGTGCGGGCGCGAAGGTCGACTCCCAGGTGTATCGGCGTTCAGGTGGCCAGGGCTTCACTCCATTGGCGAAATTCCGGAGCCAAACGTGATCCTCCGGCATCTTACTCTGAGTGCGATCGCTTTGCGAATACCGAGTCGCGGGCGGACGAGTTCGCCGGGTACAACCAGATTCTCTCGGTGGTTATCCAATAGCTAACGGCTAAACTCAAAGGGTTTCGAATTCGAGTCTAGCGGTTAGCCGTTAGCTATTGGATGACGACCTCCCTTCGAGCGAGCAATCCGTCTTCACCCTCAACGATGTTCCCGATTTTGCGGGGGAATCCTGGGTCGGCGTCGCTGGTTAGTCCGACGCGTAAGCGAGGGAATTCTGGTGCATCAACCCTCGCTTACGCGTCGGGCTAACACCGGCTGGTTGCACCGTACCGTCAGCTTTCGCGGACCCAGGGGTTGATGCGCTGCCAGAACGCCCAGAGTTTCGCGGAGAGGGAACCGGAATCGGCGGCGATGCGGTCGGTGCACTTGCGGTACCACCGACCGGTGCCGGCCCGCATTTCCTTCGCCCCACATGCCCCGGCGGCTGCCTGGAGATCGGCCTTCGATTCGGTGACGGCTTCCGACCGGGAAGACGGGAGCGATCGCTGGACCCGTAGCACCGCCTGGGCCATCGTGTAGACGAGCTTCACGCCATCGTCCAGACCCACCGGGTCGATCGCCTTGAGGTGGGCGGTTCCCTCGGCGGTCTTCCCGGCGATCGCTGCGGACAGTGCGAGCCATGCGTAGAAGTCGGGTGGAACCGCACCTTCCGGGCCCTTGGCGATCGCCCACTGGCAGACTGCCTCCGATTCGGCGTCTTTTCCAAGGCCGCGGAGGGAATCCGCGAGCGGCAGAAGCATCCACGATTCGCAGCCCTCGCGGGACTTCCACTCTCCGAACCAGGCGACGGCGTGGGCGTACTGCTTGACCTCGGCGAGGGCGGCCCCGGCCCGGGCCCAGGTGGAAGGGTCTTCCCGGAGAACATCGGCGTACTTCTGCACCGTCGCCGCCACCGCGTCCGGCCGCTCGGAAATGGCCATGCCCCAGGCGTAGGAGGTGGCGGCTTCCCGCCCGGCGGCCCGGTTCGCCGACAGAATCGCGGGCAGGCGGTCGTGGACCTTCCAGGCAGACCCGGACGCGATGGTGCGATCCGCCCACAACCCGGCGGCCGCGGGGCCAACGGTGGAATCGCTGCTCAGGGAATCGAGATCCTCGTCCGCTTCTGCATCCCAGCCCGCCTCGGACAGGGCGGCGACCGCATCGCGGAGGATTCCCCGGCTTGCGGATGGATCGGCCCCGAGTGCCTTGAAGGCAGCGCGAGCATGGGCGAGATTCCCCTCCCGGGCCGCAACCTGCACCGCTCGAAGCTTCAACAGCGGCCCGTCCGCGTGTTCCCGGAGCTTCGACAGGGTCCGGGCCGCCCCCGCGAGGTCGTCGGTCGCCAGTTGTTCCGAGACGAGTTGCAGCCCGGCGGCGTCGAAACTCGGGTCGAGATCGAAGGCACGCTGGAAGTCATCCTTCGCGCCGCGGTGGTCGCCGAGGACGCGCTTCGCTTCGCCGCGGAGGCCGATCGAGAAGGCATCGTCCGGGCTCAGGCGGACGAGCTGGTCGGCGGCATCGAGGAAGTCGTGGTGGCGGGCCTCGGCGTCGTACCAGCCGGCGAGTTTCCGCCAACCCCACGCGTAGTCGGGCTCCTCCTTGACGAGTTGCTTCATGAGGTCGATCGCTTTTGCGCGGTCGCCACGGAGGGACTCGATCCAGGCGGCCCGACCCCGGAGGGCGATGGGGTACGGCTGCGGGAGATCGGTGGGTGTGCAGGCGGCCGCCGCCTCGTCGAAGCGACCCGCGAGGGCCAGCTGCTCCGCCCGGCGGTCGTGGCCCGGCACGAAGCGGGGGTAGTGCTTGAGGAGCGCATCGCAGGCCGCGATCCGCTCGGAAGGCTCGGCCGACTCCGCTTCCGGGGTGTCGAGCCAGTAGACGGCCGCCCACGGGTTGAACGGATCCTCGGACTGCCACGCGGACTTGAGAATCTTGTGGGAGCGTTCTTCCCACCCCCCGGCCCGCATCTCCGCGAGACCCATCTGCAGGAAAAGCGGCGGACCTTCTCCCTCGGCGGTGCAGATGTCCGCGAAGGCGCGGGCAGCGGCTTCCTCGTCCTTCTGCCGGGCCGCGTACTGGACCTGCTTCACGATCACTTCCGGACCCGACATGTGCTCTTGCAGCACCGCCAGGGCGGATCGGGCTTCCCGGAATTCGCCGTCGGCGAGGTGGGCATCGAAGAGGATGGCGGCGGCGGGCGAGTAGTTGGGGTAGAGCCGCAGAACCTCGCGGAGATCCTCCTTGCCGCCGTCGCGGTCGCCGGTCTGCAGGCGTGCCTCGCCGCGCATCATCAGCGAGAGGGGGTGGTCCGGCCGGAGCCGGCAGAGTTCCCCGGCGGCTTCGAGGTAGTTCTCGGGCCGATTCGTGTCGTTGTACCACTCCGCCAGTTGCTGCCAGCCCCAGAAGTACTCCGGGTCGACGGAAACCAGAGCCTGCATCGGCGGGATGGCGGCGGCGTAGTTCCCCCGTCGGGCCTCCACCCACGCGGCTCGACCTTGCAGAACCAGGGGAAGTTCCGTCACCAGCGATGTCGGCCGGGCCGCTTCCAGGGCCTCGTCGAACCGGCCCAGCTGGGCGAGCCGCTCCGCTCGAAGGTCGTGGGCCTCGACGTTACGGGGGTCGAGCGTCGTCGCCTTGTCGAGTGCGGCGAGCGCTTCCGCGGAGTGGGCGGGCTCGTACAGGTGGCGGGCGAGTCGGAGCCACTGCCGGGGATCGCCGGCCCGTTCCCGCGTGAGTTCCCGGGCAAGATCGAGGGATTCCTGCTCGCAATCGAGCTTGTCCGACCACACCACGACCGCGTTCCACGCCATGTCCGGGGTCGGCGGTCGGTCGGGGTCGTATCCGGGCTCGTGGCGGACCGCGGCCTTGGCCTGATCGAGTGCGAGGCGGCCGCTATCCGCGTGCCAGAGCCGATCCGCGAGCGCCCAGCGCGCCCAGTGATCGAGGGGATTTCGTTGCACCGCCCGAGTCAGGATGGTGATCGCTTCCTCGTCCTCGCCGGCCTCGGACAACGCATCGGAAAGTTCCTTGGCGACCGGCGTCCACCCCGGAGCGACCGCGACCGCCTGCCGCAACGCTTCGAGCCGATCCTCCTCGTTTCCGGCAGACTCGTACGCTTCCGCGAGATCGACCCATAGCCGGGCGAGGAGCGGGAAACGGGCCGTCGCCTCCCGGGAAATCGCGATCGCTTCCTGCTCGCGGTGCATCCGCACGAGCATCTGCGACAGCAGGGACCAGCACTGCCAGAGGTCCGGGCGCTCCTCGTGGAATCGCTCAATCTCCGCGTACAGACGGTCCTGCGCTTCCGGCTTGTCGACGAGTCGGGAAGCCTGCTCGAAGTACGCGACCACGCCGTCGCCGGTGTGGGGGGCGGTGTGAAGGTGCTCGGAGATGTACCGGAGAGCGGCTCGCTTCTCCTTGGTGCCCCGGCTGACCTGCACCAGTTCCGCGATCAGAAGTTCCTGATCCGGGAACTGCTTGATCCCTTCCCGGAAAACCTCGATCGCCTCCTCGATCCGGTCCGCCCGGCGGTGGACGTGGCCCAAGACCGCGAAGTAGGAGGGGTGATCCGGCTCCAGTTCCCCCGCTCGCTTGATGGCTGCGAGGGCTTCCTCGTGGCGGCGACGGTCGGCGTAGACCAGCGCAAGCTGGCGATGCGACCAGGCATCGTGCGGGCACAGCGTGATCAGATCCTGCGTCGCGGAGATGGCGGCATCGTCCGTCGGGTCGCGGTACAGAAACTCGGCCCGGAGTCGGAGCAGCGGGTAGGAATCCGGGAACTTCGTGGTCGCCTGCGCTAGGTGTCGGAGGGCGGCGGCCCGGCCGTCCGTCTCCGCCGTCAGCCCCGCCGCGATCCGGTGCGCCTCCGGATTGAGCGGATCGTGCTCGAGCAGTTCCAGAACATGGGCGAGGGCGCCGGGGTAGTCCGGCTTCGTGCGGGCGACCCGGGCGGCGGCCCGGCACCATGTCGCGATCGGAACCAGCGGCTTCGCCGACACCAGGTCGGCCTCCGCGTCGACCGGGTAGGAAAAGTTCGCCTGCATCTCTGCCCGGAACAGAAGCAGCTCCCCGAGAGCCGCCTGCTTCCCCTTGTCCGGCTCGCCGTCACCGGAATGGGTCAGTTTCTCGATGGACTTTCCGAGTGCGGAAAACGCTTGTTGCGGCTCGTCACGGTCGAGGAGAGCCTGGAAGAGGGCCCGCACCGCCGGCGGAGATGGGACCGCGGCCCGTGTCGCCTTCTGCTGGAACAGGCGGACCACGTCGGGCCCCTGCCCCTGGAATTTCGCGACCCGGGCGTACGCCTCGGAGAACTGGTCCTCCCGCTCGTCGAGGCACGCGGCGAACCGGTACGCTTCCGCTGCCTCGTCGAACCGCTGGTGTTCCCACCACTGGGAGGCGAGGAGGTAGTAGCCGGCGGCCGCCTGCGGTCGGTTCCGGATCGATCGTCGCAACAACCGCGACGCTTCCGCCTGCCGATGCGGGTCGGGGAGGAGCATCTGCGCCAGCGACTGCATCAGCAGCGGTTCCGCATCGAGTTTCGACCCCTCCGCTTCGAGAAGTGCCTGCCGGGCCGCGGTCCGCCCGAGTTCGCGAAGCACCGCTGCTTTCGAGAGAACCAGCGTCGTGTCGTGCGGGAACTCGGCGAGCAAAGAATCCAGGGCGTCGAGCAGCCGGACCGGGTGGGCGGTCGCTCGCGCCCACGCCACATCCGCGAACTTCGTGAGGCGGTGTCCCGGCTGGGCCGCGCGAAGCTCGGCGATCGCGTGCTTGGCTTCTGCAAACTTCCGATCCGCGAGCAGGCACTGGATCGAGTGAAGATCGTCGTGGAGTTTCGATTCCGGAAGCGCGATCCCGTCCAATTTCCCGGCCTGTCCTGCGGGCACGGCCACCAGACACCGCGGCCCAAACGCGGCATAGCGTTCCCCCAGAACCTTGACCGGTGCCTCGCCCGGCCGACGATCGAAACCGTCCGCGACGAAGAGGCTCGCCCGGACCGTGTCGTAGCCCGTCACCACCCGCGACTGCCCGTACCCCGCGTCGACCAGGGTCACGAAGAAGGGAATTTCTCGGGAAATCAGGTCCGTCGCGGCGGCCAGCGTCAGCGAGAATTCCCGGGTAACCCAACCGCCTTTCTCGAATCGCCGACGCTCCGAGGCATCCGGAAGTCCGTCGAGTGCTGGCCCCGATTCTGAAATCGCGGGGGGAAGCGGCTGATTCCAGAACTTCGCGAGGATCTCGGCGGCAGACGGTGGGGTCCCCGTGTAGTCGAGGTCGACTGCAAGCAGACACCGCGGAGGAGCACCGGAGCCTGCGCCCGCGGTCGGTTCCGCACCGAGCCGTTCCGCAAACGCGGTGTAGAACTCCTCGTCGACTTCCTTCGCGAACTTCGCCGCCTCGATCCGGTCACCGAGCAGGTACGCCACGTCCGATCGCCGGGCCGCCAGCCACTTGGCCACCTCGGGCTCGAGGAGCGGCGTCAGTTCCACGTATCGATCCAGGCTCTTTTTCGCGTCCGCCGGGCGGTTCTGGTCGAGTTGCAGGGCCGCCAGCTGGGCGACGACCATGCCGCTCTCGATGTGCGTGACCGCCTCGGAGAGGAAGTCGATCGCCTCTGCGACCTTCCCGGATCGCTGGAGCATGTGAGCCACGGCCTGGACGGCGGGCCGGAACCACGCCTGCAACTCCAGCGACCGCCGGGCCGTCGCCAGCGCGTCCTCCAACCGATCCGCGGCCTCGTAGACGGAAGCTCGCTCGACGAGCACCCACGCCCGGTCGGACGCGGTTGCTTCCGCCTGCGTCAACCACTTCTCCGCCCGGTCGAAATCCCGGACCCGGCTACACACGAAACCGTGGAGTGCATACCAATCTGCCCGCAAATCCGGGGAAGCGTCGGACCACTCGTCGTGGAGGCCGAGGAACTGCCAGCAGGAAAGCGGACCAAAATGTTCGAGCCGATACCGGGCGTGGTAGTAGATCGCCTCGAGGTTCGCGGGATTCTGCCGAAACGCGAGCAGGTGCAACCCGCGACCGAGCTTCGGGGCACCGAGCTGGATCGCGAGCCGACCCCCGATGAGGCGCGCAGCCGCGCCTTCCCACTTCCGGATCGGGCCAAACGCCTCGGAAGCGGAAAGGGCCTGGAGGTAATGACCCTGTGCGTACAGGTCGCGGATGCGGGCGATGTCCGCGGGGGGGATTTCCATGCGGGAATGCCAGGGTGTCGATGGTGAGGGAAACCCAGAGGCAGCGACTGTTCTCGACCGGCTGAGGCGGAGACCGTCAGGAGCCCGGATTTTCGACCGGGGTCGCGTCAGCCAGGGTTCCCAGCTGACCCAGAACCACCCCCAGCTGGCCGAGCCGGACGCCGTAACGGTCCAGGAACTCCGCCAGGACAAACTCGTTGTCGAGCCCGTCCCCGGCCGATTCCTGGACCTTGTCCGTCAGTTCCTGAATCATCCCCAGATACGCCCGTTCCACGACAGGCAGAACCTTCTTGCAGGCCGGCCCCACCTCGGGGAAATCATCCTGCCAGCGGGCCAGAAACGACCGCCAGCGAGCCAGCCCATCCTGGGAAGCGGCCTGCGCCCGGAGCACACTCAACTGCTCTCGCTGCAAATCGACGAGTTGCCGCAGTAACTCGGAAGTTTCCAGCGGATTCTCGACCGGCGTTTCCGGTAGCACCATGGACGGCGGGGTCACGTATATCGGGGAGTTCATGGGAACCGCAGCGACGGGTCTCGGAACAGTCGAGGCATTATACCGTATCCCGCGAATCGAGGCGACGCGAGTGCCGGGGGGAAACCCGGGGTTCTGGAAAGCCAGGAAGATTCAAGAAGAGAATCGAGCTCGCAAAAACACCTCGGGCCGCTCGCCAGGGGGTGGCGAACGGCCCGAGGTATGGGGGGAGTTGGGCCCGGGGGAGGACCCGACGACCTCGGTCGGGCGGGGGATGCCCGCGGTGAATCCGGGGGATGGATCACCGAGAGGTCGCTGTTCCCGGTGGGGTCCGGGAACGAACCAACCTTATGCACCCCCCGTGCCAGACGGAGGAAATCCTCGACGCGTCCGCGGAACTGCTTTCCCTCGCAGAACTTCCGACACGACAAAATTTCCGCGGCTCCCGGGGGTGTAACTTCTGCACCCGAAACCGGCAAAAACTACCGGGAAAAACTTGCCAAACCCGCCCGCCGACACCGCTCGCGGGGGGTGGCCATCCCAGATTTCCCGTCAGGATCGGTCCAAGTCCGCGTTATCCTGCACCGAACACCCTGAGCGAAACTCCTGGAGGCACCGGCGATGCGGGACCGGTTCATTCTGACGATCGTCGCCTGTTTCCTCACCGCCTCCCCCCGCCTCGCCGCGGCCGACCCCGCATGGCAGCCCGATTCCGCCGGCTACGACAAGATCGTCGCCCCCTTCCTGAAGCAGCACTGCCTGAAGTGCCACGGCGAAACGAAACCCAAGGGGGAATTCCGCGTCGATGCGGCCAAACTCCCGAACGATTTCCTCGACATCGTCGCGTCCGGGAAATGGCGGGAAATCGTCAACGTCCTGAATTCCCACGAAATGCCGCCGAAAAAGGAGCCGCAACCCCCGCCCGCCGAGGTCACACGGGTCGTCGACTGGATCACCGCCCAGACCGTCCGCGCCGAGCAAACCCGCCGGGATCGCGTGGTCGTGCTTCGCCGGATGAACCGGGACGAGTACAGGAACACCATCCGCGACCTGATCGGCATCGACTTCGACGTCTCCGGCTTCCCCCAGGACCCCGCGGCCGGCGGCTTCGACAACAACGGCAAGGCCCTCTCCGTCTCCCCGCTGCACGTCGAGCTTTACCTCAACGCCGCCCGGCAGATCCTCGACCGCACCTTCGTGGAAGGCCAGCAACCCGCGAAAATCCTGTGGAAATTCGACCCCAAGGTCGGCCCCGGCGATCGCCGACGGATCCGCCTCGACCCAAAGAATAACCCCATCGTCAACGGCGGGAACAACAAGCAGGAAGGCGAATTCGTGATGATCCACCACGCCAGCTGGGACAAAGGCGTCGGTGCCCGCGACTTCCGCGTCCCGATCGAGGGGGAGTACATCATCCGCTTCCAGGCCGCCAGCCGCGTCCCGAACCGGGAACAGGTCGTCGAATCCGCGAAGGCCATCCTCCAGCAACGGCTCGACGACCAGATGAAGAAGAACCCCAAGGGGGAGAAGTACCACAAGCAGCAGTTCGAGCACGACCTCAAGCACTTCCAGACGTCGCCGATCTACAACTACGGCCCCCCGCGGGCGAAGGTCACGCTGCAACTCGGCCCGCTTCCGAAAACCATCGCCGAGATGGACATCGACGCCCCGCCGGAGAAGCCGAAATCGTACGAGATTCGCGCCCGCTTCACGACCGAGTCCGCCGGCGTGCACTGGGACTACGCCTACTCCTTGCCCCGGGAACTCGAGAACTTCTGGATGCAAGGCAGCGACAACTTCGCCCGCCCGGAACTCCTGATCGGCCACTTCGAGATCGAGGGCCCAATCTACGACGCCTGGCCACCCAAAGCCCACTCGAAGATCCTCTTCGATTCCCCGCTTCGGGAGAAAGACGAGCGAGCCTACGCCCGGGCCGTCCTCGCGAAGTTCATGCGCAAGGCCTACCGCCGACCCGTCACGGATCCGGAAATCGAGAAGAAACTCGCCCTGTTCGACCGCGTCCGGAAGGAGAAGCCGAGCTTCGTGGAGGCGATCAAGGTCCCGCTGACGGCCGTCCTGGCGTCGCCGAATTTCCTCTACCTCGCTGAACCCGCCGACCCGGACGCCGGCCCGAAGAAACTCTCGGACCTCGAATTCGCGTCACGCCTCTCGTACTACCTCTGGTCGAGCATGCCGGACGAGGAACTGCTCCAACTCGCGGAAACGGGCAAGCTTCGCGACCCCGCCACCCTGACGAAGCAGATCGACCGCATGCTCGCCGACCCGAAGTCGGACGCACTCGTGAAAAACTTCGCCGGCCAGTGGCTCGGCCTCCGCGACGTCGGGGCCAACCCGCCGGCCCAGGATCTCTATCCGAAGTACGACCGCCACCTCGAAACCTCGATGGTCGCCGAATCCGAGGGGTTCTTCCGCGAAATCCTCCAGCACGACCTCTCCGTGTTGAACTTCGTGAAGTCCGATTTCGTGACGATCAACGAGCGGCTCGCCCGGTACTACGGCATCCCCAACGTCCGCGGCGACGAGATCCGCAAGGTGCAAGTGCCCACCACCGCCCACCGCGGCGGGATTGTCACCCAGGCGTCGATACTCACCACGACCTCGAACGGCACGCGGACCTCGCCGGTGAAACGCGGGACGTGGGTCTTGAAGAACCTGCTGGGCATCGACCCTGGGCTTCCGGTCGCGAACGCCGGCGAGATCGCCGCCAAGGTTCCAGGCATCGAGAAAGCGACGGTCCGCAAACGGCTCGAAATCCACCGCACCCGCGAGCAGTGTGCCCGGTGCCACAACAAGATCGACCCCCTCGGCTTCGCCCTCGAGAACTTCAACGCCGCCGGCGAATGGCGCGACCAGGAAGGCTTTGGGTACAAGGGCCGGGTCAACGCGAACGACCCGAAAGTCGACGCCAGTTCCACCATGCCCGACGGCACAGAAATCGTCGGCATCGAGGGGTTGCAGAAGGCGATGCTCGCGAAGGAGGATCTGTTCCTGACCTGCCTCGCCTCCAAGATGCTGACCTACGCCCTCGGCCGGGAACTCGGCCTCGCCGACCAACCGCTCGTGAAGGGTGCCGTCGCCGGGATGAAACAGGAGAAGTACACGCTGCGGTCGCTGATCCGGCATGTGGTACGATCAGACGCGTTCGGGTCGAAGTAGTTCCCCGGAGGCGAACCCGTGCCGTTGCTGGACCATTTTCATGAACCGTGGTTGGAGGCCGCCCCCTGGGAGTCAATCGGATCCCTGTGGGTTACGAACGTCACGCGGTGGTTGAACCAAACTCTCCCGAAGCCAGAATTCCGGTCGTATGCACACATCCATCTCGGGCACATGGTCGAGGCGGATGTCGCGGAATTTGAGCAACCAGAGCGTTCCGCAAACGGAGGGACTCAGGTTGCAACATTGCCGGCGCCGGTGCTGACCTTCGACCCAGAGTTCCCCGACGAATTCGAGGTGCGAATCAACACGATCCGAGACGGAAGGAAACTGGTCGCAGTGATCGAGTTCGTAAGCCCATCGAACAAAGATCGCGATGAGGCGAGGCAAAAATTCGTGAGCAAATGCGTTGGATACCTGCAGATGGGGATTGGGCTGGTTATTGTGGACACGATCACGAGTCGACACTCGAACCTGCACAACGAAATTCTCGGGCTGACTTCGCGACGGAAATTGCGCCGTCTGGATGACACGCCTACGTATGTTTCGTCGTACCGCCCGTACGGCTTCGGATCCGTTGAATCGATCGACGTGTGGCCCTACCCGGCAACCGTGGGCCAACCGATTCCTCCGGTACCGCTGCCCCTTCCCAACGGCCCCGAACTGATGCTCGATCTCGAGTCCACCTACATGCAATCCCTCGCCGACCAGAACCTCTAACCCGGACGTTGCCATGTTCCACCCCATCGACCGTCGACACGCCCTACGCGGGATCGGGGCTGCGCTCACGCTGCCGCTCCTCGATGCGATGCTTCCCCGGGCAGGGGCGTCGCCTTCCACGTTCCAGGCGTGGAAAAAATCGACAGCGATGCACCCGCGGTCGATCTTCTGCTACGTCCCGAACGGCGTGAACATCATCGAGTGGGTGCCCAAGGATTCCGGGGCGAAGTACACGCTGTCCCCAACCCTCGAAGCGATGAAAGACGTCCGCGAAGATTTCACGGTGCTCTCCGGAATGGGGCACCCCCACTCTCAGGGCGGCCACAGCGGCGCGGACACCTGGCTGACCGGGGCGGACCTCAAGAGCAAGCCGGGGGCGGACTACACCAACTCCGTCTCCGCGGACCAGATCATGGCGGGATTCCACGGGAAGCACACCCGATTCCCCTCCCTGCAACTTTCCGACGGGTCCGGCACCGGGTCTGCGGGGCACAGCCACACGCTCTCCTTCGACCGCAACGGTACGCCGCTGCCCGCCGAGAACTCCCCGCGTCGGCTCTTCGAACGGCTCTTCGTCCCCGATTCCGCCGGCAACCGGGCCGCCACCATCAAGCGGTACGTCGAACGCCGATCGATTCTCGATGACGTCGCCGAGGAAGCCAAGGCTCTCGACAAGAAGCTCGGCAAAAACGACCGCAAGAAGCTCGACGAGTACTTCCACTCGGTTCGGGAAACGGAGAAATCCGTCGAGCGGATGCAATCGTGGGTCGACGTTCCGAAACCGAAAGTCGAGGACAAGGGCCTGCAACTCGGCAGCCTGCCGGGGAACGCCCACGATCGGCCGATGTGGCTCGATGTGATGCTGGAACTCGCCTACCTCGCGTTTATCACCGACACCACCCGCGTCATCGCCTTCGAGTGGTCCCGCGAGGCCGGCGGTTTCGGCGGCGGCGGCGAGAACCACCACGAACTTTCCCACCACAACGGCGACCCCGGGAACCTCGCCAAACTCGCGACCATCGACCGCTTCCACCTCAGCCGACTCGCCCGGTTCATGACGATGCTCAAGGACACGGAAGAGGGCGAATCGCGGATGCTCGATCACACGATGATCATGTTCGGGTCCGGGATGAACTCGGGGGCCAACACGGGCGACCACTCGCCGAAGAACCTGCCGCTGCTGATCGCGGGCGGGAAGAAACTCGGGTTGAAGCACGGTCAGCACATCGCCCACAACCCGGACAAGCACCCGCCGCTGTCGAACGTGCTGCTGACGATGATCCAGAAAATGGGCGTGGAAGAAGCGAAATTCAGCGACTCAACCGGAACCCTGACCGGCCTGGTGTGACCGGCTTCGCCCGAAAGCCCGGGGTTTACGGGTTCGAGTGGGAAATCTGGCGCACTCCGGAACCAGTGCTGGCACCGGTTCGCGAAGCCGGCTGCCATTGCACATCCGGTGCAGTGGGCGTCGGGGTTCCGGTGGCCGGCAGAAATCCGGAACCGCCCGGCGAGAGCACAGGCAGCGGGCCGGACGGTGGAGCTTGCATCGTCGGCAGTCCCGTCTGCGCGATCGGACGCGGTTCCGTCGTGGCTCGAACCGCCGGCACCGTCGGTGGAGGCAACAGTCCGGTGGAAGAAGCCATCGGAGTGGGAGTCGATGTCGACATCGTCAGCCTGGTCGGTGTGACCGGTGGCACTTCCCCGGATGGTGGGAAACTCGAGCCGGCGTACACCGGCGGTTCCGAGCCGGGCATCGGGCGGAACGGGTTGACGACGGGAACCGGGAAGGCACCCGGGGTGGCCCCGCTCTGGGCGTACCACGTTGCGGTTCCGTGCGGCGCGACACCGGACGGCGAGAAGGGATTGGCCCCCGGGGTCGTGGTTCCCCACCCATACCACCGATACGCGGGCGGGCCGGCCATGACCCCCGTCAAGCCGGGATTCTGCGGTGCCGGCACCGGTCCGCCGGGCCAGGCGACCGGAACCGGTCCAGCCGGCCGCGGTGCCGGACCCGTCGCAGGCGGAGCCGGGGGCGTCGGTCCCGTCGGCTTGATCCCCACGATTTCCTTCATGCCCGACCACGTCCGATCCACGAACGACCTCGAACCCGGGGCGGTCGTTGAGACCGGGACCACGGCGGGCGGTGCCGACAGAGGCATCGCGACGGTCGGCAGCGGAGCTTTGGGCGGGCCGCCCGGCCAGTTCTGCGACGGGGGGCTCGTGAATCCATCGAAGAAACTCGATCGCTTCCCGTTCGCCGGGACCGGGTTGACGGGCGTGACAAGGATGCGTTCTGCCGACCGGTAGTCCGGTGCCAGGCCCCGAGTGACCCCGTCTGGAGTCGGGTCGGCGGCCCGGGGCGGAAGCAGGTGGGCGGCGGGCGAGGGAAGAGGTTGGTCGGCCCGGGCGATTCCGAGGGCAGAGGTTGCAAGGCCGGCGGCGAGAAGCAGTCGGCGAGCCGGGCGTCGGGTCGTGGTCACGGGTCCGATCCTTCGGGTAGGCCGAGCTTCCCCCTTCCCCATCCGTGGGAAAGGAACAGACATCACTTCTTGCCGCCGCTCTGCCGGGGCGGTTGCGAGCCGAAGATTCCCGGACGCGACGGGGCGGCTGAGCCGTATCCGCGTCCGCCTCCGAACGTCACCGGATGGCCGGAGGGTGGGAGCGCCGGAATCTCGGCTCCTTCTCGCGGCATCTCGGTCGGTTCCTGAGATTGACTCGCCGCGGCGGGCACAAACCCGGTGCGAAGCTGGGACATGCCCGGAACCATCGGGTTCCCCCAGTTCTGGCCGATCGGCTGGCCCACCGCGAGGCCAGGTCGGACACCGTAGAAGTAGTTCACCGCCGGGTTCCCACCGCGAAGCAGGTTCAAGTACGGACTCAGCGGCTGGCTGGCCCGGTTGTAGATGCTCGCGGCCGACTGGTACGGGTTGGTCAGTGGGCCATACATCGGGCCGCCGTAGCCGTACCCCCCGACCGCATACGGGTTGTAGCCGGTCGAGTACGGGTTGTACGGGTTCTGCATGTAGGGGTTGTTGATCCCCCCCGGTAGCTGGGCCTGGGCCGAGCCCGCCAGGATCACCGTCAGCACCGTCGCGATTCCGATTCGCCGCATGGTTTACTCCCGGTGTCAGTTGCCGCCGAATCCGTTGCCGCGTCCCTGGATCTGGTTGATCGTCGTGGTTCCGAGGAGCGTGATTCCGAAGATCCGCTCGATCGGTGCGATTACACGGGCCAGCGTGGTGTCGACGGTGACCAGCCGCTGAGCCTTGATGTAGACCCGGTCCCCCGGCATGATCTGGTAGTTTGTCGCGACGCAGCCGTGCTGGCTCAGGCCGACCCAGTCGACGGGCAAGATCTGTTCCGGCTGCCCCGCGTGGGGTGTTCGCCGGGCGACCCAGATATTCCGCTTCGACGACACCGGCGACAACCCGCCGATGTTGCTGACCGCGTCGAGCACCGTTTCGCTGCCGGTGATCTGGAAGCGGGTCACGGTTTCCCCCGCGCCGCCGCCGTCCGTGAAGACATAGTACCACTTGCTGTTGTACTGCGTGACGTCCAGCACCACGAGCAGGAAGTCCGGATTGAGGCCATCCGCGTCGGCGAAGACCTGCTTCGCGAGCTTTTCCCGGATCGCGGCGGCCGCTTGCTTGAGCGTGTACCCGGCCACCTGCACGGAGCCGTAAACCCCGAGGAAAACCGTGCCGTCCGGGCGGACCTGATACTCCCCCCAGACGGGTTGGAGTGGCAAACTTCGAAGCTTGTCCGTCGGTTTCCGCTTGTCTTTCTCGTCCGGTTCGCGAACCACCGCCTCGATCCGCAGCACGTCCGGCGGCTCGATCACGTACTCGGGAAGCGTGACTTTCCGCAGTTCCCCCGGCACCGCTTCCGGCGGGGGCACAGCGATGGCCGGCTGCCCGTGCCGCAAACCCGGGCCCATTCCCGCACCCGGCTGGGTGTGGACGCATCCGGTGGACACGAGCACGCCCACCGCAAGGACGACGAGCGCCAATTGGGTGCTGGGAAGCCGTGTCATCGCCGTCCTCTCAAGTCTACCCGTGCCGGGTCGAAGTCCCGCGACGATCAGCCCGGACGCCGGGGAAACCCCCGAATCGGGTGCGCGTCACCGGCTTTATCGGCGCACGCGGAACAACCGCTCCAATCTTCTTCCCCCATACGACCGGAACTTGGGATCTGTCCGCACGACTGGTTCGTGTTCTTCCAGGAGCCGCGACTGCAACGCTGCAAACGAGCGGCAGCCCCCGAGGGAAGCGACTACTGGATGTTGCGATTTTTTGCGGGAAAGGGCTGCGTTTCGCCCGTGGAAGCGGCCGCTCCTTTGCAGACTCGGCTCCTGGCAAATGACGCGGAGCCCGGATCCTGGGGGCGGGATCCGGGCTCCGGAAGGGGAATCGATTGTCTATCGCCCGTCACCGCGAGCGGGAGGTGGGGTAGAACGGGCTCGTGGGGGGCGAGCCGAGTTCCGGCGTCGGAAGCGGAACCGAGGTCACGGCTGGGGCCGAGCTCCGCGGGGGGGCCGTGGCCACGGCGGTTCCCGGCTGCGTCAGCGGCGACTGCGGAAGTTTCAGAAAGTCCCACTCGTCGCGAACTTCCGACGGGGTTTGCGACACCGGCCGGGGTGTGGGGAGCGGCGTGTCCGACAGCGGCATCGCCGGCAGCGGCGGGCCATCGAGCGGACCTACTCGCATCGCCGACTCCGTGAGAACGTCGACCAGCAACTGCACCGTCAGATCATGACTCGGGAGACCGAAATGGCCGGTCTCCGCGTTGGTGACGTTTTCCCCGGCGACGAGGCCGTTTGCCAGCCAGAAGCAGGACCGGATCGCGACCGTCCTCTGGGGGAGCATCCCCAGATCCGCCGAGACCCCGACCGGGTCGAGGAACACGACGGCATCGAGCGGGGCACCGTCACGGTTGAGGCAGCCGACGAGCTTCAAGAGGGAATCCGCGGCCGCCCCGACCCCGACCAGCACGAAGCGGGCAGCGGGGTCGCTGCGGCGAATCCGCCCGATTTCCCGCTCGAACCAGCCCCGATCCTGCGTCCCGCCGATGTAAATCTTCGAGTATCCGTTCTTGCACAACCGATCCCGCAGAGTCGAGAGCCCACAGAGGTCGCAGACATCGGCGCCGTTCATGGCGAAGATGTATACCTCCTGGCGAACCGGGCAGGGCGTCGGCGACGACTGACAGGAGAGCGACTCCGCAAACCCCTTGTGGTGGCAGGTGACGCACCCGGTTCCCGCGAGCAGGAGCCCGAGAATCCCCGCCTTCAGCCCCGTTTTTGCACTCATCGCCATCTCCGCCGCCAGATCAGAAGCCGGAAAACCCGTCTACTTGCTTCGATCGACACATCCCGGGGAATCACTGCAACCCGCGTAGCTTGCCAGCCGCAGTCTGGGGAATCCGGGGTGGGGTGATTCCGGTCAGGCAAGCGGGGGAAGATGGGCAGTTCCAGGATGGGTTCGATGGCACGGGGAAGGTTGCGATTTTGCCCTCGCAGTGGCCGGAGAAGCGGAAATCGGGTCACTTGACGTGGCCGGGTTCGCGGACGCCGGTGCCGACCTGCTTGGACAGGGCGTCGCCGAGGTCCTTGCGGGCGGCGTCAGCGTACTCTGGATCGTCACAAATTCCCGCGGGTGGCGGAACCGCATACAACAGTTCGAGATCCCATCCGCTCCCTGGACCCGCTCCCCCTCGGACGGGACTGCACCGGGACGGGACGGCACCGGGACGGGACGATTCCCCCCCACCAACCCGAGACTACCCATGATGCCCGACGGCCCCGTGAAAAACCGCGTCTACGGAATGATGCTCCCCGACACCGACTTCACCCTCGACGACGCGATGGAGAAACTCCGGGCCCGATTTCCGGACTTCCAGGTCACCCGCACCGGCGACCAGATCACCGTCGCGTCCTCGGATTGGGAAATCGAGCTTGCCCTCAATGACGGGCCGGAAGTCGCGGAAGACTCGGTGCACATTGCCGAGAAAATCGCCGGCGACGACGCCGGGGATCTCGCCGCCGTCTCGACCCGCGTCGAAGTTTGGAGCGACACCCCAGACTACGAGATGGCCCACTTCGCGGATTTCCTGGGCGTCGTGGATGTCCTCAAAACCTTCACGGGAATGGTGGTGGTCAATCCGGAAGAACCGGGGTTGATGTGAGCCTTGGCTTCCCTGACGGAACGTCGATCTGATCCTGGATGCTCTTATTCCGGAGATGTTGACCGCCGGGCGGATTGTGGTCTACTCTAAATCACTCGCAAAGCACTGCGCATTCCTGATCGCTCTCGGAACTCTCCCATGCTTCGATCGTCATCCCGCCGAGGTGGGTTCACGTTGATCGAGTTGCTCGTGGTGATTGCGATCATCGCGATCTTGATCGGCCTGCTGCTCCCGGCGGTGCAGAAGGTCCGCGAGGCCGCGGGGCGGGCAACCAGCCAGAACAACCTGAAACAACTGGGGCTCGCCGTCCATTCGGCTTGCGATGACCGCGGAGTCTTGCCTCCGGGCTGGATCGGTTGGGACGACCCGACCGGTGCCGTCGGAACCGCAAGCGTGCGTGCGATCAACCGTGGGCCGTGGGGGTTCAACAATCAACCACCCAATGTCGTCGGTGGGGACGTGACCTTTTTCTTCTGCCTGCTTCCGTACCTGGAACAGAGCGCACTTTTCAGCACCGGGGGCTACAACACTCTCAAGTCGGTGAACGGAGTTCCGCTCGGCAGTTACTCCCTCAAGGTGCTGACTTCCCCCACGGATTACACGAACCCCGGTGGCGGACAGTGGTCCGGCGTCTCGGGCACGAACATCACCTGGATGGCCGGCGGGACAACCTGGGGCCTCAGCAGCTACTCCTACAACTTCCAGGTCATCGCACGGACCACCCCTGCGAGCGGTTCCTACTGGTGGTCAAACCCCGCCGACTTCAACCCGCTCCGGAAGCTCGGCAGCGGCTTCCCGGATGGAACCTCGAACACGATCATCATCGCGGAAAAGGCGATGATGTGCGTCGGATCGTCTGGTACTCCGCCGACCAACATCGGTGTCACGCCCGCCTTCGTGGGTCCCTGGCGGGCTTCGACCCCGAACGATCAACCCCACTGGCGGATGTTCTTCGCCGGGGATGTGACGCCGTCCGGCTCCACCTTTCTCGTCGACAAATTCCAGGTCAGCCCGCAATCCGGTTCCTGCGATTACCGCCGCGCCACCGCCTTCACCCCCGGCGGATGCCAGGTTCTGCTGGCGGACGGAAGCGTCCGAAACATTTCCCCGGACATCTCGGCCTCGACCTGGAGCTCGGCGTGCCTGCCCGCCGACGGTGGAGTTCTCGGGACGGACTGGTAACCGGGAGATACGCCGTGCGGAATGGTCTCGTTCTTCTCATTTTCCTCGGAGTTCTCGGCTGCAACCGGGAGGCGAAACTGGGCCCGGTTAGCGGAACCGTGACCATCGACGGGAAACCCGTGACCGCAGGTGTGGTCACATTCGTGGCGGTCGACCAGTCCAACGCCGCCAGTTCCGAAATCACGCCGGAAGGGACCTATTCGATCGCCGACGCCCCAACCGGCGAGGTGGTGATCTCGGTGCGAACTCGCGACCACGCCGTCATTCTCGGGCCAAATTCTTCCCCGCTTCCGAGAGATCCCGGTGCCGCCGGCTCCGCCGCCTACAACCCTACGCAGAAGAAGAACCCCCTCTACGTTCCGACGCCAGATCGGTACGAGGATCTTTCTCGCTCGGACCTTCGCATCACAATCCCGAAAACCGGGGCCCGCTTCGAGCATAACATCGAGATGACAAAGTAACCGCCGGATTCGACGCCGCGTCAACACTACCACCGATCGCGATCCAGCCTGATTCCCGTCAGTGTCGTCCACGGAATCATCGTAACTTTGTCGCTTGACCGCCGTGGCGGGGCATCGCTTGCGACGGATGGGTGATTCGAACTGCCCGGTTCCACGAAGCGCACCCCGCGGGGCCGGACCGGTTGAGCGGAACCCTTCTTCTACCAATGCTCGATAACCGGGAAGCTGAACTCCGGGTACTCCCCGGTCCCAGCCTTGTTCGCATCGTCTCGGAACACGCGCCACCGCAAGCGGAGGACTGAGCGGAATACCGAATTTTTATCCCATTGTCTCGAAGTGAGTTGGGGCAAAATCTCCGCTGACTTCGTGTCATATTTCCGGTTGGTTTCGTTGAGTTGTTGGGGGCGAAGGAACATGAATGCCGCAACTGTCGGTCAGGAACTGCTGTCGAATCGGCGGAGAATCGTGGGTTTCGTCGCTCTGATTCTCCCGCACGCGAAGCCGACGGCGTTCACGGCCATCTTCGATTCCTTGGATCGGGACCTCCGACTGGTCGTGGGACGGGTCCGGGCCGGGGCCGACTGACGGCGGCCTGCCGGTCGAATCGGTAACAACCGGCGGTGGGGGCTTGGAAAGGACGAGTTCGTACGGTTCATATGTTCGACTGGGGACTCGCGGAGCGAATTTTCAACGGCACCTCGCCGTTGCAAGTGCCGACAGGTGCGGCTCTATACTGAGCGTTGGCGTGATCCGTTCCACCGAGACTGGCTACTGACATGCGATTCTCTCTCCTGGCGTTTCTGGCTTTCACACCGTCGACGTCCGCCGGCGATCCCGTCGACTTCGGGCGAGACATCCGCCCGATACTGGCCGAGCACTGCTTCCTGTGTCACGGCCCGGACGACGGCCACCGCAAGGGCGGACTGCGGCTCGACACCCGTGACGGGGCGATCAAGCCTGCGAAGTCCGGGGAAGTCGCGGTCGTGCCGGGCAAGCCGGACGACAGCGAACTCATTCGTCGGGTGACGTCGCACGACGACACCGAGGTGATGCCGCCCAAGAAAGACAAGAAGCCGCTGACCGCGAAGCAGATCGACACGCTGAAAAACTGGGTGAAACAGGGTGCCGCCTACGACGCCGGCCACTGGGCGTTCCAACCGCCGAAGAAGCCGAAACCGCCCGCCATCGCGAAGCACCCAATTGATGCGTTCGTGTTCGCGCGCCTCGAAAAAGAAGGGCTGAAGCCGTCCCCGCCTGCGCCGCTGGAGGTGCTCTGTCGGCGGATCTACCTCGACCTCATCGGCCTGCCGCCGTCGCCGAAGGAAGTGGACGAGTTCGTGGCGGTCGCGCAGAAGGACCGCTCCGCCGCGGTGTCAGCCCTCGCGGATTCGCTGCTGAAGAAGCCGCAGTACGGCGAGAAGTGGGCCCGACACTGGCTGGACGTGGCCCGCTACTCGGACAGCAACGGCTACGAAAAGGACCTCCCCCGCGAGATGTGGGCGTACCGCGACTGGGTCATCGCCGCGCTGAACCGCGACTTGCCGTACGACCAATTCCTCGTCGAGCAACTCGCCGGCGACTTGCTCCCGAACGCGACGCAGGACCAACTCATCGCCACCGGCTTCCTGCGCAACAGCATGGTCAACGAGGAAGGAGCGATCGTCCCCGAGCAGTTCCGCACCGACGAAATGTTCGACCGCATGGACGCCCTGGGCAAGGCCGCCTTCGGGCTGACGTTGCAGTGTGCCCAGTGCCACACTCACAAGTACGACCCGATCACGCACACCGAATACTTCGGGATGTACGCCTTCTTCAACGACACCTACGAAGCGCAATCGTGGGTCTTCACGCCGGCGCAGTTGAAGCAGATCGCGGAACTCCGTGCGAAGATCGCTGACGCCGAGAAAAAGGCGAAGTCGGCTCGCCCCGGCTGGAAGGACGAACTCGCCGTCTGGGAAGCGAAGACGCTTGCCAACGACGTTCCGTGGTCGACGCTCAAGGCCGTCGAACTCGCGAGTACCAGCGGGCTCAACCACCCGACGCAGGAACCTGACGGTTCGATTCTGACCCTCGGCCACCCGACAACCAAAGGAGACGTGTTCTTCGTTTTCGAGCCGGATGCGAAGGGGCTCACCGGCCTGCGACTCGAAGCGCTGAACCACGGCGACCTCCCGTTCGGCGGGCCGGGCCGCAGCAAGTACGGGACGTGGGCACTGAGCGAACTCGAAGCCAGCGTGCAGAAGCCGGGCTCGAAAACGTGGGAGAAGGTCAAGCTCGTCGATGCCACCGCGGACTTCTCCGAACCCGAGCACAAGCTCGAAGACGAGTGGGCCGCGGGCTTCGACAAGGAGAAGAAGCGGACGTGCGGCCCGGTGTCGTTCCTGATCGACGGCAAGGACGACACCGCCTGGCGGGCCGACCGCGGTCCTGGCCGGCGGAACGCGCCGTCGGTCGCGGTCGTCCGCTTCGAGAAGCCGCTCGACCTGCCCGCCGGGACGAAGTTCCGCGTGCTGCTCAAGATGCACCACAGCGGCGACGACAACGGCCGACACAACACCATGCTCGGCCGCTGCCGGGTCAGTGTCACGACATCGCCGAAGCCGACCGCGACTCCGGTCGACTACGCCGCGGTGCTGGCGATGCGAGTGCCCGCCGAGAAGCGCACCGCCGAGGAGCAGGCCGCGGTCTTCGCCGCGTGGCGGGCGAACGTGCCGGACCTGAAGCCGATCACCGCGGAAATCGACACACTCTGGAAGCAGTGGCCACAAGCCCCGACTTCGGTACTCCACCTCGCGGCCCGTTCCCTGGATCAGACTCGGGCAACCCGCTTGCTCGACCGCGGTGGCTGGGACAAGCCGAAACAGGAGGTGAAACCGCACACGCCGGCCGTGCTGAACCCGCTACCGGATGGCCCGGAACCGCCGCGGTTACGCTTCGCGAAGTGGGCCACCAGCCGGCAAGCGCCCCTGACCGCTCGCGTCGCCGTGAACCGCGTCTGGCAGGCTGTCTTCGGTACCGGCCTCGTCGAAACCTCCGAGGATTTCGGCACCCGTGCCCCGCTTCCGGACCACCCCGAACTGCTCGATTGGCTCGCGGTCGAGTTCATGGACCGCGGCTGGAGCCAGAAGGATCTCGTCCGCGCGATCGTCACCAGCGAGACGTACCAGCAATCCTCGAAGACGACGCCGCAACTGCTGGAGCGCGACCCCCGCAACCGGCTGCTCACCCGCGGCCCCCGCTTCCGGGCGGACGCGGAGGTGCTCCGTGACTCCGCACTCGCCATCGCCGGGCTGCTCAACGCGGAACCGGGCGGGCCGAGTGTCTTCCCGCCGGTGCCGGCCAGCGTGCTCGAATTCAACTACTTCAAGCCGACGTACTGGAAGGTGCCCGACGGCCCGGCCCGGTATCGCCGAGCGGTGTACGTCTTCCGCAAGCGGTCGATGCCAGACCCCGTGATGAACGCCCTCGACGCCCCGAACGGCGACTTCGCGTGTGCCCGGCGGGT
Source organism: uncultured Alcaligenaceae bacterium (assembly GCA_964552815.1). Classification (GTDB taxonomy): domain Bacteria; phylum Planctomycetota; class Planctomycetia; order Gemmatales; family Gemmataceae; genus CAYUHJ01. The sequence continues at coordinate 148,411 of CAZKIQ010000001.1, read as the reverse complement.
GCGCTCGAACACCCCGCTGGCGGCGCTCACCACGCTGAACGAGCCGATCTTCGTGGAAGCCGCCCGCGGGTTCGCCCTGCGAATCCTGCGGGAAGGCGGCAAGACGGACGCGGAGCGGGTCGAGTTCGCTTTCCGCCTCTGCACCAGCCGCAAGCCGACGAAAGCGGAAGTCGACGAAGTGCTTTGCCTGCTGAAATCCCGCCGCGAGAAGCTCGCCGACGGCTGGCTGAACGCCCGCGAAATCGCAACCGGCGACGCGACGAAACTTCCGGAGTTACCGCCCGGCACGACCCCGCAAGACGCCGCCGCGTGGACGCTCGTCGGCCGCGTTTTGCTGAACCTCGACGAAACATTGACGAAGAACTGAGCCCCGAACCGGAACTCAAAATGCTCGACGCTCGCATACTCCAGGCTCGCCGGTGGTTCCTCCGCGATTGCGGTGTCGGCCTCGGCTCGCTCGCACTACAAACGCTGCTTTCCCGCGACAGCCGCGCGGCCAAGGTCGATCCGCTCGCGGTGAAGCCGCCGCACTTCGCCCCGAAGGCGAAGCGAGTGATCTACCTGTTTCAAGCCGGCGGGCCGAGCCACCTCGAACTCTTCGACCCGAAGCCGGAACTCACCAAGCGAGACGGCCAGCTTCCCCCCGCGGACCTGCTGAAGGGCTACCGCGCCGCGTTCATCAACCCGAACTCGGCGCTGCTCGGGCCGAAGTACAAGTTCAAAAAATACGGCCAGTCCGGCATCGAACTCAGCGAACTGCTGCCGCACACCGGGGCGATCGCCGACGAACTCTGCCTCGTCCGCACCGTCCAGACCGACGCGGTCAACCACGCCCCCGCGCAGATCATGATGAACTCCGGGAGCCAGCAGTTCGGCCGGCCGAGCTTCGGGGCGTGGACGCTTTACGGCCTCGGCAGCGAAGCGGCGGACCTGCCCGGCTACGTCGTCCTCACCAGCGCCAAGGGCACCAGCGGCGGGGCGAGCAACTACGGCTGCGGATTCCTGCCCACCGTCTACGGCGGCGTCCCGTTCCGACCCACCGGCGACCCCGTGCTGTACCTGTCGAACCCCGCCGGAGTCGACGCCGAGACACAGCGGGCGTCGCTCGATTCCCTTCGCAAACTGAACGAACAGGCCGCCACGGACGTCGGCGACCCGGAAATCGCCGCTCGCGTGCAGGGGTACGAACTCGCGTACCGCCTACAAACGAGTGCCCCGGAACTGATGGACCTCGGCAAGGAAAAGAAGGAAACGCTCGACCGCTACGGCATCGACGACCCGAAGAAGCCCGGCTACGCCCGCAACTGCCTGCTCGCCCGGCGGCTCATCGAGCGCGGCGTGCGGTTCGTGCAGCTCTTCCACGAAGCCTGGGACCAACACGGCGGACTCGCCGCGGGTGTGAAGCAGAACGCGACCGACACGGACAAACCGAGTGCCGCTCTCGTCGCAGATTTGAAGGAGAAGGGACTTCTCGACGACACCCTGGTCATCTGGGGCGGCGAGTTTGGCCGAACGCCGATGGTCCAGGGCGGGAACGACGGCCGGGACCACCACAACCGCTGCTTCACCTACTGGCTCGCCGGCGGCGGCGTGAAGCGCGGCCACGTCCACGGCACCACCGACGACTTCGGCTTCAACCCCTCCGCCGACACCGTCCACGTCCACGACCTGCACGCGACGCTGATGCACCTGCTCGGCTTCGACCACACCAAGCTGACGTTCCGCTACCAAGGCCGCGACTTCCGCCTCACCGACGTCCACGGCAAGGTCGTGAAGGAAATTCTGAGCTGAGATCGACTGGTTCGACGACTCTCCCCTTTCCCGCGGAGCGTTCTTCCAGATCCTCCCGTACCTCGAGCAAGAGGCACTGTACGGCGACATCTACAACGTCACCCCCAAGGTCGTGCCGTTAGGATCCGTCCAACGAGAACTCCGTGTTTCTTCGAGAGCCGCGACTGCAAAGGAGCGGCCGCTCGCTGAGGGGAGCGACCACGGGATGTCGGAAATGTGCTGGTGGAAGGCTAAATCTGGGTGTTCAATATCGAGGAATCAAAGTAGCGATTTTCGCAGTGGGGATGCCTTGACGAAACAAGAAGCGGGTTGGACTTCCTATTCTGCAGGTGCAGCTTGACCCAATGAGCCGACAATTTGAGAATAAGGTGTCGACTTGGCCCAGAGAACCACACCATGCGTCGCCTCGCCCGCCGGCTGCGTCTCGAACCCCTCGAATCCCGTGACCAGCCCGCGACATTGGTCGTGAATTCGTTGGGTGACACCGTTGCCGCCGACGGGGTCTTGACGTTCCGGGAAGCCATCAATGCCGTCAACGCTGGCAATTCGACCGGTCTGGATTCGGGTGCTCTTGCCCAAATCTCCGGCACATTCGGTGTGAATGATACGATCCAGTTCGGACTTGCCGGAACGGTTCTGGTCGGAGGCAACGACACCACCAACCCCTTCGCGTTCGGACCGACCGCGTACGTGGTGGTGAAAAATGTCGTCGTGACCGGCAACGCGAGTGGCACGACCCTCGACGGCCAGGACCTGCGGCGATTGTTCGGCGTGATGGCCGGAAAGAGCCTGACGCTCGACACGCTGACACTGACGGGTGGGAAGGCTCAGGGTGGGGACGGGGGAATCGGTTCTTCGGGGGGCGGTGGAGGAGGCGCAGGCTTGGGAGGTGCAATTTTCAACAACGGTAGCATTACTCTTACAAGCGTTATCCTTGTCGATAACCTGGCGCAAGGAGGCAATGGAGGTGGCGTTTCAAATGAAAACACTGCCTCCGGCGGCGGCGGGGGGAGTGTTGGAGGACCTGGGGGGATCGGGACCAGCAATCTAGGTGGTGGCGGTGGCGGCGTCGGTGGGGGCGGGGGAAATAGCGACGGTTCCTCGGGTGGCTCCGGAGGTGTTGGGGATTCGGGTTCTCCAGCCGGACCTTCGGGGAACGGGGCGTCAGGAGGCGGGGGTGGAGGTTCGTCGGGGCCGAGCTCCGGACCGGCAGGTAACGGATCGGCTTCCAGTTCTGGAGGACTGGGCGGGGGGGGTGGAGGAGGCGCCGCGGGAAGCGGTGGCCAGGCGGGCGGTTCCGGCGGCTTCGGAGGTGGCGGGGGGGGTGGCCCGTTTGGTGGCGGTGGAGGCACGGGTGGATACGGCGGAGGGGGCGGTGGTGGCCTCGGCACTGCCGGATTCGGTGGCGGAAATGGTGGGAACAGTACGAGCGCGTCGCGAAATGGCGGAGGTGGCGGTGCGGGCCTCGGCGGTGCGATTTTCAACAATGCCGGTACGCTGACAATCACCAATTCTACTTTCGCCAATAACTCGACCGCCGGCGGTTCAGCAAGCTCCAATGGAGTCGCCGGTTCCGGGCTCGGTGGGGCGATCTTCAACCTGAACGGAACAGTTTCCGTCGACTTCAGCACCTTTTCGGGCAACACGGCGGCCCAGGGCGGGCAGGCGATTTTCTCGCTGTCCCACGAATCCGCGAATGGCATCACCCCCGCGAAGGGGGTGGTCAATCTCGCGAATTCGATCTTCGCCGAGACCAACGCCCTCGCCGCCGAGAAACGCGGAGGCGATGCCGCCGCTACGAACATCAACTTCGGTGCGCCGAACCTCATCCCCTCGACGCCGGTGGTGACCGGCGGCGCGACCATCAGCGGAACCACCCCGACCGTCGCGAATCCGCTACTCTCGGTCCTCGGAAGCTACGGCGGGCCGACGCAAACCTTCGCCCTGCTTCCCGGCAGCCCTGCCATCGACACCGCCTCCGGGACCGCCCCCGCGACGGACCAGCGCGGAATTAGTCGCACGGCTCCGGACATCGGCGCCTTCGAGTCGCGCGGCTTCACGATCACGATCACCGGTGGCAACAACCAATCGGCGACCGTGGCAACCGGGTTCGCGAACCCGCTTCAGGTGAGCGTCACGGCGACGGTTGCCGCGGAGCCCGTCAACGGGGGCCAGGTCACGTTCACGGCCCCCGGGTCCGGGGCGAGTGCGACGCTGACCGGCAGCCCGGCCGCGATCGCGAGCGGGGCCGCCGCCGTCACGGCGGCGGCGAATACGAAGGTCGGGGGGTTCCAGGTGTCCGCCGGCACCGCCGGGGCGACGACCGTGACGTTTGACCTGACGAACACCCCCGGCGCCCCGGCTGGCGCGTCGTTCACCACGGAACCCCCTTCATCTGTTACCGCCGGCGGGACGTTCGGGGTCGCCGTGACTGTGGTCGATGCGTTCAACAACCCGGTCCCGACCCAGTCGGTGACCTTGAGCTTGAACGGGACCGGAACACTCTCCGGGACCACGACTATCAACACCAACTCGTCTGGGGTGGCGACGTTCACCGGGCTGAGCGTGGACCTCGGCGGGACCAAGACCCTGACCGCGACGGTCGGGTCCGCCACCGGGACCAGTGGTTCGTTCGACGTCACCCTGGTCGTCACCCCGGGGACCCTGCCAGCGGCGACCGCGGGGGTGGCCTACACCCAGGCCCTGACCGCGACCGGCGCCAACGGAGCACCAAGCTTCGCTATCACCTCGGGTGCCCTGCCCCCGGGTCTGACCCTTACCACCACAGGAACCTTGTCCGGCACCCCAACGGCGGCCGGATCGTTCCCTTTTGATGTGACCGCGACAGACACAACTGGCGGGACGGGAACCCGATCGTACACCCTCACATCCGGGTCGGCGACCGTGGTGGTTGACTCGCTCACCGTTCCACCAGCAACCGCAACGATCCCGTACTCAGCCACCTTGACGGCCTCCGGAGGGACGGCCCCCTACTTCTTCACGGTCACCTCAGGTTCCTTGCCTCCGGGTTTGGCCCTGGCCGTCAATGGCACCGTGTCCGGCATTCCGACAATGGTCGGCGTGTTCGCTTTTACGGTGACTGCAACCGATTCGAGCACCGGGAGTGGCCCATTCGCTGGCTCGCAGCCGTACACCCTGTCGGTGGCCAAGGCCCCTCAGGTGATCACGTTCCCGACCCCGCCTTCGATCGGCTTTGCCAGCGGAGTTTCCGTCACCCTGGCAGCCACCGCGTCGAGCGGTTTACCGGTATCGTACGAGGTCGTATCTGGGCCTGGGGTGCTGGTCGGAAACACCCTCTTCGCCTCCGCTCCAGGCACCGTGCTCGTTCGCGCCGCACAAGTCGGAGACGACAGCTTCCTGGCCGCGACCCCGGCCGAGGCGTCCGTTATCTTCCGACCGGTCGGCTCGTCCGCATTCCCCGAGTTTACCTTGTCCGGGACCGACACCGGAGTAACGGTGCAACAGCCCGACGGCACCGGGACCCCGGCCCTCGGGACCGGACCCGGATCCCGGGCCGTGGTCGCCGACGTGACCGGGGACGGGGTGCCGGACACCATCGTAGCCACCGGCCCGGGCGACCGGGTGACGGTGACCGTGACCGACGGGGCCACCGGCCGGGTGGTCCGCACCCTGGGCGCCTTCGAGGACGCGTTCCGGGACAGTGCGGTCCTGGCGGCGGGTGACGTCAACGGGGATGGCATCGCCGACATCGCGGTCGGGGCCGATGCGTTCGGCGGGCCGCGGGTGACCGTGTTCGACGGGGCCACCGGGGCCGTCCTGGCCGACTTCTACGGGATCGACGACCCGGACTTCCGCGGCGGCGTCCGCGTCGCCCTCGGGGACGTCAACGGCGACGGCCTCGCCGACCTGGCGGTGGCGGCCGGGGTGGGGGGCGGCCCACGCATCGCGGTGTGGGACGGGAAGAGCCTGCGACCGGGCGTGACCCCCCGCCGCCTGGTCGACGACTTCTTCTGCTTCGAGCCGACCCTGCGGGACGGGGCGAACGTGGCCCTGGGCGATGTCAACGGCGACGGCAAGGCCGACCTGATCCTGTCCGGCGGCCCCGGCGGCGGGCCGCGGGTCCTGGTCTGGGACGCGGCCGACTTCCTGGCGACCAACGGCGGAGCACGCACGGTGCTCGCCAACTTCTTCGCCGGCGACCCCACCCTGAGCGGCGGGGCACGGGTGGCTGCGAAGAACCTGGACGGGGACTCGCTCGCGGACCTGGTGGTGGGCATCCCGACCGGGCCGAAAACGTCCGTGGTCCGCACCTACCTGGGCAAAGACCTGACCCCCGCCGGCACCCCGCCGGCGTTCGACGAGACTCCCCTCGACGCCGGCGGCGTGTTCGTCGGCTGATCGAAAAACTCGCCGAAAGTGTTCGGATCCGCGATCGTAACAGTTCCGTTGTCCGCGGCCCTGGTTGTTCCCCAGTCGTGATCCTGGTCAGCCGCTGTCGACCGAGTCGGCCCGGAACACCGCACCAGGTCGCCGACCTGGATGTCGTCGCCGGAGCAGTAGTGGATGTCCGGGCCAGGCATGGGTGAAACTGTTGAGTTTCTTGTCCAAGGGCACCCTAAAGACAGAATAGGCCGCGGGTTCGCGGCCTATTCTGGGACCGACGGTGGTTCGCCCAACCTACGCGCTGAGCTTGTCCTTTTTTGCGGGGGGTGGGGGGGTGTCGGGTTTGCCGGCGAAGAGACGCTTCGTTCCGCGGACCACGTCCGGCGAAACGATGTGTTTCCCCTTGTTCTCCATTTCCGGCAGGTCGTACATCACGTCGAGCATGATCTCCTCGACGATCGCTCGCAGGCCGCGGGCTCCGGTTTCCCGGGCTTTCGCCAGCTTCGCGATTTCCCGCAATGCGGCCGGCTCGAAGTCGAGCTCCGCGCCTTCCATCTCGAAGAGCTTCTGGAACTGCCGAACAAGAGCGTTCTTGGGTTCCGTCAGGATGCGGACGAACGCCTCCTCGTCGAGCGGGTCGAGCGGGGCGAGAACCGGGAGTCGGCCGATGAACTCGGGGATCAGCCCGAACTCGGTCAGGTCGTCGGCGGTCACCTGATTCAAGAGATCACCGAGGCTGCGGTCGCGGTGGTCGTGGGTTGCCCCGAAACCGATCGTCTTCTTCCCGATCCGGCGGGAAACGATGTCTTCCAGGCCGACGAACGTGCCGCCGACAATGAAGAGAATGTTGGTCGTGTCGAGCTGGATGTACTGCTGTTCCGGGTGCTTGCGGCCCCCCTGCGGCGGGACGTTGGACACGGTCCCTTCCAGCATCTTGAGCAACGCCTGCTGCACCCCCTCGCCGGAGACATCGCGGGTGATGCTGACGTTCTGGCTGGTCTTCGCAATCTTGTCGATTTCGTCGATGTAGATGATGCCTCGCTGGGCGGCCTCGATGTCGAAGTCGGCGGCGTGGAGGAGTTTCAGGAGCAGGTTTTCGACATCCTCCCCGACGTAGCCGGCCTCGGTGAGGGTGGTGGCGTCGCCGATGGCGAAGGGAACGTCGAGAACCTTGGCCAGGGTGCGGGCGAGGAGGGTCTTGCCGCTGCCGGTGGGGCCGATGAGGAGGATGTTCGACTTCTCGATGTCCACATCGCCGCGAGCGGCTTCGCCGAGGCTGAGTCGTTTGTAGTGGTTGTGGACGGCGACGGAGAGGACCTTTTTCGCGCGGTGCTGGCCGACGACGTACTGGTCGAGCTTTTCTTTGATGGAGCGTGGGGACGGCGTGTTGGTGTCCTTCGCCTTGCCTCCGCCGCGTCGTTTGCGTTCCTGCTCGATGATCGACTGGCAGAGGTCGATGCATTCGCCGCAGATGTAGACGTCTCCGGGGCCCTCGACGAGCGGCCCGACGTCGCGATGACTGCGTCGGCAGAAGGAGCAGTAAGCGTTGCGGTTTCTGCCGGCCGTTCCGGGAGTTTTGCGTCCCCCGCCTTCGCCGGTGGTGCGGTCTGCCATTCCGGGTCCCCAAAGAAAAAGCAATTAGGATGAGTTCGATTCGATCCGTGCGACCCGTCTTGCGAACCGGGTCGGGCGTCCGAGCGTAGCGATTCTACGCCGAACCGGGTCCCAAAATGAAGGAACCTTTTCAGTTCGCGGAAGGTCCCGGTGCTGGGGCGCCGGGTGAACCGTCGCCGGGGTTAAACTCGCCCCGGTCGGCGGCGCCGGGCAATCCGCCCCCGCCGGGCCGGGTTTCCGGGCTTGTCCCACCCAGCGAAGCCACGCCAACCTCCTGTTTCATCCGGGCCGCCACCCGGTTGCGGATCCGCTCGTACTCTTCCTTGGAGAGTTCGCCACTCTCGTACATCGCCCGGAACGAGGTCAAGGATTCCGTGGATTCCCGGGCACTTCCGGGGTCTGCCTGCCGTTTCCGCCAGCGATCAACCAGCGCAAACGCGATCGCCCCAACCAGCAAGGCACCGACCAGCAACCCGACCGTCAGGAGGAAATCGGGGTTCAAAAACGGATTCGCCTTCGCGTTGGCTTGCGGAGGCGGCGGCGGGGGAACATCAGCGAGGAGGATCCAGATCATCGTCGGCCTCCGACGGGGATTCTTGCCGTCGATTATAACCATCCCCGATCACGAATCGATGGCTTCTGGCGTAACCGCGGATTTCGGGCAAAATGGGCTGGAATCTTCACGCGACCGGGATAGTGGAAAGCAACCAGGACCCGCTCCCCGAGCAGAATCCAAACCAGGAACGGTTCGCGTGGGGCCCCGACAGGCGACTGTGGGCGACCATAATCCCTCAAATCCGCCAAGTTGACGCCGTTGGCGGCGCGTGTTACGCTTGAAGGGACTTTGTCGTTCCTCAGAAACTCGAATCATGCCATCGCCGGAAGCGAAACCGTCTCGCGAACAAGTGATCCTGGACGAATGTCAGGAGGCGATCGAATATCGGTTCCGCAAACCCGAACTTCTGCGGGCTGCCCTCACCCACACTTCCGGGGCCAACACCCGGCTCGCTTCCAACGAGCGGATGGAATTTTTGGGCGACAGCGTACTCGGCCTCATCACCTGCGAGCAGCTTTACCTCCGGTTCCCCGAGTACCAGGAAGGGGAACTCACGAAGATCAAGTCCGTCGTCGTGAGCCGGAAAACCTGCGCCTCCTTTAGCGAGGATCTCGGGCTCGGCGACTTTCTCTTCCTCGGGAAGGGGATGACAGGCTACACCGAGATTCCCTCCAACATCCTCGCGGATGTCTTCGAGTCCCTCGTGGCGGCGATCTTCCTCGATGGCGGCTGGGAGGCGGCGAAGGAATTTGTCCTCGATTTCGTCGAACCCGAGATCGAACGCGTCGCCCAGGACGCGGTCGGCAGCAATTCCAAGTCCGTGCTGCAGCAGGTCGCCCAGCGGGAGTACGGCGGCACGCCCCGCTACCTGATCCTCGACGAGCAGGGGCCGGACCACAACAAGTGCTTCAAGGTCGCCGCCGAGATCAACGACTGCCGATTCCCACCCGCGTGGGGGAAGAATAAGAAGGAAGCAGAACTGAAGGCGGCGATGAACGCACTCGCCTCCATCAACGGCGAACCCGTCCCGCACCCCTCGCTGTGACTCGCGTCACCCCCCCGCTTTTCCTTTGACGCCGCCGGGCAGAAGCACTCGCTCGATGAAGGTGGTGTCGACTTTCCCCTCCACGAACGCGGCGGTGGTGAAGATTTCGCGGTGCAAGGGGATCGTGGTGGCGATGCCCTCGACGCCGAACTCGCGGAGTGCCCGGCGCATGGTGGCGATCGCCTCCTCGCGGGTCGGCCGGTGGACGAGGAGTTTCGCCACCATGCTGTCGTAGTTGGGGGGGACGCGGTACCCGGAGACGACGTGGGTGTCGAGGCGGACGCCGGGGCCGCCGGGGGGGTGCCATTTCGAGATGGTGCCGGCCGACGGGCGGAAGTCCTTGGCGGGGTCCTCCGCGTTGATCCGGCACTCGATCGCTGACCCGCGCTGGACGATGTCACGCTGCGAGTATCGTAGCTTTTCCCCCGCCGCCACGCGAATCTGCTCCTTGATGAGATCCACGCCGGTTACCAGTTCCGTGACGGGGTGCTCAACCTGAATCCGGGCGTTGACTTCGATGAAGTAGAAGTTGTTTTCCTTGTCCACGAGGAATTCGCAGGTTCCGGCGGAGTAGTAGCCGGCGGCCTTGGCGAGGCGGACGGCGGAGTCGCAGATGCGATCGCGGACTTTTTCGGGCAAGTTCGGGGCGGGGGATTCCTCGACGAGTTTCTGGTGGCGACGCTGGAGGGAGCAGTCGCGTTCGTAGAGGTGGATGATGTTTCCGAACTTGTCGCCGAGAAGTTGGACCTCGATGTGCCGGGGCTGATCGAGGTATTTTTCGAGGAAGACGCTGCCGTCTTTGAAGGCGGCCTCGGCTTCCTGGCGGGCGGCGGTGAGGCCGCTGATGAGGGCGGCGTCGTTACGGGCGACGCGCATCCCCTTGCCGCCCCCGCCGGCCGCCGCCTTGATCAGGACGGGGTAACCGACCGCCTTCGCAAACTTGAGAGCTTCCGCGTCGTCGGTGACAATCCCATCGCTGCCGGGAACCGTCGGAACCTTGGCTTTCTTCGCGATCTGCTTTGCCTTGTCCTTGTTCCCGACCGCGTCCATCGCCTCCACGGGCGGGCCGATGAACTCGATCTTGCAGGTCCGGCAGACGTCCGCGAAGTGCGAGTTTTCCGAGAGGAACCCATACCCCGGGTGGATCGCATCCGCGTTCGCGACTTCCGCGGCCGCGATGATCCGTTGGATCTTGAGGTAGCTGTCGCTGGCCGGCCCGGGACCGATGCAGATCGCCCGGTCCGCGAGCTTGAGGTACGGGGCATCGCGATCCGCCTCGGAATAGACGAGCGCGACCTCGATCCCCAGATCCCGGCAGGCTCGGATCACCCGGAGGGCGATCTCCCCGCGGTTCGCGACGAGAATGCGTTGAAACATCGCTTCGCTCAGCTCGGAACGCGGAGCGGGGAACGCGGAGTGGACAACGGATTTCCCGTTCCACGCTCCGCGATCCCCGCTCGACGCTGGATTAGGATGGGTCGATCCGGAACAGGACGGTGCCGAACTCCACGAACGCACCGTTCGCGACGCAAATCTCGGCCACGGTGCCAGCCACGCCGGCGGGGACCTCATTGAAGATTTTCATCGCCTCGATCTGGCAGACGATCGTGTCCGGCGACACCCGGGCCCCGACCTTGACGTAGTCGTCCTTGTCCGGCTTCGGCTTCGCGTAGAACGTGCCCACCTGGTCCGACTTGATCTCGAGGTACGGCTTCGACGAGGCGGCGGGGGTCGCAGCCGGCACCGGCGTGGCGATCGGGATCGGTGCCGGGGCAGCGGGGGCCGCCATGACCGGGGCGGAAATCGCGGCGGGAACGGCACCCGTCTTTCGCAAACGGATTCGCTGATCCCCTTCTTGCAGGGAAATCTCCGCGAGTTCGTGGCGAGCCATCAGGTCGATGAGATGTTCGACCGTCTTCACGTCGAACGGGCGGGGCGTGCCCGCGGAATCGGTTGACACCAGTACCACCTCGGAATATCGCGCCCGCCCCGTTTCTGACCCTTCTCCATCGGGCCAGTTCGGGAGTGCGAGCGAGGCTCACGGCGAACCTTTATCCTATGGGCGAGACGTCCCGCGGCAGCGTCGTCAGGCGGATCACGCCGTCCTTCGTGACCAGAAAGTCGTCTTCCACCCGGATTCCGCCCCATCCGGGGATGTACAGACCGGGTTCGAGGGTGATGACCATTCCGGTTTCGAGAACGTCCTCGGAGTTGCTGCGAATCCGGGGTGCTTCGTGGATTTCGAGCCCGATGCCGTGCCCGAGTCCGTGGGTGAAATAATCGTTGAGGCGGGGGTCAGCTTTGTCGCCGCGGAGTCGGGCGTCGGCCAGGACCTTTCGCGCGGCGGCGTCGACATCCTTCGCCTTGGCACCGTGTCGACACGCCGCCGCCGCTGCATCCTGAGCCCGGCAGACGATCTCGTGGAGTTCCTCGAAATCGAACTTCGAGCGTTCCGTCTTGTTCCGCCGGGTGAGTGCGGTGCCGTACGGGGACTTGAAGGTGCGGGTGATGTCGGATTTGTACCCGATGTCCGCCCCCCAGTCGACGAGGAGCTTGCTTCCTTCCCCGAGTTGCCGGGTGGTCGGGACGGCGTGGGGCAGGGCGCCGCGATCGCCGACGGCAACGATCACATCGAAGGAAGCTCGCCGGGCACCGGATCGGCGGAGGTAGTGGTCGAGCGAGTCGGCCATGTCCTTCTCCGTGTCCGTCTCGCGGATCAGAACCTTGAACATGGAGAAGGATTTCTCGGCGATGCGGATCGCCTCGCGGATTTCCTGGTGCTCCGAGGGATCCTTGACGGCGCGGAGCGCCTCGACGCGGCCGGTGACGGGGGCGAAACTCGATTTGCCGGCGGCGTTTTTGAGGGACTCGGCCAGGCTGAGCGAGACGTGGTTGGCCTCGAACCCGACGGATTTCGCCCCGAGTTTCGCCAGCACCTCTCCGGCCGCCTCGGGCGTCGTCCGGTCATGGGGCCGGATGTGAGCCTCGATTCCCGGGCATTCCTCGCGGATCTGCTCCTCGAATCGGGAATCGCTGATGAGGATCGTGTGCTTCGCGGTCAGGGCCAGATAGGTCGCCTCGCCCGTGAAGCCGGTCAGGTAGGTGACGTTGACGGGGTTGGTGATGAGCAAGCCATCGACATTGTCCTTTTTCAAATCGCGAACCAGCGATTGTCTTCGCTGAGTGACATAATCCATTGGTATGGGCTCCGGGAAACGATGGGCGATGGGCGTCGCATTCAGGGAGGCGAATGCGATGCCCTCATTCGTTCCGTTAACATATAGAAAAGTTTCTGCACCGCACGGGGAAACCGCGTCGAATTCTTGGCGATAGCGATGGGCCAAGTGTCAAATCTTTGACGGGTTGGAACATTTTGCCCCGTTAGTTGTTACGCTCCCCGAGGGTCAGGAGTGCGACTGTGAGCGAAAGTTTTTCCCTTTCGATCAGCGTTCGCTTCGCGGGGAAACGAGCAGTGGTCGTGGGTGCGGGCCCAGTCGGGCGGCGACGGCTTGACACGCTTCTGCAGGCCGGGGCGACCGTCCGCGTCATCGCTCTCGAACCACCGCCGACCGACCTTTCTCCCGCTGTCGAGTGGGTGACGGAACCGTACCGCGAAGCGCACCTCGACGGGGCGGAACTGGTGGTGGCCGCCGCGAATTCCGGGGTCAATGCCCGCGTTGTTGCCGATGCCAACGCCCGGCGGATCTGGGTCTGCGATACCTCGGATCCGGCCCGGGGAGATTTCTCTTTCCCCGCCACGGGCAATCTCGGGCCCATCTCCATCGCCGTCGACACGGGCGGAGCGTCGCCGATCCTGGCGCGACAACTCCGCGACCGAATCATCGAGCAACTCGACCCGAGAATTGCCGACTGGGCGAACTTCCTGGCAGAAATTCGCCAAATCGTCCGCGAAACATGGCATGACGGCGGTTCGCGTCATCGCTTCCTTGCCGAGATCACCACCTGGTCCTGGTTCGAGCGTCTCCAACGCGACGGACTTCCCGCCACCCGGGAAGCGATGATCCAGGCTCTGAGAAAAGCGTCGACCGGGTGAAATTGCATCTGTTGCGGAATTCTCAGGCGAAATGCTGGCTCCGGGCCCAGCCGTGATTATCCTACCTGCGACTTCGCACACACCCCGCTCGGAGGACGGCATGAAGACACATCTCGCGATCAACGGTGCCTGCGGGCGGATGGGGCAGCGACTCGTCGCCCTCGCAAAAGAAGAGCCGGATCTGACGGTGGTCGCGGCGGTCGATTCCCCAAGCAATCCGAACCTCGGTCAGGACGCGGGAACCCTTGCTGGCGTCGGCCCGATCGGTGTGGCGGTCACCGGCGAAATTCCGCTCGAAACCCGTGTCGACTGCGTCATCGACTTTTCCTCGCCGATGGGCACGATGGCGATCTTGAAGACGTGCATGGATCGCAAACTTCCGCTCGTCCTGGCCACGACCGGCCACACGCCGGAGCAGAAAGCCGAGATTGCCTCCGCCGCCCACCTGACGGCGGTTCTGCACTCCCCGAACATGAGTCTGGTCGTGAATCTCCTGTTCCAACTCACGAAAATCACGGCGGAGGTGCTGGCCGGGAAGGGGTTCGACGTCGAGATCATCGAGCGCCACCACCGGCTCAAGAAGGATTCCCCGAGCGGAACGGCCGAGCACTTCGCGAAAATCGTGCAGACGGCGATGAAGCAGACACGGATGCGGCACGGGCGGGAAGGAATCGTCGGCGAGCGCCCCCTGGACGAGATCGGCATCCACGCCATCCGCACCGGCGACAACGTCGGCGAGCACACGATCGTCTTCGGCGCGCCCGGCGAGACGCTGGAGCTCGTCCACAAGGGAACGAGCCGGGACAGCTACGCCCGCGGTGCCCTCCTCGCCGCCAAGTTCCTGGCGGGGAAAGGAGCGGGCTCCTACACGATGTTCGACGTGCTGCAGCTTTCCCGCTCGGAAGCGTGACGCGCGGTCACTTCTTCTTCGGTGTCGGGGCCACAAATTTGGTCGGTTGCCCCGGGGATGCGTTGAAGCCGGCGAGGGGGGTGCCGTCGGGTAGCTTCCAGACGCGGACTTCCCCGTCATAGCTTCCGCCGGCGACGAGGTTGCCGTCCGGGGAAATCGCCACCGCGAAGACGTGGTCGGTGAGTCCCTGCAGAGTCTTGGAATTGCCGAGCGACTTGGGGTCCCAGATTCGGACGGTCTTGTCGGCGGATCCGGTGGCGAGCACGGTGCCGTTCCCGACGAGCTTGAGGATGTCGTCGTTGTGCCCGCCGGCGTTCTTGACCTGCTTGCCGTCGCCGGTCGGTTTCCACGAGCGAATCTGCCGGTCGGCCCCGACGGAGAACCCGAGGCTGCCGTCCTTGTTGATGGCGACGCCGTAGGCGATGTTCTGGTGGTCGGCGAAGGTGAGGACAGATTCCTTCGCCGCCAGGTCCCAGACCTTGACCATCTTGTCCCGCCCCGCGGAGAGGATGGACTTGCCGTCCGGGGAGAACGCGACGCCCAGCACCCAGTCGGCGTGGTTCTCGATCGACTGGTCGAGCTTCGCGGCGGCGACGCCGGCGGAGATGTCCCAGACGCGAATCGTGCGATCGCACCCGCCGGTGGCGATCTTCTTGCCGTCTTCCGAGACGGCGAGGCAGAGCACGGAATCATCGGTTTCGAGGAGCAATTTCACCATCACCTTCGGGTCGTTGACTCCATCGAGGAAGTCGACGCCCCCGTCGGATTTCGCCGGCTTCGCGCCGAGATCGTAGACCCGCACATCCCCTTCCTGCCCCGGCCTACCCCCGGCGACGACCAGTTTCCCGTCAGGAAGGAGAGCCATCCCGTAGGCGCGTTCCGCCCGGGTGTGGATCCGTTTGACGAGCTTCGGTTCGCCGTCGATCGACCAGACGGCGAGTTCGTGGTGCCCGCCGACCACGATCGCCTTGCTGTCGGGGGTAAACGCGAGGGCGTTGACGATTGCCGGGAACGGGTATTTCACCGGCGGCACCGGCGGCTTCCAGCGAGCCCGCAGTTCCTTGATCAGGTCTGCCTTCACGTCCAGCCCCGCGTCGATCTTGGCTCCTTCCTTGATCCACCGCTCGATGATCGCCGCCTTCTCCTTCGAAACCGGGTCCCCCTTGTCCTTCGGCGGCATCCGACGCTCTTCCATCGTCACCAGCAGCGTGTAGAAATCGCTGTCCGCAGGTTTCCCAGGCAGGATCGGCTCCCCGTTTGTGCCCCCCGCGAAGAGCTTCTCGAACGTCGTCATATCGTACTTCCCGGACTTTTTCTTCGGTTCGTGGCAGCCGAAGCAGTTCGAGTCCTTGAGAATCGGCACCACGTCGTTGATGAAGCTGACCGGTTTCTTGTCCTGGGCAAACCCCGAATTTCCCGCACCGAGCAGCAGGAACGCGACGATCGCTGCGGTGACCGCACAGAGAATGCACAGGCAGAACCGGCGGGGCATGGCGAAGCTCCAGCAAGACGAGCGACGGGGTGGGAAGATGTAGTTTACGCGGTGGACGACGCGGAGGGGAAGTTGTTTCCTGTTCCAACCGAGTCGCGGGAAATCCGCAGAACCCCGGAGGGCTTTCGCGTGTCTCACCCCCGAGCCTTCCCATTCACGGAAGCGTGGCTACGATTGGGACACGGTGTGTCGGTCGGACGGACGGTCGCCGCGAGGGCTGGGTCCTCGGGGAGGAAAGTCCGGGCTCCACAGGGCACGGTGGTGGGTAACCCCCACCCCCCAGAACCTCATCGGGCTCCCCGGCTCGGTGCGGAAATGGGGCGGGAAAGTGCAACAGAAAGGAAACCGCCTTCGGGAATGCGGAATCCGGAGTTCGGAATGCGGAATCGAAATCCGAGTTCCTTTGAACGGGAACCGAATCCGATATCGAAGTGGTTTTCCATTCCGAACTCCGGATTCCGCATTCCCGAAGGTAAGGGTGAAACGGTGCGGGGCGAAAGCCCTTAATGTAAGAGCGCACCAGCGGCGGGGTGACCCGTCGGCTCGGCAAACCCCACCAGGAGCAAGGTCAAATAGGGGAGCAGGGTCGGCCCGACCCGCCACGACTCCCGGGTAGACTGCTCGATCCCACGGGTAACCGTGGGGCTAGATAAATGACCGTCACCGTCCGCAAGGGCGGGACAAAACCCGGCTTACAGGCCGGCCGACAGACCGTTCCGGGGTTTTTGAATACAACCGGGGAAACGAAACGATCCGTTTCCGACACCCGGGGTCGATGATGCTCGCCGTCCTTCGCCGCGTTTCCCTCACCCAGTGGATCCTCGTCGCGATGGTCGTTGGCGTCCTCGTCGGGTGGGCGTTCCCCGAATCCGCCCAGGATTTGAAGCCGTTCTCGCAAGTCTTCCTGCGGATGATCAAGTCCCTGATCGCTCCGCTGATTTTTGCCACCCTCGTCGTGGGAATCGCCGGCCACGGCGACGACATGAAGCAGGTCGGCCGACTCGCCTTCAAGTCCCTCGTCTATTTCGAGATCGTCACCACCCTCGCATTGTTCGTCGGCCTGCTCGCGGTCAACGTCAGCCGGCCGGGGGAAGGGGTCAACCTCAACGTGCCCGCAGAAAAAGGGAAGGAACTGGCCACCAAGGGGAAAACCCTCGGCGAGGTCCTCGAGCACGCCGTCCCCACCAGTGTCGTCGAGGCGGCCGCCACCAACGAGGTCCTGCAGATCGTCTTCTGGTCGATCCTGTTCGCGATGGCTCTCTCTCAGGTTCCCGGCAAACCCCGCGAAACCATGCTGACGACGCTCGAAGCCCTCGCGGAGGTGATGTTCAAATTCACCGGGATCGTGATGAAGTACGCCCCGATCGGCATCGGAGCCGCCATCGCGGTGACGGTCGGACACAGCGGCCTCGGAATCCTCAAGAACCTGGCCTACCTGATCCTCACGCTGTACATCGCACTCGTGATCTTCATGCTGGTCGTGCTCTTGCCCGCGGCGTTGCTGGCCCGGGTTCCGCTGCGGAAGTTCGCGAAGGCCGTCAAGGAACCGGCCCTGATCGCGTTCTCGACGACGTCCTCGGAGGCGGCGTTGCCCAAGGCGATGACGGCGATGCAGGGGATCGGCGTGCCGCGGAAAATCGTCGCCTTCGTGATGCCAACGGGGTACTCGTTCAACCTCGACGGAACGACGCTCTACCTCGCGGTGGCGTCGATCTTCGCGGCCCAGGCGGCGGGGATCCAACTCAGCCTCGACCAGCAACTCGTTATGATGATCACCCTGATGGTGACAAGCAAAGGCGTGGCCGGCGTCCCGCGGGCGTCGCTGGTGATCCTGTCCGGAACGCTCGCTTCTTTCAACCTGCCCCTGGAAGCGGTGGCGGTGATCCTGGGCGTCGACGAGTTGATGGACATGGCCCGGACGACGGTGAACCTGATCGGCAACTGCCTGGCAACCTGCGTGATCGCCCGCTGGGAAGGGGAATTCGACGACTCGGCCGGCGACCCCACCGACTCGCTGCCACCCGATTCCGCGGTGGAGAATCAAAAGACGTAGTGCAGATCCTCCGGAACTCGAGGAAGACGTGACAAGGCCCTGAGGGCCGTTCGCGAAACGCATCCGTGAACGTCCCTTTCAGGGCCGATTTTTGGGCGCTCGCTCATCCCAGGGCTACGACTCCTTCGTCGGCTTCGCCTTGGGCTGACATATCCGGCCCGTCAGCAGTCGCTCCTATGCGGATTCTGGGTTCGATCCGCAGCACTTCGGCGGGGTTTACTTTCCGAGGTGCCGTTTCACGTCTTTGACCATCACACCCGCGTGCTTGACCGCGCCGTGGAGTTGCTGCGGGGTGACGCCGAGATGCTTGCACCACCACTCGACCTCCCACGACTCATTGACATTGATCCGTGCCCGGTCTGCGGGGCCGCGTTTATTCAGGTCGTCTGCCATGTTGGTTGCCCTCCTGTTGGTGAATCACCAGAAACTGGCGAAGTTGAGAGTGTGGTTTAGCTGACGCGGGCGGCGTTGCGTTTGCGGGTGGCGGCGGCTTTTTTGGCGGAGGCGGAGCGTTGTTCGGCAGTGCGGGCGGCCGAGGTGGCACCGCCGATTCGACCGCCGCGTTTGCTGGATGACTTGTTGTCGGGTGTGCCCCGGCCGCTACCGGATTTGTTCCCGCCGCCCGATTCCTTGTTGACCGTCGCCCAACCGATCGACTTGGCCCGCTTCTCGGACATGCCGCGGTCCTCGTAGCCCTCGGCGATGTGCTCGGCCTTGCGTTTTTGTTTCTCGGTGTATTTCGATTTGTCGCCGCGTGGCATGGTTGAACCTCCGATTCGGGATGGGATGCGGGGTCAACCGCATCTCCCCAGAACGGAGGCAAACGGGGTGCCGATGCACGGTCAGAGGTCGCGGGACGAGGGGACTTCGAAGAACCAGTCGAGTTTCTTCTTCGAGAAGTCGCCGGTCTCGAAGCCCGCCTGGAAGTTGCGCACCCGCTGGGCCGAGGTTCCGTGGGTGAATTTCTCGGGGGAAACCCAGCCCTGGGAACGCTTCTGCAACCGGTCGTCGCCGATGGCCTTGGCGGTCTTGATGGCGGAGTCGATGTCCCCCTTCTCGATGAAGTCGAACTTTTTCTGGCCGTGGTGGGCCCAGACGCCGGCGAGGTAGTCGGCCTGGAGTTCGAGTCGGACGGAGTACTCGTTGGCGTCCGGCCCGCGGCGGTGGCGGTCGACGAGTTCGGAGTAGCCCAGCAGGTTCTGCACGTGGTGGCCGACCTCGTGGGCGATGACGTAGGCCTGGGAAAACTCCGCCTTCGAGCCGCCGAGTTTGCGTTCGAGTTCGTCGAAGAACGTGGGGTCGAGGTAAACCTTGCGGTCGGCGGGGCAGTAGAAGGGGCCAACGGCGGACGGGGCGTGGCCGCACCCGGTGTTGACCGCCTCGCGGAAGAGCACCATCTTCGGCTTCTCGTAGCGCTTCCCGATTTTCTGGAACTGGTCGTCCCAGACGACCTCGGTGTAGCGGAGGACCGTTTCGGAGAACTTGAGGGTACGGTCGTTGATCGGGGCCGCGTGTTCCTGCTGGTTGGCGGCGTTGTTCTGGCGTGCGACCTGCGCGACCTGCTGGGCCGCCCGCGGGTCGCCGGTGAGGAGGTAGACGAGCCCCGCGAGGAGGACGCCGCCGATGCCCAGACCGCCCGCCATTGCCGGCTTCATCCCCCGGCGGTCTTCCACGTTCGAACTTTGCTCGTCCCCTTCCCAGCGCATGGTCGATCTCCGGTTGGTGGTGGAATGCTCATCGCCCCTCGGCAGGGAACGTGACGGGAATAGCAGTTTGCTATAGCGGGACCATGGTACCCGACACGGATTCAATAACTACCTGCCATTGCCCCCATGGAATTCTTGTGAAGTAGCCCGAATAGACGATTCCGCATTCTCGGTTAGGCCCATGTATGAGGATGGAGAAAGAAGTACCATCTTTTCGGAGCCACCTAGAAGGAAAGCGGTTCGGGTTTATAGTCGAGTGTAAGAGTTCACGCTCCTTCTCATCGCTGAGTGCACCGCAGAAACACCAGTTGAAAGCTAGCCACGACAGAAACACGGAGCAGAAGACGTAACCGCCGAGTTTGAGAACATAGACCTGCCGAGAGCCAGAGAATCCTTTCTCGTCCCTCCGGTCGCATGGTCGTTCCCCGGGTGGTTGTAAAAACATCATCGCCCCTCGGCGGGGAATGTGACGGTGACGTCGTTTTCCTTGGCCCACCGTGTCAGGTTCAGGACGGCGGGGTGGTTTTGGGAAATCGCGTTCTCGGCGGAGAACTGGATCTCGATTCCGAGCGGGAGTTTCGCCGACTCCTTCCGAGCCGCGAGAGTGGCTCGGGTCTCGGCGAAGTTCCGGGGTGTGGTGTCGTCGTCGAGGAGGTAGAAACGCTGGTCCTTGACGGCTTCCCCGCCCAGCACGGTGATCCGGACGCGTTCGCGGTTCGGGGCGGGAGTCCGGGAAGTTGCCGGTGGCAGACGCTCGGGCTCGGTGGAGACGGGGGATCCTTTGTCTGGTCCGCCGGGTCCGTCGGGGTTGGCGTCCTTTTTCCCCTCCCCCTCGCCCCTGCCGCCTCCGATGGTCCAGCCGGAACCCTTGCCGAACACGATCAGAGCGACCAGGATCGCGAGGGCGATTCCCCCCAGAATCCGGGCAATCTTCCGAAGTCCTGGAGCCCCTTGGGACGTAACGGGCGACGACCCGTACGGCGTCCGGAGCCGGATGATTCTGCGTTCGAGAAGCCAGGCCAGGAACCCGGTCAGCATCCACCCGACGAGAAAACCCCCGGCCACCGCGAGGACGTTGACAAAGAACTGGGCCACGTTCCCCGAGGAAAGCCCAATCGCAAAAACGGGGGCGAGCGAAGGTGCGATCGTCATGGGGATCCCCACGTTCCGGATGCGCGGCAACCGCTTGCCGACATCTTATGTTCGCCCGGCACCCCACGCATCTTGCGCGCCTGTTTCGTGATCCCCTGGTGGAGCGGATCTACCGGATGTGCGGATTCCCAAATCGGGACGGCAGGAAGGTGGATCGCTCGGGAATCGGGAAACGCCGTACCAGGCGAAAATCGGGTAGGCTTGAGGAAAATCCGAGGTCAGTTCCATGTTTCGCACCATGCTCTCGACATTGGCCGTCCTGACGCTGGCATCCTCGGCCCGGGCCGGCGACCCGGTTTCGCCGGCGGTTCCTGCCGGAATCTCGGCCTCGGCTCCCCGGTTCTACGTCCTGATCTTCGGCAGCGACGCGGGAGCTCTCAAGAAGGGAAAGACGCACACCTGGGCGACCTTCGTCAAGGCCACCCCCACGCCGGACTGCAAGCAGACCCTCGAAAGCTTCACCATCTCCTGGCTCCCGGCGGACGGAACCGTCAACGCGATCCGGCCGTTCAAGCGGGAGTGCGGAAAGAACTACACCCTCGAAGAAACGATCGCCTTCGCGTGCAAGAACAAGGAAACGATCGCGCTCTGGGGCCCCTTCGAAACTTCCGCATGCATCTGGGAGTCGGCCCTGGCCCAGAAAGCCCGGATCGAAAGCGGCACGGTGACCTACCGGGCCATCGACGCGTACGGCCGCAAACCCGACCGTAGCCACTGCGTCCACGCGGTGATCGACATCGAACCGACCACTTCCGGAATGGCACTGCCTGCGCTGCAGGTGGGAATCAAGGGGACGACCAAGACGATGGCACTTCTGACCGGAACCAGCCTGATTCCGGATCGGTGCACTACCCACGACTGGCTCCTCGCCGCTCTGGGGCTCGAGTGCTATCATTTGGTGCGGATGAAATAACCATCCCCGACCGAGCGACGGGGAGAGCTCCAGGATGGAGAGGCCTTTCCCAGTGCCGATCGCCAGTTTGTCGATTGGTTTTCTTGCAGAAACGCTGGAAATTCGGGAAATTGTTCGGTTTCTTCCGCAGAAATTTCTCGATTTCCCCATTTGCCATCTCGACGCATTTTGCGCAAACTATTTCTAAGCCGATTACTCCCATGTGATCAGCAGCACTCCCCAATTGTTGAGGCTCGCCCCATGCCCCGTCTCCCATCCAGCACCGTCCGTTTGCGTCCGGAACAACTGGAAGATCGAGCCGTCCCGGCTGTTTACACCGTGACCGGCACGGCGGATGAGCCTCTGCCGGGGACCATCACGGCTACTGGCACTGGGACGTTCAACGCTTCGAGCCTGCGGGCCGCGGTTCTCGCCGCCAACCAAACTGCCGCCGACGACACAATCATCCTTGGTGCGGGCAACTACGCCCTGACTGTGGATGGCAGGGGAGAGGACTCGGGCGCGACCGGGGACCTCGACATTCGCAACGCGCAGTTTGCCGGGAAATTGACCATCATCGGGGCCGGTTCCGGGAGCACCTCGATCACCGGCGCGTTCTCGGACGGAAACGAAGATCGCCTCCTCGATTCGTACCTCGGCGATCTCACTCTCAACAATCTCACCCTGTCTGGTGGGGCTGCCAACTACGGTTCTTCCGACGATGGCGGAGCCATCCGGATGCTATCCGGGAACTTGACCTTGTCGAACGTTGTGGTGACCGACAACTCCGCTTACGGCTACGGCGGTGGGATCTACTTCGTTTCCTACGGCGGATTCTTCTTCTACGGCGTGGGGCAAAATCCCAACACTTTCCGGATCACCAACAGCGTCATCTCCGACAACACTTCCGGTTTCGCTAGCTATAGCTATGGATCCGGAAACGGGGGAGGTGGTATCTTCGTTTCCAACTTCGGTGGCACTTTCGAGATGACCGGCAGCACCGTCTCCGGAAACACCGTCATCCTCGGAGGAGAGGGGAGCGGGGGCGGCGGGGGGGTGCTCCTCAACACCTACCTCGGCACAAGTATCTCCAACTCCGTGATTTCCGGCAACTCTGTGCAGAGCTCCTACGGCTCCGACGCTCGCGGCGGCGGCCTTCTGAGCTACAGCACCGGAATCAACGGCGGGCTCACCATCTCCAACTCAACGATTACCGGCAACAGTGTCGTCGGTTCGAGCAACAGCTACTACGGCGGCGATGGCGAAGGTGGCGGGATCTTCGCTCGCGGCGGGTTGACGATCATTGGCAGCACCATCTCCAACAACATCGCTCAGGGTGGATCCCCGAACCTTACTGGCGGTGAAGGCAGTGGCGGCGACGCTCTGGGTGGTGGCATTTACGTCAGTGGCGGTGAAGGTTTCTCCATGCTGAACTCCACCGTTTCTGGCAACCAAGCCATCGGTGGATCCGTAACTTCGACCGGCGGGAACTCCGTCGGGTATCTCTACGCCGGCGATGCCTTGGGTGGCGGGATCTTCAGCCCCTACTCTTTCCAGGCTTTCTCCAGCATCCGCAACACCACGATCGCCAACAACTCCGCCGTGGCCGGGAATGTCACGACCGACGGGACCGAAAACACCAATACCGGCTTCGCCCGGGGCGGCGGGATCCTGGGTGCGGAAGGGAGCAGCGGGTTGCTTTCGCTCGCCAGCACCCTCGTTGCCACCAACACCGTTTCCAACCCGTTCGATGGCACGGCGGTGGCCGGCCCCGATCTAGCCGGGAATTTCCTGACCTTCGGGAACAACCTGATCGGGGATGGCACCGACTCCACCGGGCTCACCAACGGCACCAGTGGCGACCTGGTCGGCACCGACACCAGTCCCATCGATCCCCTCATCGGGCCTCTCGCCGACAACGGCGGCCCGACCCAGACCCACGCCCTGCTTGCCGGAAGCCCCGCGATCAACGGGGGCTCTAATCTCTCCGGCCTGAGCACCGACCAGCGTGGGAACGGGTTCTACCGGACCTTTGGCGGCGGAACCGACATCGGGGCGTTCGAATTCCAGACCGCCTATGTCCCGCTCATCGCTGCCGGGAGTGCCAGCGGGCCGGCTCAGCTTCGCGTTCTGAACTCGGACGGGACGGTGAAATTCGAGAACTTGAATCCGTTCCCCGGATTTGACGGGATCGTCTACACCGCCACCGGCGACTTCAACGGCGACCGCGTGGACGACATCGTCGTGGGTGCCGGGGTTGGCGGCGGACCCCACATCAAGGTCTTCGACGGCGTCACCGGTGCCGAAATCGCCAGCTTCTTCGCATTCGAGGACTTCGCCCGCGGCGGGGTCACGATTGCCGTCGCCGACGTCAACGCCGACGGCGTTCCGGACATCATCGCCGGGGCGGGTGTCGGCGGGGGACCGCGGGTTCGCGTCATCAACGGTACGATGCTCGACAGCATCGACACCGCCGGGGTCATCACCGAGTCGGCGACCCTCCTGAGCTTCTTCGCCTTCGATGCCAACTGGCGGGGCGGAATCACCGTGGCCTATGCCGACGGGCAATACGTCATCGGTCGCGGTGGCGTCTCCGATGGGACGAGCGTCCCGGCCGAGGTGGCCCTCGCCGATGGCGCGGGGAATGTCTTCAAGATCTTCCAGGTGCTCGACAACAGCTTCGTCGGCAGCGTGAACGTGGCCGCGGGTGGCGGAGTGATCGCCATCGGTGCCGGGCTCGGCGGCGGGCCGCGGGTCGAACTTTACGACACTCAAGGCAACCAGACCGACAACTTCTTCGCCTTCGACCCTGCCTTCATGGGCGGCGTCTCGGTGGGGATTCTCGGCAACGGTGACGACCTGACCCTGCTGGCCGCTGCCGGCCCGGGTGGCGGACCGCAGATCAACCAGTACAGCCTGACCGGCGAACTCATCACGAGCTTCGCCGCCTTCGACCCCACCTTCACGGGCGGTGTGTTCGTCGGCTAATCGCGGGGTTGTGATTCATCCGAAGGGCGGCGGATCCAGGATCCGCCGCCCTTTCTTCGTTTCGGGGCGACGCGAGATTTCGCCTGGGTACGTGATTCCGTTTTGTCTCAATTCTCGGCTTGAGAGGCTGCGATTTTTCTCCGGAAGCGGCCGCTCCTTGGCAGTCGCGGCTCCTGAGACTCCCGAAAATACAGTGATTTCGCCGGGGCCTTCCTAAACTTCCCCGTCGGTCGCGCGGATGACGACGAGGGTGCGGTCGTCGGTGGGGGAGGAGCCGTCGGAGAAGGAATCGAGGGATTCGAGGACGCTGGCGACGACACCGGCGGCGGAGTTGGGGGTCTGAGCCAGGATCTCGTCGAGACGGTCGTTTCCGAAGGGTTCGCCGGTCTGGTCGACGACGTCGGCAATGCCGTCGGTGAAGACGACGAGTCGGTCGGCGGGGTGGAAGGGGAGTGTCTGTTCCGGGTAAGCCTCGCCGACGGTCTGGACGCCGAGGGGAAGGCGGTGAGCGGAGGGGAGTGGCCGCCAGATCGGATCGGAAGTGCGGCTGATCCGGGCAGGCAGGTGGCCGGCGGCGGAGTAGGTCAGCGTGTGGGCGACGGGGTCGAACACGCCGTAAAACGCGGTGACGAAGTTCCCGCTGATCTGGGTGTATCGCCGGGCCAGGTGGGTGTTGAGGTGGGCGAGGAATGCCCCGGGTCGGGTCGGCGGCTCGACGGTGGAATGGGCCAGGCTGTGGGTGATCGCCATCAGGACGGCGGCGGGGGTGCCGTGGCCGCTCGCATCCGCGACCAGGACGCCGAGCTTGCCCTCGGGCAGGGCGAAGAAGTCGTAGTAGTCCCCGCCCGCGTGGTTGGCGGTGCGGTAGTGGACGGCGGTTTCGAACCCGGCAACTTGCGGAACCGCGGACGGAAGCAGGCTGTTCTGCAGATCCGCGATCGCCTTGAGTTCAAAATCGGCGGCGTCGTAGGCATCCCGCAGCCGGTCGGAGAGCATCAGCGTCTGCATCGCCCGGCTGAAGAGGTTGGTCATCCACACGAGTTCCGGGACCTGCTCCCGGCGGAAGGCACCCCGTTCTTCCCGGGTGACGACGATCATGTTCTGGGCAACGCCGCTATCGAAGAGGGGAATCGCGAGGAGCGAGCCCTGGCCCTCGAGGAGATCCCAGGCGGGGTCGTCCGGGGTGACGATGAGGTCGTCGATGACGCGTGGTTCGTCGCCGTAAAGGAGGTCGGCGATGACGCCGCCGGAGAGGACGGGTCGGCGGTGGGCATCGCGGAAGGGGTTGACCTGGTCCTTCCAGAGGTTGAATCGGGTGACGCGGAAGAGGGGATTTTCCAGTCCGCGGCGGGAAACGGAGACCTGCCGGGCGGTGGGGTAGAGCTGGCTCATCCGCCGGGCGTAGACGTGGTAGAGCTCGTCGGGGTCAGCGTAGCGGCTGAGTTCCCGCATCATGTCGGTGGAGACGGCGATGCGGTCCCGGATGTTGCGGGGTGTGACGTCGAAGAAATCGGCAACGGCCGCCATCACCCGCCTCCTTCGGGAAACACAGAGACAACTCTTCCGGCCTCGGGGGTGGAGGACCGGAGTGCTGGGACGGGAAAGCACCCAAATCGGGCGAGACTGGCAGGGCGAGCCGGGGTTGGAAATTCCTGTCTCGCCGGGACACGCCTAGTAGAACCGGAATCGGGTAGGGAAATCAAGTACGTGCCTGGGGAACTTCGCCACTTCTTCCGGAGTTCTTGACTTGACCTTGCCGGCAGGGGACGATGCGTTCCTGCCCGGCCGCGAATTTCCTCCCGGAGTCGCTGATGCTCGCCCACCGGTTGCTGGCGCTTGCCTGCCTCGCCGTCCTCGCAGCCGCCGCGTGGCTGGTGCGAACCGACGCCAAGCGGGACGTCGCCGGCTGGAAGAAAGTCCACGAAACCGGGGGCCTGCGCGTCTTCCGCTCCGAGTCACACCCCGCCGCTTACCTCGTCTCCGCGGACGGAAAAATCATCCTGATCGACGCCCCCGCCGGCCCGGAAATGCTCGGCGAGGATCCCCCCGCGAAGCCCGAGCTCGTGCTACTGACCCACCACCACCGCGACACCACCGCCGGGGTCGCCCGGTTCCTGACGGCCAAGCTCCCGGTCCGGGCACCGAAATCGTCCGCCGAGTGGCTCGCCCCGGATGCGGTGGAGAAGTTCTGGAAGGAATCGATTCCCCTGCGGAACTCGCGGACCGCCTACTTCGTCGCCCCCGTCGGCGTCGCCGGCATCGACTTCTCCCTCGAAGACGGCACCACGATCCCGCTCGGCGACTGGTCGCTCACCACCGTCCCCACTCCGGGGCACAGCCGGGACCACGTCGCGTTCGCGCTGGCGAAGAAGGGGGAATCGCCGCTGGTCTTCGCCGGCGACGCGGTGACCGGCGAGGGGAAGCTGTGGACGCCGTACACCACGGACTGGGACCACTGGACGGACGTCGGCCTCAAGCCGGCCGGAGAATCGCTGCGGAAATTGTCGAAGCTCCGCCCGTCGGTTATCTTCCCTGCTCGCGGCCCGGTGGTGTCCGCGAACTCATCGAAACTGCTCGATGACGCCGCCACGGCCATCGAGGAAGCCGGGTTCCAGAAGAGCTTCGAGCGCTACACCAACCGCCTCGGCAAACCGCCGCAGTACGACTTCCTCGTCCCGAAAGACCACGTCGCCAGCATCGGCCAGAAGCCGTGGGAAAAAGTCTCCGAGCACCTCTGGATCACCGGCAACACCTACGTCCTCGTCTCGAAGGAGAAGCGGGCGTGCCTCGTCCTCGATCCGTTCGGGAAAACGCTCGTCGAGCAGGTCGAGAAACTCCGGAAGGCGGAGAACCTCGGGGAAATCGAGATCGTCGCGTTCTCGCATGCCCACTACGACCACTACGACGGCGTCCACGTCCTTCCGGGGAAGGACGGCTTCAAGGTGTGGGGGCTCGACATCGTCGCCGGCCCGCTCCGCGAACCGTTCCGGTTCCGGGCTCCGTTCCTCGACGCCCGGCCCATCCACTTCGACAAGATCCTCAAGGACAAGGAATCCGCGACCTGGCGGGAGTACACCCTCACCTTCCACGCCCTTCCGGGTCAGACGGCGTACACCGCGGGAATCGAGGCCAAGATCGACGGGAAACATTGCCTTTTCACCGCCGACAATTTCTTCCACCAGAACCAGTTCTCCGGCACCGGCGGGTGGATGGGACTCAACCGCAGCACCCCCGTCGCCTACGGCACCA
This sequence comes from uncultured Alcaligenaceae bacterium, assembly GCA_964552815.1. GTDB lineage: Bacteria > Planctomycetota > Planctomycetia > Gemmatales > Gemmataceae > CAYUHJ01. Next base: position 120,544 of record CAZKIQ010000001.1, on the reverse strand, counting down.
GCGCGAAGAAGGTCCTCGACATCGCCCCGGAGTGGATCCTCGCCGAGCACGGCGGGCCGTACATCTTCAACGCCGAGGATTACCGCCGCCGCGTGAAGTGGGGCGAAGAAGCCGGGAAAGCCGCCGACGCCGTCTCACCGACCGGCGTCCACCGCGACGACTGGAACCCGCATCTCGTCCACATCGAGCCGAACCTGCAGACCGCAAAACCCGGGAGCGAGATCAAGGTTCTGGCCCGAATCACCCGTGCAGAAGGCGGGAAACCGACGCCGATCACGGTCACAATCCAGGGCCGCGGGCTCGTCCCGGATCAGACCTGGGAAGCCGCGTCGGTCCCCGGAAAGGAGCAAACGCGGGAGTTCGCGGTAAAACTCCCTGCCAACCTCAAGCCCGGCCGTCACATCTTCCCCGTCCGCACCGCCACCCCCACCGGCGAAGTCGCCGACCCCTTCTTCGCGATCGACGTGGTCGAGTGACCGGCCCCCACCCGCGGCGTGAGCAAGGATTTGGGTTGAGGAGATTTGACACCAACCCTTATTGGACCGCGGCAGAGGGCTCAAGAGTGGAGACGCTTGCGATCCGGCTCGACCCGCAACTGCTCGACAACCCCAACGCCGACATTCGCTACCGACTCCCGGACTTGCTGGCTGAGCGGTCGGCCGGCGTCATCAGTGACGACGGCTACGACTACGTCGGGCCGCAGCCGCTGATGGTCGTCTTCCTGAAAGTGTCCAATCCCACGTCGGCCCTTGCGTGCGTTCTCGACGTGATCGAGAATGTGCCGGTGGTTGGATGCCTGCTGCAACCGGGTGCCGTAGTCGCTGTGGAGCGCAAGTCCGGGTGGGAGGTTGTGTACCCACCGGAGTTCACAGAGCCATTCTTGCCCGAGTAGCCATTACTCCGAACCGGCCGTCACATCTTCCCCGTCCGCACCGCCACCCCAACCGGCGAAGTCGCCGACCCCTTCTTCGCGATCGACGTGGCCGAGTGAGCTCACTCGGAACCCCGCTTCCAGAACTGCCACCATTTCCGCGGTTTCGTCGGCGGCGACGGATCGGAATGAGACTCTTCCCAGCGAATCACCTCCATCACTTCATCAGATCGCCGATCGTACCGATTCTGTTCCTCCGGCGTTCGTGGCTGGACAAAGTACATCATCCCGGAAATCGTTGGCTCTTCCACCACATCGCCTGGCTTGCGACGGATCCGCACGTCGAGTGTCACGCATTGCCGCTGACTCGCCCGCTCGCGGGCTTCCTCGACAGAGTGGCAATAGTAGACATTCTGCTCGCAGGTGGAGCAAAAGCGAATCTCTGGGTCCGCGGTTTCCCGAAACTCGCTCCATTTCCGCGGACAGATAAAAGTCCATCGCGTGCCGCAGTTTTCGACCGGGATCCGCGATACGGCCATCTTCCAGTCGACCGGCAGAGTCTCAGCCAGTTTGCGAAGGGGTAGGATGAGCAGTTCTTTCTTGTCGAACCAAAGAAGGCGAGGGATCTCGTTGACTCGCACCTCGTCGCGGAGAAACTGGGATTTGAGAAGGGACTCGGCGTCGCCGCGTTCCTCAAGCCAGTCGGCGTAGACAAGTCGGGTCAGGTCGTCCTCCGGTTTCTGACGGATGGCTGCAAGAAACGCGAGTTCGTCGGACATGGCCCGCCCCTCGTGTTTTCCCCTTCGCGAACATCAGAAGTGTCTCTGAGTTCTACCATGGCTCAGGAGATGCCGCACGCGGAAAGCGCCGCTGAGGTACAGTGGGGAACGCGGGTCGAGAATGCGGAGGCGGATGTGGAAGTCGATCTCAACGCGGATCTGGCCGAGGGGGTGGGGGATGATGCGGCGATGCTGGCGTTGGTGACGTCGGCGAATGTGTGTTGCGGGTTCCACGCGGGGGGGCCGGCGGAGATTCGGGAGACGATCCGGGTCGCGATGGAACATGGCGTGGCGATCGGGGCCCATCCGGGGTTCGAGGATCGCGGAAACTTCGGTCGGCGGGAACTCGCGGAACCGCCGGCCCACCTGGCCGCCTCGCTGGCGTACCAGATCGGCGGCGTGGCGGGGATCGCCCGGCTGGCGGGGGTTCCGGTGCGGTTCCTCAAGCCGCACGGGGCGCTCTACAACCAGGCGTGTCGGGAGGAGCGATTCGCCCGGCCGATCGCGGCGGCGGCGTTCCTCAACGGGCTTCCGGTCGTGGCCTTGCCGGGGTCGGTGCTGGCCGAAGTTTGTGCGTCGCTCGGCGTGCGGTTTGTTCCCGAGGGGTTTGCCGACCGGCGTTACCGTCCGGATGGCAGCCTGGTTCCCCGCACCGAACCGGACGCGATCCTCCACGACCCGGCCGAGGCGCTCGACCAGATCGAGCGACTGGTCGAGCGGGGTGTCCGCACCATCTGCGTCCACGGGGACACGCCCGGAGCGGTGGAATTCACCCGAACCGTGCGGGAAGGCCTTCTGGCACGGGGTTTCTCGTTGAAGTCGTTCGCATGAGCCTGACCGTTCTTTCCCCCGGGCCGTACTCCGTGATCGTGGATCGGGGCCGGGTTGGTTCCCGCTCGCTGGGTGTGCCGCTGGGTGGTGCTGCGGATCGGGCGGCATATGCGATCGCGAATGGGCTGGTGGGAAATCCCCCGGATGTGCCGGCGATCGAACTGACGCTCGCGGGGCCGACGGTTTGCGCGATCGATCGCACCGCTTGCGTCGTGTTCGGGGCCGAGTTCTCCCTCACGATCTCCGGGCGTGGCGAGATTCCCGCGGGGATCAGTTTCACGCTCGAACCCGGGGAAACCCTCCGGATCGGCGGGACGCCCACCGGTGCTCGGGGGTACCTGGCCGTCGCGGGCGGTTTCGATTTTCCCGAGATTCTCGGAAGCCGATCCGCCCTGGAACCTCTCCAAACCGGGGAAATCCTGAGATGTCGCGCGTCCTCGGTTCCCGGTCGGGGACTCGGATTCGCGAGCCTTTCGCTGGGAGATGGCATCCTGCGGGTGGTCGACGGGCCGCAACGGGACTGGTTCCCGACCGCCGATTTCTTCGAGTGGATCTTCACGGTGAGCCCGGCAAGCAACCGGATGGGGATCCGCCTGACAGGGGAGCCGATCGCGCGTCGGCCGGGGGAACTGGTGTCGGAAGCGGTGGCACCCGGTGCGGTGCAAGTCACCAACGATGGGCTTCCCGTGGTGCTCGGGGTCGACGGCCAGACGATCGGGGGTTACCCCAAGATCGCGCACGTGATCCGGGCGGATCTGGATCGGCTCGGCCAGCTCCGACCGGTAACTCAGGTCCGCTTCCAGCGAGTCACGCAGGAAGAGGCGGAGACGGCGGCTTTCGAGCGGCAGGTGTGGCTGCGAGAGTGGCTGACGCGGCTGGCCGTGGCCGGGGGAAAGTGATTCGAAGACCCGGAAGTGTGTACGCAGGATCGGGTTTTTTTCTCCGCTCCGGGGGAATAAAATTCTCCGGGTGGGGATCATTTCTGCAGCCAACTCACCCGCTGCTACAACCTCTTCCGAGACCTCCCCATGTACGGATTCCTCGCGGATTGCATGCTCTTTCTGCACCTCCTCTACGTCGCCTACGTGGTGGTGGGGCAACTCGTCATCATCGTCGCGGGGACGTTCCGCTGGGAGTGGGGCCGCAACCCGTGGTTCCGCTGGTCGCACCTGCTCGCGATCGGCATCGTCGTCTACGAGGTGATCAACAACATTCGCTGCCCACTGACGACGTGGGAGGAACAATTACGTGCCCTGGACGGGAAGAACCTGAGCACGCACGACACGTTTCTGGGGTGGTTGATGAACAAGATCCTGTTCATCGATCAGCACTTCGAGGGAGGACGACCGCCTGAGGCGTTCTTCACGACGCTGTATGTCGCGACGTTCATCGTGGTGATGCAGGCGTTGTTGTTGTACCCGCCGCGGCGGTTCCGGTTGCGTCGATCCCGGCAGGGGTCGCCGGCCGTGGAGCAGGCGAACCCACCTGCGATCGCGGGCCTGGCGTGAGGAACGATTCCGTCACCGGCCGGCGAGGTTCGGCTGCGGAAACACCGGCAGGCGGGCGTCGGGTTTCGCTCGAGTGTGCTCGTGGCAACGGACGCAGGTCATCGTCAGGTCCATGTAGGCGACGAGCACGCCGTCGAGATTCTTGTCCTTGGCTTTCTTCGAGAGCGTCTCGGCGGAACGGCGGAAGATTCCCGCCTGGATCTCGTATTCCCGCGTCTTCATGGCGTTGAGGAATTCCCCGGCCTGGCTGATGCGGACGAGTTCATCGGCGGATTTCTGCACCTTCGCGAAATCCGCGGTCGCCAGCCCATCCAGTGCCGCGTGGGCACTCTTCAACTTCGCCGCCATCACCTCCGCCTGAGTCGGAAGCTTGACCCCGGGTTTCTCTTTCTTGTCGTCCGGTTTCGGCGCCTGGGATCTGGCCGGACCAGAACCGATCCACCAGCAGACGACCAGAGCCAGGGGGAAGAGCAGTGCGCGACGCATCGACAACTCCTGCGATTGTGGCGGGGAATCGGACAAAACTCTCCGATTTAGCATACCGCAAGATTTCGCTGGAAGCTTGCGAGAACTGCGGATTAGCCCCTGCTCGCGCCGTCGAAGGTAAGCATCGCCTCGACTTCGTTCCAGAGGCCCGGGGAAAGGTCGGTCGGCCCCGCACTCGCGACGAGTTGGAGGGCGACTCGCGGTGGGATTACGCGAGCCAGTGCCAGGCCGGCGGCGGCGATACAGGGAGTGCGGCTGAGGCCGACAGAGCAGTAGGTGAGAAAAGGAATTTCCGCGCGTGCCAGGCCGGCGACGGAATCGATCGCGGCCCGGAGTATCCAGGGTGGATTCCCGGGTGCATCCACGATCGGAAACCGCAGATAGACCAGTTCCCGCGTCGGAGTCAGGGGCGGTTCGTTGACGGCGAGATCGACAATCGCTTCGATTCCAGAAGTGGGACACACTCAAACTTTCCCTCAGGTGTGGGGATCAGGGGAAACTGCTGGTTGATGAGGGGGATGTGTACTTTTCGAGAGCCGCGACTGCGAAGGAGCGGCCGCTTCACGTGTGAGGCGACTTCTGGCTGTCGGAGTTCCTGCCGCTCCTTTGGTGCAGTCGCGGCTCTCGAAGAAAGAGTCTGACTGTCGGAGTTCCTGCTTGGAAAGATGGGATTCTACTCTGGAAGCGGCCGCTCCTTTGCAGTCGCGGCTCTCGAAGAAAGAGGATACCGTCGGCTCCGCGAACGGAGCTTGAGGAAGACGAGAAAACCCAAAAATGCCCCAAACGCCGCGAGCACCACCACGACCCGGTCGGTCGACGGAAGAAATGCAGAGTCATCCGATTTGGGATCTGGGTCAGTGGAAGGGGCCGGCTCCGAGGTGGGCGGCAAGGCGACATCCTCGGGGCTGGATTCCGGGGGCAGTTTCGCCACCGCATCCCGCACGGCCGCTCGATGCTCCATGAAAAGTGGCCGATTCGAGTACTGCCGACTTTCCACAACCTGGTTGAAGATCGACTCCGACTCGCGAAGGCGACCGCTGGCGGCATAGAGTTCCGCCAGCAACCACTGCAACGCCGCGTCGTCGGGGTCCCAGAGCATCAGTTGCTGCACGATCGCGATCGCATCCGGCGGGAGCTTGGCCTTCTCCGCGGCCGCCTGTTTTCCCGGCTCGTACTTTCCCGATTCCCCGACAAAGTTCACCTCGAAGAGCGGGAAAATCGTTTCCTCGGAGGGGGGCGATTTCTTCCGATCCCGTTCCTGGTGGATCTCCAGCCAACGGCGATAGTGCTTGCGTTCCAGTTTTTGCAACCACGCCCGCTGCGCCGGCGTCGTCCCCGCCAGATCCTCCGGAACGTCGTAGTCGAAGGCGAGATAGCTCTGGATTCGGAGGGCGTCGCTCCACTCCTTCCGCAGGGCGTGGGCATGGGCGAGGTTCGCCAGGATGCGGAAATCCGGGTTCCGATCGCGGCTGCGGGGGGCGAGTAAATCGAGGGCGGCCTCCGTGTCGCGAACCCGCAGCAGGTCGGCGGCGAGTCCCGCGAGCTCCGCCGGCGTCAGGTCCCGTCGCTGGCGACTGGCGGCGATCCGGTCGAGATACTTCTTCCGGTCGGCATTCTCTGTCCGGGCCGGATTGACGTCCCCCGCGTTGAGGAGGACCGTGTAGCGGATCCGGAACTCGCCGGCGGTGGCGGTGCCATACGTAAGCTCTTTCGCGGTCCCGTCGGGGCGGACCTCGAAGGGGCACGGTTCCGCGGGTGAGTAAAGCCCTGCCTGGGTGTGCGAAGCCGTGGCACCATGTGCGACAATGGCAAGCACGAAAGCGGTGCGGACTCGCAGCATGGTCTGACTCTCCCGGCGGTTTCTCCCGACGCGTCGGCGGTATTTTACCGGAAACGCGAGTCAGGCAGAGTCCACGGGAGGTGCCGATTCCCCGGCGAAAAGAGCCGTCGCTTCCGCGGTCGCATCGATCCCGCCGCAGAGGTTGTTCCAGATCGTCCGGGCGGTCAGATACGGCCCCCACGGCAGCCCCCACGGCCCAAACGCAAGCGAGAGCAGGACGTACGGCAACCCCTGGAAGTACCGGCGATTCCGGGCCTCGACCAGGTGAAGCCGCGAACGGAAGTGCAACGAGGCCAGGCCGAGCGAGATGCAATATTCGTAACGGACGGCAACTGCGCCATTCTCCAGCCACCACAGCAGGTCCGTGGGCGACATGTGCTCCGCACCGATGACGCAAGTCGGGGACGGGACCGAAGATTGGTGCGATTTTTGCATCTCTTTCCAAGACCCCGAGGACCTGGCGACGATCACGAGTGTTTGGGCGGCACGCGCCGACGGGTGCCGGATCCGGTGGGGTTCTTTGCGAGACCGACCATGACGGCGACTGCTCCCCGACTCGACCAGATTCTGGAACAACGGGTTCTCCGGCTCACCGGCCGACGCGTCCGCGAACTTTCCGTGGAAGTCGATGGTGAGGAAGTCGTGATCCGCGGCCGGGCCAGCTCCTTCCACGTCAAACAACTGGCCCAGCACGCGGTGCGGGAAATCCTCGAATTCGCCCCGCTTCGCAACGCCATCGTCGTCGACTAACCCGACGACCTCTCAACTCGAACTCGCTGACGCGGACGCCGAAACTGGCGTCCGCGTCAGTTTTTCCCCGCCTCATGGGTGCACCGCACCGTCGTCGAAATCCCCCCACGCGGAGTCCATGTCGACACCACCGTGCACCGCCGCGGTTGGGCCGCCGACACGAAGTCATCCAGCAACCGGTTCGTCACCGCTTCGTAGAAGATTCCCTGATTCCGGAACCGCTGCAAGTACAGCTTCAACGACTTGAGTTCGACGCACACCTCGCCCGGGGTGTAGGTGAAGGTGATGGTCCCAAAGTCCGGCTGGCCCGTCTTGGGGCAGACGCTCGTGAATTCCGGGCAAACGATCTCGATGGAGTAGTCCCGCCCCGGGCTGGGGTTGGGAAAGGTCTCGAGTTGGTCGGCGGCGGGCGTCTCGGTGTATTCCATGGCTCTTTCCTGAGGAAGCGGACACCTGTGACGATATCCGCAACCCCCTGACCGCACAGCGTCAGCTTATCCGAGATCGAAGAGGAGCACTTCCCCCGGTGCCCGGCCGACGAGGTCGATCCGCGATTCCTCCTCGATTGCGACCGCGTCGCCGGCTTCGAGTGCCACCCCGTTGACCGTGACCGCCCCGGTCGCGACGTGCAACCACGCCCCACGCTTGGGGGAAAGCGGATACTCGAGGCGGTCCCCCTCGCGGACCTTCGCGGCCGAAAGGATCACATCCTGGTTGATGACGATCGAGCCATCCCGGCCGTCCTTGGAACCAACGATTCGCCACTTCCCGAGCGTATCCTCGGCGGGGAATTCTTTCTCCACGTAGCTCGCCGGCAACCCCCGCTGGTCCGGGACGAGCCAGATCTGCAGGAGATGGAGCGGATCCGTTTCGGAGGCGTTGTACTCGCTGTGCACGACGCCCCGGCCGGCCGACATCTTCTGCCACTGCCCCGGCCGAATCACCGACTCGTGACCCATGTTGTCCCGGTGAGCGACGCCCCCTTCCAGCACGTACGTCAGGATCTCCATGTCCCGGTGCGGGTGGGCACCGAAGCCGGAACCCGGTGCGATGTGGTCGTCGTTGATGACCCGAAGCGACCGGAAGTGCGTGTGGTTCGGGTCGTGGTAATCGCCGAAACTGAACGTGTGCTGGCTGTCGAGCCAGCCGATGTGCGTTTCCCCGCGGTCGGCGGATTTGCGGACGCGGATCATGACTGAGTCCTCTGAGAATCACCGATGTCCAGTGGTGATCGTCTGGTGATACCCGAAGTTTCCCGCACTCTTACGCGGCCCAAACGGGGCCAGTCGCAGTCGGAGGCTGGGATTCGCGAAGGCCAGCACTTCCGCAAACGGATCGCGCCAGACGCCGGGTTAGCGGGTAGAATCGCACTCCAAACCCTCGCCCGCACGCCTCTTCCCGGAGTTCCGATGCGATCTCTCGCGACCGTGCTTCTCCTCCTGGCTGCCGGACCGGCCCTGTCGCTCGGGGCGGAACCGCCGAAGAAATCGAATGTGATCGTCATCCTCACCGACGACATGGGCTATTCTGACCTCGGATGTTACGGGGGCGAAATCGCGACGCCCAACCTCGACACCCTCGCCGCGGGGGGCGTCCGATTCACGCAGTTCTACAACACCGCCCGGTGCTGCCCCACCCGGGCAACGCTCCTGACCGGCTTGTACGCCCACCAGGCCGGCGTCGGGCACATGATGGAAGACTACGGCAAACCCGGATACCGCGGCGACCTCAACCAGTCGTGCCGAACCATGGCCGAGGTCCTCAAACCCGCCGGCTTCCGCACCTACGCCGTCGGAAAGTGGCACGTCACGCCAACGGTTCGACCGGAAGGACCGAAACACAACTGGCCCCTTTCCCGCGGTTTCGACCGCTTCTACGGCACAATCGCGGGCGGCGGAAACTACTTCGACCCCGGGTCCCTCGTCCGCGACAACGCGATGATCTCTGCCTACGCGGACCCCGACTACAAGCCGGAAACCTACTACTACACCGACGCCATCTCCGACCACGCCGTCCGCTTCCTCGCCGACCACAAGAAAGATCACGGCGAGAAACCCTTCTTCCTGTACGTCGCCTACACCGCTGCCCACTGGCCGATGCACGCCCTCCCCGAGGACATCGCGAAGTACAAGGGAAAGTACGACGGCGGCTACGACCCCATCCGCAAAGCTCGGCTGGCGAAGGCGGCGAAGCTCGGTCTCGTTTCCGAATCCCAGGGAATGACCCCCGCCGCCGCCTCCTGGGAGAAGGTCAAGGACACGAAACGCGAGATCGCCTGCATGGAAACCTACGCCGCCATGGTTGACCGCATGGATCAGGGCGTCGGCAAGATCGTCGCGGAGTTGAAGAAATCCGGGCAACTCGAGAACACGCTGATCCTGTACATGCAGGACAACGGCGGCTGTGCCGAGGAAGTCGGCCGGGGGGCGGCCAAGGGCGTTCCAAGCGGCCCGCGGGCGGAGAAACCCTCGCTTCCCGAGATGAAGCCGACCGAGTTCCAGATCGGTTCCCGCCCGAAACAGACCCGCGACGGCTTCCCCCTCCGCCAGGGTCCAGGCGTCATGCCCGGCCCCGCCGACACCTTTGTCGCCTACGGTCTCGGCTGGGCCAACGTCTCCAACACCCCCTTCCGCGAGTACAAGCACTGGGTCCACGAGGGCGGCATCTCCACTCCGCTGATCGCACACTGGCCCGCCGGAATCGCCGCTCACGGGGAACTCCGCACCACACCCAGCCACCTCATCGACATCGCCGCCACACTCTACGACATCGCCGGCGCGAAGTACCCCGCCGACGCGACCCCGCTCGAAGGCAAAAGCCTCGTCCCCGTCTTCGCCGGCAAGCCGCTCGAACGGGAGGCCATCTTCTGGGAGCACGAAGGAAACCGGGCCGTCCGCGTCAGCGACTGGAAGCTCGTGGCGAAGCACGGCAAGGGCTGGGAACTCTACGACATCGCCAAGGATCGCACCGAGCAAGCCAACCTCGCCGAGAAGAACCCGGACGTCGTCAAGGACCTGACAGCCAAGTACGACGCCTGGGCCAAGCGTGCGAACGTGGAACCCTGGCCCGTGAAACGGGAAGGGAAAAAGAAGTGATCCACCACGCGGACGGGATCTGACCTTCCCGGAAGTTCCCGAAGTACCCCGGAGAGTCTGGTATGCGTCCGATTCCGGGCACCTCGCTCTTCCTCAGCCACGTCGGAGATGCTCGAGATCTCCGACGGATTCTCGATTCTGAGATTCGACCCGATTCCGGTTCCCGTGATTAGGAATCTTTGGGGGGATGGTTGCCGACCCCTGCCGGTCACCGGTAAGTCACGTGTGAGCAGAACTCGCATAGACCTGACACGGTGATCCGGGACGATCCCATGGCCGACCATTCTCCCCTTGCCGAGACGCCACCGACCGTGACGCCCCCACCGGGTATCACACCGGCGACCTGGACGACTCGTCGCGGGCTGGCGACCGCCTCGTTCACGCTCGGATTCTGGGGGACGATCACGTTCTGGTGGTACCCGTTCGGGCTGTCCGTGGCCTCGGTCGGTTTGCTGCTGGGTCTCATCACCCTCGCGATGGGGATCCGGGCCGGGAAGGACGGCGAGAACCTCGCGATGCTTGGCGTTTTCTTCAGTGCAACCGCGATCGGGCTGGCGACCGCCGCCTATCGCTTCATGCAGTTGGCGTTCGAGGGCACGATCCCGACTTCGTTCCCGTGAGATGATTTCCTCCGGAGAAGGTCCTTCCGAACCGGTTCCGGGAACGATCAGGAGGCAAGACGGCGATGGCCCAGGTTTTCCCGAAGAGCATGAATGTGGTGTTCCGGCTGGCGGTCCTCGGACTGCCGTTGATCGGAGCGAGCGGCGGTGTCGCCCTGGCTGCGTTCTACCGCTCGGACTACACCACGGGTGCCCGCGAGGTGGTGGAGCAACCCGTACCCTTCTCGCACAAGCACCACGTCGCCCAGTTGGGGATCGACTGCCGGTACTGCCACACGGCCGTCGAAAAATCCGCCTCTGCCGGCCTGCCGCCGACGAAAACGTGCATGAACTGCCACCAGCAGATGTGGACCTCCGCCGACCTGCTCGAACCGGTTCGTCAGGGATACGCCAAGGGGGTGCCGATCGCCTGGACGAAAGTGCACAACGTCCCGAACTACACCTACTTCAACCACTCCATCCACGTGGCGAAAGGGGTCGGGTGCTACTCCTGCCACGGCCAAATCGATGAGATGAACCTGGTTTTCCAGACCAAGACCCTGCTGATGGAGTGGTGCCTGGACTGCCACCGCAAGCCGGAAAACCACCTCCGCCCGAAATCGGAAGTCTACAACATCGCCTGGAAACCGGCCGACCTGGGCGTGAACCCGGACACGGGCAAGCCCTTCACGCAACTGGAAATCGGCAAGCAGGTGAAGAAAGAGAACCTGATTCGCAACGACCACGTGCTCACGAACTGCTCGATCTGCCACCGCTAACGCAACACCGACGGTAGGACGGACGCCACGGATCACCGAGGACCGACGCAATGCCCGCCGAGACGACCAGCCCGGAACCGGAGTTCTTCCAGTCGGTCGACGAGTGGATGAACACCGCCGAATTCCGGCAGATGATGCAGGACGAGTTCCCGGAAGACGCGGAGGCCTGGCTGGACCCCGTTTCCCGTCGGCGATTCTTCCAGCTGGCCGGGGCCTCCGCTGCTCTCGCCGGCGCGGTCGGCTGCAATTACTCGCTCAAGCCGATGTCCCAGCACAAGGTTGTTCCCTACGTCGAACAACCCGTCGAAATTCTTCCCGGCGTTCCCCTCTTCTTCGCCACCGCGATGGAACAGGCCGGCGGTGTCGGGCTCGGCCTGATCGCCAAGAGCAGCGAAGGTCGGCCCCTCAAGGTGGAAGGCAACCCCAACTGCCCCAGCAGTGTCGGTGGCACAAACCTCTTCGCCCAGGCGTCCCTCCTCGGGATGTACGACCCCGAACGCTCCCGATCCGCGACGTTCGGCAACGCCGCCGTCTCCTACGACAAGGCCATCTCCGCCTTCAAGGACGAGGTCAACAAGCAACGCGACAAGGGCGGAGCCGGAATCCGCATCCTCTCCACACCGACGACATCGCCGACGCTGATCGGGCTGATCGAGGAGTTCCTCAAGCGGAACCCGCAGGCGAAGTGGGTGCAGTACGAGCCGACGGGTTCCTACTCCGCGAAGATGGGGGCCCGCCAGGCGTTCGGGAAGTTCGTGAACCCGGTCTACAAACTGGCCAACGCGGACGTGGTTCTCGCCCTCGACTCCGACTTCCTGGATGCAGCCCACCCGGCCGCGGTCGTCGGTTCCCGCGACTTCATGGCTCGCCGGAAAGTCCGGACCGTCCAGGCATCTCTCGACGCAAAGGACGGGTTTCCGGCCCCGCAAAACCGCCTGTATTCGGTCGAGTCCAACTTCACCTGCACCGGCGGCACCGCGGATCACCGACTCCCCCTCAAGCCGACGGAAATCGAGGCGTTCGCCCGGGCCGTCGCGAAGGAACTCGGAATCGCGGGCATTGCGGAAGGGAAGCTTCCGGACATCGCCAAGCCGTGGATCAAGCCGATCGTCGATGACCTCAAGGCCAAGCCGGGACGGTCTCTGGTCCTGGTCGGCGAATCCCAGCCGCCCGCCGTCCACCGCATCGCCCACGCGATCAACCAGAAACTCGGGGCGGTCGGCAGCACGGTTGTTTTCACCGACCCCCTCCAACCCCGAGCCGCCGATTCCTACGCGGAATTGAAGACCCTCGCCGAGGAATTGAAGACCGGCAAGGCCGATCTTCTCCTGATTCTCCAGGTGAACCCCGCCTACGACGCCCCGGCGGATCTCGAATTTGCAAGCGTTCTCAAGGATTCGAAGGCGACCAAGTTCCACTTCGGGCTCTATGACTGGAAGGGGAGCGAGACCGCGGCGGCCTGCCAGTATCACATCCCCTCGACGCACTACCTCGAATCCTGGGGCGATCTCCGGGCCCATGACGGAACGGTGCTGATCCAGCAACCGCTGATCGCCCCGCTCTTCGCCGGTCACTCCGCTCTCGAGTTGTTCTCGAGCATCATGGATCTGACCTCGACGGACAAGCTCGACTACGTCAAAAACACCTGGCAGAAGCACTTCGACGAGAAGGTCAAGTCCGGTGATTTTGGTGCCTGGTGGCACAAGGTGGTTCGGGACGGGGTGGTTCCGGGAACCGCGTTGCCGGCCACCAATGTCCCGGCGGCGGACCTGGCCGGGCTCGATCAGGCCCCGTCGGCACCGGCGGAAGGGATGCAGATCCAGTTCTTCCCCGACCCCACGATTTACGACGGCCGGTTCGCGAACAACGGCTGGCTGCAGGAACTCCCGAAGCAGGTCACCTGCCTGACCTGGGACAATGCCGCCATCGTGAGCCCCAAAACGGCCGCGAAGCTCGGTGTCTCCCTGGATCCCCGCTGGACCGCCGGCGAGCGGGGCCGACTCGAAGCAGACATCGTCGAGTTGAAGGTGGGGGGTCGTTCGGTGCAGGCGGGTGTCTTTATCGTGCCCGGACACGCCGACGACGCCATCACGGTTCACCTCGGCTACGGCCGATCCGCGGTGGGAACCACTGGCAAAGAGACCGGCTTCAACGGATACGTGCTCCGGACCAGCACCACGCTCGGGATCGCGACCGGCGCCACCGCCACCAAGACCGGCGCGAAAATGTTCCTCGCCTGCGTCCAGGGGCAGTACTCCATGGAGGGGCGTCGGCCGTACCGCTCGGCCTCGATCCAGTACTTCTCCAAGCCGGAGAACAAGGATTTCGCCCAGGTTCCCGCCGCTTCCGCCGGGGAATACAAGGAAATCCGGGCCCTCACACCGGGCACGTTCGAAGATTACGAACGCCTTCACAACGGCAAGCACCACCCGCTCGACCACTCCCACCCGGATCACACCAATGGGGACGAGCACAAGGTCGAGCACGAGTCGCACCACGACAAACGGATCATTCCGCTGAGCCTCTATCCGAAGTACCCGCAAACCGTCGACGGTCAGCAGGCCAGCGTCAGCTATCGTCGGTGGGGGATGGCGGTCGACCTCGGGGCATGCACGGGGTGCGGCACCTGCGTCGCCGCCTGCGTCGCCGAGAACAACATCCCCGTGATCGGGAAGTACGAAGTCACCCGCGGCCGGGCGATGCACTGGATTCGCGTGGATCGGTACTTCTCCATCCCCGGCGGCAAGGGGCCATACGACGACGAGTTCGGCGGTCGGGAAGTGACCCTGGCCCAGCGGGCCGAGCGAATCCAGGATTCCGCGAAGATCGCCGGGCACTTCATGCCCGTCCCCTGCCAGCAATGCGAGAAAGCCCCGTGCGAGGTTGTCTGCCCGGTCGCGGCGACGGCACACTCGGCGGACGGACTCAACGACATGGCCTACAACCGGTGCGTGGGCACCCGGTACTGCTCGAACAACTGCCCCTACAAGGTCCGCCGCTTCAACTTCTACCAGTACGCCGACTACTCCACGGAAAGCTTGAAGCTCCTGAATAACCCGGAAGTGACGGTCCGCACCCGGGGCGTAATGGAGAAGTGCACCTACTGCGTCCAGCGGATCCGCAACGCGGAAATCGTCGCCGAGCGGGAATTCGCGGTGCGGGAGAAGGACGCCAACGGTCGCCCGAAGATCTTCGAGAACGAGCTTCTGACGGCCTGCCAGCAAGCCTGCCCGACGGACGCGATCGTCTTCGGTGATATCAACGATCTGGGCGACTCCGAATCTGCTTCTGCGGTGGCCCGGTGGAAGGTGGAACCGCACAACTACGGGCTCCTGGCGGAGCAGAACACGATGCCGCGGACGAGCTACCTGGCGGCGATCAAGAACCCGAACCCGTCGCTCCTCGCTGCGACCAAGGGGGCCTGAGGACATGACGACCGCCACTGACACAGCGACGCTCCCCCCGCCGACGGCGAACGGGCACTACCCGCCGCACCCGGAAGGGCTGATCACGACGTCGCAGGATCTCGCCAGCATCGGGGACAAGATCGGCTCGGTCGTCCTCGGCGACCGGCCGACCCCCAAGGCCTGGTACTTCTGGTTCCTCGTCGGCTTCGCGCTCCTCAACGGGCTCGGTGTCGCCGTCTTCTGGCTCTTCTACCTCGGTACCGGGATCTGGGGCCTGAACCACCCGGTCGCCTGGGGTTTCGCGATCGTCAACTTCGTGTGGTGGATCGGTATCGGCCACGCCGGTACCCTGATCTCCGCGATTCTCTTGCTGATGCACCAGAAATGGCGGACGAGTATCAACCGGTTCGCGGAGGCGATGACGCTCTTCGCGGTGATGTGTGCGGGGATCTTCCCGCTCATCCACATGGGACGGCCCTGGCTGGCGTACTGGCTCTTCCCGTTCCCGAACAACATGGCGGTTTGGCCGCAGTTCCGCTCGCCGTTGACCTGGGACGTCTTCGCGGTTTCGACCTACCTCACCGTGTCGATCGTCTTCTGGTACGTCGGTCTGATTCCTGACCTGGCGGTCCTCCGTGACACAGCGAAGAACAACCTCCAACGGTGGGCTTACGGCATCTTCGCCCTCGGCTGGCGCGGCTCGGCGATCCACTGGCGACGATATGAGAAGCTCTACCTCCTCCTCGCGGGGATCGGGACGCCGCTCGTCTTCTCGGTGCACACGGTGGTGTCATTCGACTTCGCCGTGGCGATTGTGCCGTTGTGGCACGCGACGATCTTCCCGCCGTTCTTCGTCGCCGGGGCGATTTTCTCGGGCTTCGCGATGGTGGTCTGGCTCGCCGTGCCGCTCCGCAAATATTACGGCATGGGGGATGTGATCACGTCTAAGCACCTCGACCTGTGTGCTCGCGTGATGCTCACCACCTGCTTCATGGTGAACTACGGATACTTCAACGAATTGTGGATGGCCTGGTATAGCCACTCCCTCTATGAGTGGGACACGACCCAACAACGCGTGTGGTACGGACCATACTGGTGGTCGTACTGGATGTTGATCCTCACCAATACGATCATTCCGCAGTTGTACTGGATCAAGAAGTTCCGCACCAATGACTGGCTCTGCTTCCTGGTCGCTGGTTCGGTGCACGTGGGGATGTGGTTCGAACGTTATGTGATCGTGATCACGCTGACGCGGGACCAACTGCCGAGTAGCTGGGGTCGATATGCCCCGACGTTCTGGGACTGGCTGACGATGTTCGGCTCGGTGGGGCTGTTCATCACGCTGTTCACACTGTTCGTGCGATTCCTTCCGATGATTTCGATCACGGAAATGCGGGAAATGCTTCCGCCGGCCCAGGGTGGTCGGGATGGGCACTCGGTCATGGAGAACGCCAAGTGAGCGACGCACACCACGACGCCGATGCTCCGCCGGCGGTTTACGGGATGCTGGCCGAATTCGAGACAGCGGATGCGCTCGTCGCAGCGACCCGCAAGGCTCGGGAGGCCGGCTACACCCGGATGGACGGCTACACGCCCTACCCGGTTCCGGAAGTGGCCGACGAACTCGGCTTCCCGCAATCCGAGATTGGTGCAATCATGTTCACTGGAGGGTTGTGCGGCGCAACCTTCGGGTTCCTGATGATGTCGTGGGCCTCGGTGGTCGATTACCCGCTCAACATCGGCGGGAAACCGTTCTGGTCCTGGCCGATGTTCATCCCGATCTCGTGGGAATTGCTGGTGCTGACCGCCTCGCTCAGCGGTTTGTTTGGTCTGCTCTCGCTGTGCGGGCTGCCGCAGCCCTACCACCCGGTCTTCAACGTGCCGCAGTTTGTCCGGGCGAGCCGGGATCGGTTCTTCCTGTGTATCGAGGCGGTGGATCCGAAATTCGAGAAGACCGGTGTGCGGGACTTCCTGAACACCCTCAGCCCGCTGAGCGTCGAGGAGGTGCCGGAATGATTGCGACCTCACAGTTGCTCCTGGGTCGATGGCTTCGTGGGCTGGGTGTCACCGCCGTCGCGGTGATGGGTCTGGCGGGGTGCCAGCAGAAGATGGCGACGCAACCGGCGTTGCGGCCGTTCGATCCGCACCCGTTCTTCCTGTACAACCAGTCGGCCCGACCGCTCGAAACCGGTGTCGTGAGCCGAAGTCAGCCCAACGTGGACGACCCGCTCGTGACCTGGCTGACGCCGGAAGGAAAGAAGGTTCGCGAGGTCAAACCCGACGCCGCCGCCTCTTTCGATCCGAAATCGGTGGTCGCGCCGGTGGGGGTGCCTGACAAACCCGAGCACTTCGTCTCCGAGTTTCCCTTCGAGTTGACGAAGGCAGACTTCGAGCGCGGGCAGACGCTGTTCAACTCGAACTGTGCTCTATGTCACGGCGCCGCCGGTTGGGGGAATGGCAAGATTCCCGAGCGGGGTTTCCTCCGGCCGCCGTCCTACCACATGGATCCGGCCAAAAAGGAAATGGACTGGTCGACCCTCGGGGTTCCCTCCAAGGGGGAGCAACCGGGGACCGGCATCCCGATGGGATATTCGCGGGGCTTCTACCGCTGGGGGGTAAAGATTTCCCTCCGCGACGTGCCGGTCGGCTACATCTATCAGGTCATCACCCTCGGATATGGGGGAATGGCCTCACACGAGGTCCAACTGGCGGATCCCGCAGACCGCTGGCGGGTCATCGGCTATATCCGGGCGTTGCAATTGAGCCAGCAAGCGACCGAAAAAGATCTGCCCAAGTCGGCAGTGGGCGGACACAAGGAACACGGGGCGGAGGGGCATAAGTGACGACCGAGAACACCAACCCGCCAACCGGTGACGCACCTCCGCCGGGAGACGCACCACCTGCGACCGCCGCGACCGAGAATCCGCACGGGCTGCCGGATGCGACCGTCGACGCCACGCCGATCCGGACCCTGGCGATGGGGTCCCTCGTCGTCGGGCTCCTCGCCTACATCATCTGCGGGGTCGCGGGTGCGGAGAAAACGCAAGACTGGTTCCTGACCTATCTTGTCGGGTTCGTCTTCTGGGCGTCGATTCCGTTCGGAGCCCTCGGCCTGTCGATGATCGGCTTCCTGACCACCGCGAGTTGGGGCATCGTTTTCCGGCGGACCTGGCAGGCGGCGTTGCGGACGCTCCCCGTGGTGGCCGCGTTGTTCGTGCCGGTCCTCGTGAGCGTCTACCTGGACGGCGGCAAGAGTTCGCCGTTCTGGTGGGCGAACCATGCCTGGGAAGGGGATCCGGTCGAAATCTCCGCCCGGGAACACCTCACACTCGACGCCGTCGTTGAGAACCAGCACAAGATCCACGACTACCTCAATCCGAACTTCTTCGCGATTCGGGCGGTGGTTTACTTCGCCGCCCTGGGAACGCTTGCATTCTTCCTCCTGAAATGGAGCAAGGATGCAGAATCCCGGGATGACGAGAACGCCAAGACCAAGATTTACAACGCCTCCGGGCCAGGCATGCTGTTGTGGGCGGGCATGTTGACCTTCGCCACCACCGACTGGGTCATGTCCGTGGAGCCGACCTGGGCCTCCAGCATGTTCCCGGTGGTCTTCGGGATGAACATGTTCATCACCGCCATGTCACTGGGTGTATTGACCTTCTATAGCTTGACGGTCGATAAACCGGAAGTCTTGAAGGTTGTGAAAGAGAAGTTCCGCATCGACATTGGTACCCTGCTGTATGGCGTCACAATGGTGTGGGCCTATGCATCGTTCTGCCAGTACATGTTGGTGTGGGCTGGAAACCTCCCCGAAGAAGCAACCTACTATCTCAAGCGGGGGAATGGTGGCTGGGAATACCTGGCCTACTTCCTGATGCTGTTCCACTGGCTGGTCCCGTTCGTGGTCTTCCTTTTCCGCCCAGTGAAGACGAACCCGAAGCGGATCCGGATCATGGCGACGCTCCTGATGATTGTCTGTGCCGCGGACGTCATCTGGTGGATCCTCCCGGCAATCCCCCACGAACACAGCACCCTGCACGTACCGATGGCAATCGGAGCCGTGCTCGCGGTGGGCGGGGTTTGGGGCATGTGGTTCAGCCGAGAAGTTGCCAAGGCCCCCATTCTGCCCATGAACAGCGAAACGAAGTTCCTGGCTGACTGGGGCCATCACCACTGATCACGATCGGGTCATCCGAAGCAGATCGACGGAGGGTCGGCGATGAGCGAAGAGCACTCGGAACGCAAGAGCGATAGCCCGGTCGTGCAGATGCTGGTTTCGATGTCCGGTGCCTCCGCTCCGGAACACGAAACCGATCCGCCGGGCGTCGAAGAGCAAAGCGTGAAAGTCGGTCACGAGCCCGACCGATTCGGGATCAAAGGGATCCTCATGGTTCCGGCGGCCGTCGTCGCCCTGCTCGTCTTCGCCTACATCGTGATTTCCAGCATTTTCGGGTGGATCACAACCCGAAACGCCGTTGCCGATGCGAACGCCAACCCGATCACCAAAGCAATCAACGATGAGCCGATCGATAAGAGATTCGGCCGGATCAGTTCGACAGATGTGACCGCTCCGGTGCCACAACCTCGCCTGGAAATGCTTCGCGAAACCAAGGCACCCGACACGCCGCAAGACCCACCCTATCTCCGATCGAAGCAACCGATCGAAACGCCCGGGGTGAATCCGCCCGAGATCCGGCCGGAATCGCTTCGACCCGACAACTACACGGACCCCGCTACAGGGGCGAAAGTATTGATCGAGACGGCACCGGTGGGCCCAGCAGGTTCGGGATTGATCCGCATCCCAATCTCCGAAGCCATCGCACTACTGGCGGTGGATTCGAAGAAGCACCAGCACGGTCTCATC
Source organism: uncultured Alcaligenaceae bacterium (assembly GCA_964552815.1). GTDB lineage: Bacteria > Planctomycetota > Planctomycetia > Gemmatales > Gemmataceae > CAYUHJ01. The sequence goes on along the minus strand of CAZKIQ010000001.1, from coordinate 100,732 downwards.
GATCAATACGTTCCGGTGCAGAAAAAACCGATCGACCTCCCGCGTACCACCAGGCTGACCCCCAAGCTCTCCAACGGCGGCCTGGGTGGCCCAAGCGATCCGCCGCCCGCAATGAAGAACCCCACACCCAAGAAGAAACACGATCACTGAGATTTCAACAGTAGGCGATGATGATGTGTCGATTTTCGATCGCTGTGTTAACCGCGATGCTCACCCTTCTGGGTGAGGGTATGCCGGTACAGGCGCAGACCTACGGCAAAGCACCTGTTCCAGGTGAAATCGGGCCTGATGTTCCAGACAATGTCGATTACGTTCAGAAGCTTGGAAACACGGTCCCCACAGACATCGTCCTATACGATCATGATTCGAAGCCAGTGAAGCTGGGCGATCTCATAAATGGAAAGCCAACAATCCTGGTTCTCCACTACAATCGATGTCCCAAACTTTGCAATGAGGTCATTCACGGGCTGCTAGATGCTCTCAATGATTGCCGGAAGTCAGACCCGTCATTTATTGCGGGCGGCCCTTTTCGCGTTGTCTTGGTGAGTGTGGATCCTCGGGAGGCACCGACTGCCGCACGCAAGAACCGCGAGATTTTCCACCAGCAATACGATCGCCGCGATCCGAATACACCCGGTGTGTGGTTTTTGACGGCAAGCCATGGTCAAGGTACGGATGTCCGGGCAGCAGATCATGTTATTCATCAACTTACCAACTCGGTGGGGTTCCAGTATACATTGCGATTCAGAAATAAGACCTTTGATTATAGCGAAAGTGAAGGCTGGAAAACGAAGGACGGCCAGACCCTGCCTTCCGAACCGCGAACCTATGATTATGGACACGCCCCGGGACTGGTCGTGCTGACGCCAGAGGGAAAGGTTTCGAAATACTTGTTGCGATTGAATCCAACAGCCAGGGATTTACGCATGGCCGTTGTCGACGCTTCAGGTGGCCAGATCGGAAGAAGTGTTTCTGACAAGATTGCACAATATTGTTTTGTTTACGATGATGTGAAAGGTCACTATCGCTTCACACTCAGATGGATGGCAGTGGCATTCTCACCGTTCTATCTGTTGGTGATGTACATCGCATTTCGCACCTGGCGACAGATGCGAGCAGAAAATGCCACTAACCATGCAACCGGAAACGAACCGAAATCTCCGGCTGCGGTGTGGAACCGCGACGAAACGAACACGACGAGGAACGAGATATGAGCCTCTTTGCGAGCATAGTTTTTGCCCCTCCTCAAGCATCGACGTTTGCGGAGGATTATGATCGTCTGTTCTGGTACATCACACTTGTAACGATTTCATCAGCCGTCGTAGTTTATTGCGGTCTGGCATATTCTTGTTTTGCCTTCGCAAAGAAGAGCGAAACGGACGTAACTCCTCGTTTGCTCGGGTCAGACAAATTGGAGATCGCATGGAGTGTAACACCACTCCTATTTTTCCTTTCGTTCTTCGTGTGGGGGCTCAAGCTTTACAACGAACAATTGCAGCCCCCCTCCGATGCGCCGGAGTATTTTGTTGTTGGGAAACAGTGGATGTGGAAGATTCAACATCCCAGTGGGCAAAGAGAAATCAATGAGCTTCACCTCGCATCTGGTCAGGCGATCCGCCTAACCGGAACCTCGGAAGATGTTATTCATGATTTCGGCATCCCCGCTTTCCGAAGTAAGTTCGATGTGCTTCCAGGCCGATATTTCACAACTTGGTATCAACCAACCACTCCGGGCACCTATCACATCTTCTGCGATCAATACTGTGGCATGGGTCACTCGCAAATGGTTGGAAAGGTCCACGTAATGCTGCCCGAGGATTATACGGCATGGCTTGAAGGCACCTTTCCTACTTCGCCTGGCAAAACGATTGACGGATCAAGCGCATGGGAAGGTCGCAAGTTATTTTTGAAATTACAATGCAACGCATGTCACAACCAAGAATCTAACGCGAGGGCTCCGCAACTGGTCGGGCTGTATAACACAATTCGTCCTGTACAAGGTTCTACCGTAGTCAAAGCAAATGAAGAATACCTCAGAGAATCGATTCGTCAGCCGACAGCGAAGGTAGCAGATGGGTGGAAACCTATCATGCCAGCTTATCCGGTAGCTCAAGTGGGTGAGATTGAACTTAGAAATCTCGTTGCTTACATCAAATCTTTGAAAGATGGCGGTCAACTGCCCAAACGAACTGAGCAGTTTCCCGCTCCTGTCGGAGCTCCAGGAGCCCCGACGTCCGAAGGAGGGTTGCCGAAATGACAAACATTCCTCAACTGGATTACACCCCGCAATGTCTTCCGGAACTCGAATTGCCACCCGAGAAAGAACGCTCGCGCGTTAACTATCTGAACCATGCATATGGACTGATGTCGTGGCTGCTCACAGTTGATCATAAACGCATTGGGATGATGTATTTGGTATCTGTGAGCGTCTTCTTCGTATTTGGGGGCATTGCAGCCGGGCTCGTCCGTCTGAACCTCGTTTCGCCAACCGGTGCTATTCTCGAGCTTGATCAGTACAACAAAGCGTTCACTGCTCACGGTACAATCATGCTCTTTTTGTTTTTGATTCCCGTGATCCCTGGGGTGTTAGGTAACTTTCTTGTGCCGATTATGATCGGTGCAAAAGACATGGCATTTCCAAAGTTGAACCTGCTGAGCTACTACGTCTACATGGGTGGTGCTCTTTTTTTCCTGTGGCAGCTTATCGTTGGTGGGCTCGATACCGGCTGGACGTTGTATCCACCCTATAGTTCGAAATACAGCCACACGAATATACTATACGCTGGTCTCGGAATCTATATCACTGGCTTTGCCAACATTTTGACAGGGCTTAATATTATTGCAACAGTCCATAAAATGCGGGCACCGGGCATGACATGGAGTCGGCTGCCCCTTTTTGTGTGGGCGATGTACGCAACCAGTATTATTCAACTACTCGGAACACCGGTTCTCGCCATTACGGTATTGCTGTTGGCTACCGAGAAAATTTTCGGTGTTGGCATTTTCGATCCTGCTCTCGATGGTGATCCGCTTCTTTTTCAGCATCTGTTCTGGTTTTACTCCCACCCAGCCGTCTATATCATGATTTTGCCGGGGATGGGCGTTATTAGTGAAGTGATCACTTGCTTCAGTCGAAAAAACATTTTCGGCTACAAAGCGGTCGCATGGAGCAGTGTCGGCATTGCAGTTGTGGGATTCCTGCTCTGGGGTCACCACATGTATGTTTCTGGCCAGGGTTATTATCTGGGTCTTGTTTTTTCGCTGTTAACCATGTTTGTTGCCGTACCAAGTGCGATCAAAGTCTTCAACTGGACTGCCACTCTATACAAGGGATCGATCGATTTCCGTGCACCAATGCTTTTTGTGATCGGATTCCTTTTTCTGTTCACGATCGGGGGTGTAACGGGCCTCCACCTGGCGACCATGGGATCGGATATTCACCTTCACGATACCTACTTTGTCATCGCACACTTCCATTTTACGATGGTTGGTGGCATGATACTAGCCTGGCTGGCTGGATTGCACTTTTGGTGGCCCAAAATGACGGGACGAATGTATTCCGATTTCTGGAGTCGGCTTGCGGCGGTTACTGTGATTGTGGGTTTCTTCTTGACTTTCATGCCGCAGTTTGTCGCTGGATATAGTGGTCTTCCTCGAAGATATCCAAATTATCCTGCTGAGTATCAGTTTTGGAATATCCTTTCTACAGCCGGGGCTTCAATACAGGGCATCGGGTATCTCATGCCAGTGGTTTATCTGACTGCTTCTTTATTTTTCGGTCCTCGAGCGGGATCGAATCCCTGGAAAGCGACCGGTCTTGAGTGGCAAATTCCGTCGCCTCCTGGTCCGCATAACTTCGATCGCACACCAGTTGTGTTTTTCCCTCCCTATGAGTATGCGATTTCCAATGGGCTCGGAGACTACTTGAACGCAAACGGTCACATTGGGAATTCTAACGGCAGCCATAAACCACGTGAGGGGGTGACCAGTGTCAGCTAGCGGGACGGGCGTCGTCGCCCATCACTTCGATAATCTCCGCCAACAACAGTCGACGGTTCGACTGGGAATGTGGCTGTTTCTGGTAACCGAAGTGCTTTTTTTTGGCGGTGTTTTCTGCGCTTACACCGGTTATCGAATTTGGTTCCCCAAGGAGTTTGAAGCCGGAAGTGCAGCCCTCAACGTGGGAATCGCGACTGTAAACACTTTTCTGCTTCTTACTAGTAGCCTCACCATTACTCTTGGGATACGATCTTCTCATAATGGCGATGTTCGAAGTTTGAAGGCTTACCTGCTCCTCACGATGATCTTGGGTACAGCTTTCCTTGCACTCAAGGCGCGTGAGTACCAATTAGACTACAACGAGGGGCTACTCCCTGGTACAACGCAGTTGAGCGAGCAGGCCAAACAGCATTCTCATGGTGAACCTGTTTCGGAAATCGCATTTGTCAGAAACTTGAAAGTCGTCCTGCACGAGGAGCATTATTCTGCCGAAGGAGTGGACTTTGTTAGGGTGCAACTTTTCTTCATGTTTTATTACATCATGACTGGCCTCCACGTGATCCACATGATCGTTGGGCTTGGCTTGCTTGGTTGGCAATACATCTTGGCTGCTCGTGGGTTCTTCGATCGTCCTGAGAGGTATGTTTACGTGGAAGTCATGAGCCTGTATTGGCACTTTGTTGATATGGTTTGGATTTTTCTCATGCCACTCTTGTATCTCGCTGGGCCTCACTCATTTGGGCAGGCCGTGGTACAGTTCCAACATGCACTCGGAATGCACTAAAGGGGCTTCTCATGGCAGACCAATTTCCTGAAGAATCGCACGATCATCATCTTCCCTCGGTAGGGAGCACGTTTACCACTTTTGTTATTTTGGTAGGGTTGACTTTTGTCGCATTGGGAGTGGGTTTCTCGAACATCGGACCATGGAAGGTTCTTGCTAGTTTGGGGGTCGCCTGCGTTCAGGCCACTGTTCTGGCCCTATATTTCATGGATTTGCGGGCTGCGGACAAACTTACCTGGCTGATCGCTGCAGCTTCTCTCTTCTGGACCGGCCTGATGTTTCTTTTCATCATGACCGACTTTTTGACTCGCCATCTTGCAGCGTACTAGTTTGCCGAGGGGCCCACACCTTTTGGGGCCAGAGCAATGTTCGTTAACGACCAACGTCAATGTGCGATCCGCCTCCGGATCGCCTTTCTTTTTTTTACCTTCGCAGTGTCTGGTTGCGGTAGTGTCGAACCCGATGGTTATGACCCGGACCTACAATATCCTTCGCGATCTGATCCATTGTTCATCACAGCGCCTCCGGAATCACCAGTCGCCCTTTCACCACCGGGACGATTAGATGAATCGCTTGTCTCGTTGAATTCTATTGGCGGACGCACCTTCGATCCCAACTCTTTGTCACTTGATGAACGTGCGATTCTCAATCAATCTCTTCTTGAGATGTTCGGTACTCCTGCTTCGCCTTCCTTGCCACCCACTTTGTTTATTGACTCGCTCGATTGCACTGCTGCCCGTCTTGCTCAGGGAAGTCGCTTGTATCGGAGGCTTTGCACACAATGTCACGGTCTGTCTGGAGATGGCCGCGGTCCCGGTGGGCCCTGGTTGAATCCTCTGCCTCGTGACTTTCGCATGGGTTCATTCAAATGTAGTTCTGCTGGCACTGGTACAGGGAAGCCTTCCATTGACGATTTACGGAGAGTTATTCGAGCCGGAGTGAAGGGGACTGCCATGCAATCTTTCGATTCCCTCCCTGCCTCCGATCTCGATTCATTGATTGCCTATGTCATCCATCTCAGCGTTCGCGGCGAGGTTGAGTTCCGCGTGTTGCGTGAGTTTCGACCCGACGGAGAGCCGACGGATGCGGCGACTGAACTGGAACGGGTGTGCAAACAATGGGCTGCCTCACAGCAGGAAGTGAAACTGCCGCGAAGTTCGGTTCCTTCTGATCTTCCTGACGCGGATTCGATTCGACGGGGTGAGAAATTGTTTGCTCGCATTGGATGTGCGGCATGTCATGTAGACTTTGGCCGAGCGGATCAGTTCCGATATGATGTATGGGGGTTCCCGAACCGCGTCGCGGATCTTACTGAGGGTAAGTATCGCTGGGGTGGATCGGCGGCGGACATCGCTCGAAGGGTTCGCCATGGAATTCCTGCAGCCAATATGCCCGCGAACCCCGGTCTAACTGTTGAAGAAGTTCGCGATCTTTCAGGGTTCGTGCGCGCTCTTCCCGTTCCTGACAGGTTGCCCGACGACGTCCGCTCCCGGATATATAAGTGAATGGTCTCTTTTGTCCGAGACCAGTATTGGATCTTCCATGACTAACACATCTGTTATCACCATTGTTCCACGGTGGGTTCGGCTTTGGGGAATTCTTACGGTTTCGATCGCGCTGCTTCTGCTGTTCGTGCTCGGCGGGTTTGTGACTTCGTTTCGTGTCGGAATGGCGGATCCTGTCTGGCCGACCGAACCCTGGTATCTGGCGGGGAAGGATTGGCGAAAGCTGGAATTCGGTTTCCTGATCGAGCACACGCATCGGGCGGCGGGCTGGGTTGTCGGTGGCCTGGTCAGCATTTTCGCCCTGGCGGTTTGGGCGACGGATCGGTCGCAGTTGCGGAAGTGGGTTGGCTTGCTGGCGATTCTCGGTTTGCTCGTTGCCTATGGTGAGTTCCATCGGGGCATGATGACGGCGAAGGAAGGCTATGTTTCTGGATCCTCCCGTATTGCATGGCCGACCGGCCCTGCAATTGCCACGGGTGTGGCGGCGATCTTGTGTCTGGGGGTGGCAGGAACGCAACTTCTGGGTCGAGCGCCGGGACGCTGGGCGAGGGCGATGGCGGTGGTGGCACTGCTTGCCGTGATGATTCAGGGGTTGCTCGGCGGATTCCGGGTCTTTCTGAATAGCGAACTTCTCGGCCTGGTCGGGGTGCTCTTGGCGGCGTACCACGGTGCGTTCGCGCAGGTGGTTTTCGCGATTCTGGTGTCCGTGATCGTGTTGACATCACCGCGAACGGCGGATGATTCGCTACCAGAGATGGATCGGAATCGGTTGAAGTGGCTTGCGGTTCTGTTGCCAATTTCCGTGTTCGTGCAGCTGATCTGGGGTGTCTGGGTGCGGCATATGGGGTCGCCGGTGGCGCAGCGATTGCACATCCTGACGGCGTTTCTCGTCACCGGAATTGCCGTCTGGCTGGTGGTGCGAACGTTGTCACTGCCGGACGCCCGGCGATTGCTCGGGTTCCCCGCGTATCACCTCCTTGCGATCGTGGCGGTGCAGGTGATGCTCGGGGTGGAAGCGTGGATGATGAAGTTCGCGGCGGCGGGACCGCAGGGGATGATTCCCCCGGAAGCTCGGGAAATCACGGTCCAGTCGGCGGCCACCCGCACGGCGCACGTCGTGATTGGGACCGCTCTACTCGCATCGGCGACGGCTTATGCGATCCGGGTCTGGCGGAGGCCGGTGGAACCGGGTGATGTCCCGCTGGAAATTCGTCCGCGACAGGAAGAATTGGCTCGCGTGCCGGTCGGCGTTTCGTAAAACAAGCCAGAACAATTTCGCCGAGAGCCCACGATGGCCACCGCCGACACGACTGCCGAGCCGATCCTCGCCGAAACCGCGTCGGCGATCCGACCGCGACTCGCGGATTTCGTCGAGTTGACGAAACCGAAGATTGCGGTGATGGCACTGATCACGGTGGGGGTCGGATATCTTCTCGGGGCTTCGCCGGCGACCTTCCGGTTCGACCTTCTTCTGCACACTCTGGTCGGGGCGGGGGTTGTGGCGGCGGGTGGAAGTGCTCTCAATCACTGGATGGAGCGGCGGGCGGACGCGAAGATGTGGCGGACGGCGAATCGGCCGTTGCCCGCGGGGCGGATCACGCAGGAAGAGGTGCTCGGGTTCGGGTGGACGCTGGGTGTCGGCGGGGTGATCTATCTGTTGGCGGCCCTCCCGACGGCGGGTGCGGCGATTGCGGCGGGTGCCACGTTCGTGCTCTACGTCGGGGTTTACACACCCTTGAAGGGGCTCACAAGCTGGAACACGGTGGTGGGTGCGATTCCTGGTGCGTTGCCGCCGGTCATCGGTTGGGTCGCGGCCCGCGGGTCGCTCGATGCCGGGGGACTGGCGTTGTTCGCGATTCTCTTCGTCTGGCAGCTTCCGCACTTCTACTCGATCGCCTGGCTGCACCGGGAGGACTACGCTCGCGGCGGGATGGTGATGCTGCCGATCCTGGACGGGAAAGAGGGGCGGTTGACCGGACGGGCGACCGTGGCGACTTGTCTGCTGCTTCTCGTGGTGACGGCGGCCCCGTTTGCCGTGGGACTCGCGGGGTGGGTGTACCTGGTCGGGGCGATGCCGCTTGGCGTGTGGTTCCTGGCTCGCTCGGTGCGTTTCGCGATGTCGCCGACCAACTCGACGGCCCGGACGGTTTTGCGGGGCTCGCTGGTGTACCTTTGCGGCGTGATGGCGCTGCTGGTTTTGGACGGTGTCGCCCCGCGGTATATTGGGTAGGTCCACTTCTCCCCGAAGCGACTTCCCGATGGTCGCAGTTTCCCGGAAGTCTCCCATGTCCACCGAACCTGTAGCCGTTCCTCCCACGACTCGTCGGCGTCGGCCGGCGGGGTGGGTGGTGGTGATCATGCTCTTCGCCGGGCTGGCGACGCTGGCGGCGACGGTGTTCCTCAACCCGCCGCGAACGAAACCGACGAGTTCCCAACCCCCGGAGGCGGACCCGATCTCGGTGCCGCCATTTGCGCTCACGGAACGGTCGGGGAAGCCGGTCAACAACGCATCCTTGCTCGGGAAGGTGTGGGTGGCGTCGTTCGTGTTCAGCCGGTGCACCGGCCCATGCCCGAGCGTTTCCGCCACGATGGCCAAGCTCCAGGCCGACTACGCAGAGAAGCCGGACTTTCGCCTCGTCACATTCACGTTCGACCCGGACCACGACACGCCGGCGGAACTCAAGACGTACGCGAACCACTTCCGGGCCGACCCGGACCGCTGGCTTTTCCTCACCGGCAAGGAAGACGAGTTGCACCGACTCGCGCGGGATACCTTCAAGCTGGCGGTGAATCGGAACCAGGACGCGTCCGCCCCGGTGGGGAAGAAGTACGAGCACACGACCTACCTGACGGTGGTCGACAAGAAGGGGGTCGTTCGCGGGTATTTCCAGGGTTTCCGCGGTGAGCACGACCCCAACGGAGAGTGGTTCGCGGACAGTCAGGCCCGGTTGCGCTACACCATCGACACGGCCCTCTCGGAGTAGCCGATGCTCCCCGCGATCATCTGGGACGTGGACGGGACGCTGCTCGATTCGGCCGAGCAGCACTTCCGGGCATGGGAAGCCCTGGCCCGCGAAATCGGCAAGCCGTTCTCCCGCGATGACTTTGCAGCCACCTTCGGGATGCGGAATCCGGAAATCCTTCGGAAACTGTTCTTCCCCCACGCGTCCGACCTGCAGTGCGACGAGTTGGGGCTGCGGAAAGAGACCTTCTACCGCGAATCGGTCCGACGGGAGGGGGTCTCGCTCCTTCCGGGGGTTGCCCCGCTTCTGGAAGCGATTGCGGAGGCAGGTTGGCCTCAGGCGGTCGGATCGTCGGCACCGCGGGGGAATCTCGATCTGCTGCTCGAAGTGACGCGGACGACTGGGTATTTCTCGGCAATCGTGGCCGGGGAAGATGTGCGTCGCGGGAAGCCGGACCCCGAGGTGTTCCTGCGGGCGGCGGAGAAAATGGGCGTCGAGCCGGCTCTCTGCGTGGTTTTCGAGGATGCGGCAGCGGGGGTGGAGGCGGCCAAGGCGGGCGGAATGCGGTGCGTGGCGGTCACGTTCGTCGGACACCACCCGGCGGAGAAGCTTCAGGCCGCCGGGGCAGACCGGATCGTCGAGACGTTGGAATCGGTGACGCTGGATTCGATTCGACAACTGCTCGAGTGACGGCCGGGCGAATCTCAGAAATATCCGCGGGAAGATTCGATCTTCGCCGTCTCTTCCTTCCGCGGTTCCGCGGGCGGAGCCACCTTCGCAAACAACTCGTCTCGCCAATCCTTCGCGGGAACAGTCACGTTCTCGGTGGATTTCTTCGCTTCCTGCGACATTTCCTGATTCATCGTCGGGCTCCGATGCGGGCCAGCTTGGGGAGAGGGAGAGGTCGACACCCCGGAACGGTCGAATTCCGGGGACTTGCGCCTCCGCTTCGGAAACCTCTCCGAGTTGACCTGCGAATTCTCGGAGAAGTGGGGAAGTTGGCGTGGGATTCCGGAATCTGCCCGTTTCCGGGGAAGTTTGTCATTCCCTGCCAAAGTATTGCTCTTCCCGTGGGAGAGCGATCACCCTGGTGCTGGCGGGGTAGACGCGGACGATGCGGGTGGGGCGGAAGCCCTCGAGGAGCATGTCGCACTTCACGCGGATCTGGACGCCGGCGCTGCCCGGTTCGACCGGGATCTTCTTGACCTCCAGCAGCGCGGCCCCCTTGCGGTCGTTGACGGGGTCGTAGGTCATCAGGCTTTCGCGGGCAACGGCGATCGAGACGCGGTCGGCCCCGTTGGCGTTGAGTTCCCCGTAGAGTTTCGGCTCAACGCCGTCGAAGAACGTGATCGTGAGGATCTGCTTCTCGTCGTCGACGGAATCGACCCAGCCCGGCAGGCCGCGCTCGCGGACATGGTTGCGGTGGATTTCCAGTTGGTGCGATTTCGCGAGGTTCCGGCTGGTTTCGTCGAGCCAGAGATCGGTGATCCGGCCGGGGCCGTAGAGCGTGGCCCAGGTCAGGTTGAACAGCACCATCTGTCCGGGCTTGATCGCTTCGAGCGTCGCGAAACCTTTGCCCTCGTACACCCGCGTGGCCGAGGTGAGGTCGAAGATTTGCGATTTCCCGACGGGTTTTCCGTCGCGTTGGAGCGTCGCGAGGAGCTTTTTCTTCTCCAGATCCACGGAATCGACCTTCCAGATCTCTTTCTGCCGGTCGTGGAGAGAAAAATCGTCCTCGATACGGAAGCAGCGGCGGAATTCGATCTCCGGGGAGCGTCGGCTCTGAGCGGAGATCGGCGGGGGCGTTTTGTCGCCGGGTTCGCGGGTGTAGAAGAGCCCGTGAAGGTGCGTGCCGAGCGGGATGTCCTGGAGGGCGGCGAAACTTCCGTGGTAGGAAATCGAGCCGTACGGGAGCATCACGCAATCGAGGGGCAGGTCCCAGACGCCACGGTCCTGGCCGTCGTTGCGATCGACGCGGAGGAAAAAGTCGCGTTCGAGCGGGTCGACGCGGATGAGTTCGCCGGAGATGGCGTGGGCAGAGCCATCGGGCGGGAACTTTCCGGCGGCGAGTTCGAACCACTTCGGGCCGGCGTCCTTCCCCTTGACCTTTTTCGAGGGTCCGTCGGCGTCGGTGCGGAACGGTTTGCGTTCCTGGGCGGCGGCGAGGGCGACGGCCAGGAACGCAGCGAGGGAGACGATCGATCGCATGGGAATCACCCGAGGAGTTCCTTCATCGGCCGGACGGAGTCCTGGAACTTGTCCGTTTGCACGCCGCCCCGCTGGACCATCGTCAGCAGGAGGTTGCTGAGGCGGGCGTCGGAGTCGACGGGTCGGCTGCAGATGCGGTAGTGGTTGCCGGCGTCGGCGACGTTGTACTTGCCGATCTTGGGCAGGTTGAAGTCGACGTGCTGGCCGTGCTTGTACCCGAGCGCCTTCCCGCCGGCGAGGATCGTCGGCAGGTTCGCGTTCCCGTGGCTGTGGCCGTACGCCATCCCGCTGCCCCACAGAACCTGCGTCGTGTCGAGGAGCGTCCGCTCGCCTTCCTTGTGAGCCTTCAACTGGTCGAGGAAGTAGCTCAGTTGCTCGACGAGGAAGGTGTCGGTCTGGGTGAGCCGGCGGAGTTGCTCGGGGTCGCCGTTGTGGTGCGACAGGCCGTGGCGGGTCTGCGAGATGCCGATGTCCGGGATCGCGCCGCCGTTGGATTCGCTGCAGATCATGCAGGTGATGACGCGGGTCGAGTCGGTGCGGATGGCCATGACCATGAGGTCGTAGAAGAGGCGGTGGTATTCCTGGACGACGCTCATGTCGAGCTTCCGGCTCAGGTTGGCGGCCTCGTTGGGGGCGAGTTTTGGTTTCGGAATGTTGAGCCAGGAATCGGCACGCTGGGTCCGCACCTCGACCTGCCGGACCGCGGTGAGGTACTCGTCGAGCTTGTTGCGGTCGGATTTTCCGAGGGAATCGTTGACCTTCTTGGCGTCGTCCGCGACGAGGTCGAGGATGCTGCCCCGGCGGTTGAGCCGGCGGCGGATTACCTCGGGTTTCTCTTTTTCGACCCCGAAGAGTTGGTTGAAGATGTGGGTGGTGTTCCGTTCCGCGGGGATCTGGATGCCGTCTTTCGACCAGGCGAGGGAGTGCCCCTCGATGGCGAGTTCGAGGGATCCGAAGCGGGTCGCGGGGCCCTGGACCTCGGCGATGAGCTGGTCGGCGGAGACGGTGTTGCGGAACGCTCCGCCGTCGGCCGGCACGTCGGCACCGGTGAGCCAGACCTTGTCGCAGTTGTGGTGCTTGCCGATCACCATCGGGTGGTGCAGCCCGGAGATCGGCGTCACGTCCTGGCGGTGCCGTTCCAGGGATGCGAGCGGTTTCGAGAACTCGAACTCTTTCCCGGCCTTTTCGATCTGCCAGGTGAGGGTGTTGACGCCGTTGGGGATGTAGAGGAAGACGCTGCGTTTGGGCATTTCCGAGGCGGCGGCGGACTTGGCCATCCCCTCGAAGAGCGGCAGGGCGATGGTCACGCCGAGCCCGCGGAGGACCTGCCGGCGACTGAGCGCGAAGCGGTCGGTGAGAATGTGCGGCATGGCGGCGGTCCTCGAGAAAAGTGGGACGGAGGCGGGAGTATCAACGCTTCGCAAACAGGTCGGAGAGCACGAAGATTTCGACGAGATCCCGGAGGCGGTAGTCCTTATCTTTGCTCGCGGCCGCGATATTCGCAAGTTCCTGGCGGTCGTCGAAGGAAACGGATCGGCGGAGCCCGTAGGTGGCGAGCTTTTCCACGAAGGCGGCGTTGAAGCCGTCGATGTCGGCGACCAGGAGCTTCTTGAACTCTTCCGGCGTCTTGTACTCCCGGCCGTCGGGGAGCTTGCCGGCGGGGTTGACGGTCGGGTTTTTCCCGGTCCCCTCGGTGATTTCCTCGGTGCGCCATCGGCCGATCGCGTCGAAGTTCTCGAATGCGAGGCCAAGCGGGTCGATCCGGCTGTGGCAGGAGGCACACCGAGCGTCGTGGATGTGGGCTTCGAGCTTCATCCGCAGCGTCGCCTTCGGGGCGGTGACCGGGTTGGGCTCGATCGGATCGACGTTGGCGGGGGGCGGGGGCGGGGACTTCGCGAAGATCGACTCGGACACCCAGACGCCGCGGTGGACGGGCCGGTGCCGGGTGCCGTCGGAGGTCAGGGAGAGGATCGCCGCGTGGGTCAGGATCCCGCCGCGGTGGCTGTCCGCGGGGAGCGGCGCCCGGGCGAATCCGTCGCGGGGCAGGCCGTCCGCCGGCAGCCCGTAGTACTCCGCCAACCGCTGGTTGAGCATCGTCCAGTCCGAGTCGAGGAACTCCCGGAGGGAGAGATTCTTCGCCAGAACCTCGCCGAAGAAGGCCTTGGTTTCCCCGACCATGCTCTTTTCGAGGTGGGCGTCGTAGGTCGGGTAGAGCTTCTTGTCCGGTGGGAAGCGGCCGACTTTCTTGAGTTGCAGCCATTGCGACGCGAACGAGTCGGCGAACCGGGCGGCCCGCGGGTCGGCGAGCATCCGCGCGACCTGCTTGCGGAGGATCTCTTTTTCGTGGAGTTTCCCCTGCTCCGCGAGCCGGAAGAGTTCCTCGTCCGGCATCGTGCTCCAGAGGAAGTAGGAGAGCCGGGAGGCGAGTTCCCAGTCCGTCAGGGTCTGCCGGTCCCGCGACTCGTCCCCCTCGGCGAGGAACAGGAAGCTCTTGGAGCAGAGGATCGCGAGCATCGCCGATTTCATGGCGTCGCGGAACTTCTCCTTCGCCGCGAGCTCCGACTTGACGAGGTCGACGTACTTGTCGAGTTCCGCGTCGGGGACGGGCCGACGGAACGCACGTTTGGCCAGGTTTCCGAGCCCGATCCGGGCGGCGGCGAGGGTTTCCTCTTTGGGCATGTACGCGTCGCGGTGGCGTTGCTCGTCGTCGGTGATGATCGGGCCCTTCCAGGAGATCGAATCGAGGATCAGGAACGGGTATCGGGCGTTCCCCTGCTCGTCGGTGAGCTTGATCTGCCAGGGCATGCGGCCGTCGGCGATGCTCACAAAGGGTCGGCGACCGTGCCGGCCGGACCGGGGGAGGTTGGAGGGGCCGGGCACCTCGTTGATGACGTGGATGCTCGGCCGGCCCTTGGGCAGGTGGGTGCGGAAGGTGACGGTGGTCGGCTGGTTCTCCGGCGCGATGACGTCCTGCTGGTGGAGGACGCGGTCGAGTTTTTCCTCGTACACGAAGATCCGCGGGGCCCGGCCATTCTTCGGCTTCAAGCCGCTGAGGGTGTAGGTGACCTCGTAGATCCCGGCCTCGGGGAGTGGGCGGTCGGCGGAGTACCGGAAGAGGTCCCCGGGCCAGAGTTCGTACCGGACCTTGTCGAGCAACCCGAGTTCCCGGAGCCGTTCGCGGTGGAACTCGTCGACCTGATTCTCGGTGATCGCCCGTTTCGTGTACTCCAGGAATTCGGGCTTTTTGGCGGGGTACGCCTCGGCGAGGATCGTTTCCCCGGCGGCGAGATACTTCTCGATATTCGACGGCGAGAGTGTCAGGACCGAGCCGAGCCGCTCGAAGCCGCGCCATTCGGGGTCATCGAGGAAGCCGCCCGGGTCGGTGGCGTCGAAGTGGACGCCGAGCAGGTCGCGGACGGTGTGGACATACTCGTCGCGGGTGAGGCGGTTGTAGGTGACCCGACCGCGGGCCGCGAGCCGGGCGGATTCGCCTTCCTTCATCCGACCCGCAATCCACTCGACGACCCGGGCACTTTCCTCCGCCGTCGGTCGATTCTTGACATTTTTCGGCGGCATTTCCCCGGAATTGATCCGCTCCATGATTTCGAGCCACTGTGGCGTGTTCTCGAAACCGACTTTCGGGGAAAGCGTGTCGACCCGGAACCCCGACTTCGCGACCTCCGCCCCGTGGCAGGAAACGCAGTGAGCGTCGAGGTACGCCTGCACCTTCGCGTCGAGTTTGCCGGCAGGTTTCGAATCGGGCTTTTTCGGATCCGCGCCCGACACCAGGGAAAGGCCGGAAAAGGCGAGAAAAGCGAGTGCAAACGGACGCCAGAGCATTTCACAACCTCGAGGCAACACGTCCCGACGCGGATCTTCTTCCAGTATCCGATATCTGGGGGGAAGGGTAGCACGGAATCTGGAAAAAGGTTCCCGAGTTTCATCTGTTTCAGAGTTTCAAACGGTTCGGGAAAGCTTGGACTGGGCACCTGGAACTCCCGAATCTGGAACCCCCGGTTCGCCGAGCCACGCCGGTTCCTCCAACGGATATTGTTTGGACGCTTCCGCGGGGACGAGTACCTTCAACTACGTTCTTCCTCTCGGAGGGGGTGATGATGATTCGACGTCGTTGGATTCCGCTCGGGTTGTTGCCGGGCGTGGTGGCGATCGGGTTGCTGGTGGCCCCCGCGCGTGGGTCAGCCGCCGACGCGGGAACTCCGCCGAAGGTCGCGGAAGCTTTGAAGGCGATCACTTCCGTGTCGAAGGAAGGGGCCGGCAATGAGGCCGCCGCCGCCGGGTGGAAAGTCGTCGTGTCCGCCGGCGGGGAAGCCCTGATCCCCACGCTGACCGCCTTCGACAACGCCTCGCCCACAGCCGCCAACTGGCTCCGCTCCGCGGTCGACGCCATCGCCGAGAAAGAAACGAAGGCAGGCAAGAAACTCCCGGGAATCTGGGAGTTCGTGAAGGACACCAAGCGCAGCCCGGAGGCCCGCCGTATCGCCTTCGAACTCGCCCGTGCCGAGGACAAGGCCGCCGCGGAGAAGATGCTTCCCGAGATGATCGAGGACCCGAACCTCGAGATCCGCAAGGAGGCGATCGCGGCGAAGTTGGCGGATGTGCAGGCGAAGGTCAAGGAGATGCCGGCGCGGAAACAGGCACTTCTCGGGTTGTTCGAGGTGACCCGCGACAAGGACCAGGCCGAGGCGATCGCGAAACTCCTCACGGAACTTGGGGCAAAACCCGACATTTCCCGGCACTTCGGGTACATCACCGAGTGGCAGATCATCGGCCCGTTCGACAGCCCGAGTGGTTCCGGCTTCTCCGCCGAGCTACCGCCGCAAAAGGGGATCGATCTCAAGGGAAAATACCCCGGAAAAGGGGATGCGACCGTCGCGTGGAAGTACACCCAGAGCCCGGACACCTACGGGAAGGTCGACCTCAACACGGAAATCGGCAAACACATGGACTGTGCCGGCTTCGCGTTCGCGGTCATCGATTCGCCGAAGGAAATGCCTGTCGAGATCCGGGCCGCCTCCGCGAACGCGGTGCAGATCTTCCTCAACGGAAAGAAACTGTTCGAGCGTGAGGAATACCACCACGGTTCGGTGATGGATCAGCACGTCGGCCGGGGCACCTTGCAGAAGGGCAAAAACGAGATCCTGGTCAAAATCGTGCAGAACAACCAGAAGGAACGCTGGGCCCAGTCGTGGGACTTTTCCGTCCGCGTCTGCGACAAGTTCGGTGGCAATCTGCCGGTGAAGCAACTCATCTCCCGGAATGGCGGAGCCGAGGAAAGCGTCGAGCTCGGAGCGATCCGGATTTCGTCGTCGGAAAAGAAGGAGGAGAAGTGATGCGGAGTGTCATCGCACTGTCACTGGCCCTGACCGCCGTCTCCGCGTTCGCGGGGGATTGGCCGCAGTTCCGGGGTCCCGGCGGGGCCTGCGTTTCCCCGGAAACCAATCTGCCCAACGGCTTCACCGCCACCACCGGGCTCCGCTGGAAGGCCGAGCTTCCCGCCCGCGGGCTGTCGAGCCCCGTCGTCGTCAACGGCCGGGTCTACATCACCTGCAGCGGCGGAACGAAGGATTCCCGCCTCCACGTCCTCGCCTTCGATGCGGGCACCGGGGCGAAGCTCTGGCATCGGCAGTTCGCCGCCACCGGCAACACCAACTGCCACCCCAAAACGTGCATGGCCGCACCCACACCCGTCGCCGATTCCACCGGCGTCTACGCCCTCTTCGCCACCGGCGACCTCGCCGCCATCGACACCGACGGCAACCTCCGCTGGTATCGCTCCCTCGTCGAGGACTACCCCAGCATCACGAACCAGGTCGGGATGGCCGCCTCCCCGGTACTCGTCGACGGCAAAGTGATCGTGCCCATGGACAACGCCGGCGACTCCTTCCTCGCCGCCATCGACACGAAGACAGGGAAAAACGTGTGGAAGATCGCCCGGCCTCGCGAAATCAACTGGACCACTCCGGCGATCCACGGCACCGGAAAAGACGCCGAGGTCCTTTTCCAGGCCGGCAAGGAAGTGACCGTCTACTCCGCGGAAACCGGGGAAAAGAAAGCCGCCATCCCCGCGACCGGCACGATTCCTTCCCCGACCCTCACCGACGACATGCTCTTCGCCACCGGCCGCGGCGGACTGATCGCGTTCCGCTACAAGGACGGGAAACCCACGGAAGCCTGGAAATCCCCAAAACTCGCCGCTGGCACCGCATCGCCGGTCATGTACCAGGGCCGGGTCTACGCCGCGAATTCCAGCGGACTCGTCGTCTGCGCCGATGCCAAGACCGGCGAGACCCTCTGGCAGGAACGCATCGACGGCCCCTTCTCCGCATCCCCGATCGCCGCCGACGGGAAGCTCTACGTCCTCAACGAAAAGGGGAAGCTCACCGTCTTGAAGCTCGATTCCAGCGACGGCCCCGAAGTGCTGGCGACGAGCGACATGAAAGAAGAAGGCCTCGCCACCCCCGCGATTTCCGGCGGCGCAATCTTCCTTCGCGGGGAAAAGACCCTGTTCTGTGTCGGGTCGAAATCGGACAAGTGACGGCGTGACGCCGGCCCTTTCCGGGAAATGGAGTCTGCCTGGCCATGCCTCCGATCGAATTTCTTGTCGACCGGCGGGATGCCGGGCAGACCGTCTCCGCCGTGCTGCGAAAGCGGTTCGACCTGCCGTGGTCGCACATCAAGCGTGTGATCGAGAACGGGCACGTCCGGGTGGCCGGGTTCGCGTGCAAGGATCCGGGCCACCGCGTCAAGGCGAAGAATCGGGTGTGGATCCGCGAGGGGGTGCTCGACATCCCCCCGGAAAACCGGCCCGTGAAGTCGGCGGATTCCCCACCGGCCAAAAAACCTTCGACCTCGAAACCGTCCCCACCGCCGGCGAAGCAGAAACCGGCTGCCCCCCGGCCGCTCCCGCCGATGCCGGTGTCGCCGGCTGACCTCGTGTACGTGGACGACGCGATTGTTGTGGTCAACAAGCCGGCCGGCCTCACCACGATGCGGCACGAGGAGGAACTGGCCGAGTTCGGAGCCCGGGCCCGCCGGTTCCTGCCGCTGACCCTCGCCGATTTCGTCCCGCGTCTGCTCGGTGCCCCCAATTCCCGCGTGATTCCGGTCCACCGGCTCGACCATGACACGACGGGCCTGATCGTCTTCGCCCGCACCCCGGACGCCGCCGACGACCTGATGCGGCAGTTCCGCAAGCACACCACCGACCGCCGCTACCTCGCCCTGACTCGCGGCATCCCCACGGATGGCCGGATCGAGTCGACTCTGGTCCGCGACCGCGGCGACGGCCGACGCGGGTCCACGAAGGAATCGGCGAGCCCCGGCGGGAAGCGAGCCGTGACGCACGTCAAGGTGCTCGAAAAATTCGAGGGAATCGCGCTGGTTGAGTGTCGGCTCGAAACGGGGCGAACGCACCAGGTGCGGATCCACCTCGGCGAAGCCGGCACGCCGCTTTGCGGGGAAACCGTCTACGATCGCCCAGTGGACGGGAAGCGGGTCCCCGACGGAAGCGGTGCGGCCCGACCGATGCTGCACGCGACCCGGCTCGGAATCGCCCACCCGGAAACGGCCGAGCCACTGCAGTGGGAAGTACCGCCCCCCGCGGATTTCGCGACACTGCTGGAAAAGCTGCGAAATGCAGGCCAGTGACATCGCGGTGTCACAGCAGCCCCGCCTCGCGAAGGACCTGCTCCGCTGATTCCCGGGCACCCGTCGCGTCCGTCGTGTCGATGGGGTGGAACCGCTGCGGGATCGGCTCCCACTTCTTCGCCATCGCCTCGTGGACGGCCCAGTCCGCGTCCGACGCATCACCGACTCTCGATGCGAGGCGATCCCGCACGCGACCCGGATCGAGTTCGCACACCAGCATGACCGCGGGCACCGCGAGTTGGTGCGCGACCTCGAAAACCGCCTGACGGCGATGGTTCTCGTGGAACGACGCGTCGAGGAGGACGCGTTTCCCCTGGAAAATGTGGGCTTCCGCGAGTCGGAGGCACTCCGTGTAGGTGCGGTCAGTCCACTGCGGGGAATACAGTTCGGGGCCGGAAACTCCGACAGCGAGATCTTTCCGGACCACGTCCGACCGTACAATCTCGAACTCGGCCGACTCTGCGAGCGATTTCGCGAGCGTCGACTTGCCCGTTCCGGGGAGCCCGCCGACGAGCACGATCGCGGGACGATCCCGAGGTTCTGCGAGCTGCCCAAGTGCGAGGAGCCAGTGCATCCGCCCGGAAACTCGGGCGTTTTCGCGCGAATCCCCGGGCACTTCCGGCTCGGCCGCGGTCATGCCGTCGACCTTCGCCCGCACGACGGCCCGGTAGGCGACGTAGAACCGCAGCAGTTGCCGGCCCACCGCGTCTCCCGATTCCCGGAAATACGCATCCGCGAATGTTTCTGCGAGGTCCCCCCGCCCGTCCGCGAGGAAATCCATCACGAGGAACGCCATGTCCGCCACCGGGTCGGCGAAGCGGAACCGCTCGGAGAACTCGATGCAATCAATCACGACCACGTCTTCCGGGGGTGGGCGGTCCGGGAACAGGTAGACGTGGTCGAGCCGGAGGTCGCCGTGGGTGTCGCGGGGAAACCCGGCGGCGGCGCGACTCTCGATCACCGATTCCAGGCGGGTGAGCCACGCCTCCGTCAGGTTCCGGACCCGCTCGAAAACCGGGAAACTCACCGTGCTTCCGACGTGACCTCGCGACTGCTCGAAGTTTTCCCGAGCGTTTCCGGCGACCACCGCGAACCGCCCAAACTCGGCGATCCGCGGCGAAGTCTCGGCAATCCGGTGGAACTCCGCGATTCTCCGGCCGAGTTTCTCGATTTCCCCCGACGTCACCTCACCGTGCTCGACGAGATGGGCGAGGGTGGCGTCGTCCGGGAGGCGGACCATCTCGACGGCCCACTCGACAACAGATCCCGATCCGTTGATGCGTACTTTCTCCCCGTCCGCCGTCACCGGCACGACGCCGAGATACACATGCGGCGCGAGTCGACGGTTGAGGCGGGTCTCTTCCTCGCAGAAATGCCGGCGAAGTTCCAGCGTGGAAAAATCGAGAAATCCGAGGTCAACGGGTTTCTTGACCTTGTAGACGCGGTCGCCGACGAGGAAGACGACCGAGATGTGGGTCTGCTTGACGACGATCTCGGCGGGCACCGGGGGCGGGTACGCCTCGGGGCGGGAAAGGGCCTCGATCAGGTCCGGAAGTTCCATCAGGTCTGCTTGTGGCCGGCGAATGCGGTCCCTTCCACGAGTGGGCCGTACACGTCGGGGCGGCGCCAGTTGACGCGGTCGATCTCGTACTCGCCGACGCAGTGCACGATCTTCTTCGCCCGGGCGGCCTCGGGGTCGATGTCCGCGTAGAGGATCGTTTCCCGGTCGTGCTCCGCGAATTCGAGGTAGTCGCCGAGTTGGTTGGAGATCGAGGAGTGGCCCACGAAGTGGTACCCAGCCTCGTTGCCGACGCGGTTGACGGCGACGTAGTAGATGTGGTTCTCGAAGGCCCGCACGCGGGGAACGAGCGTCGCCATCCGGATCGCCTTGTCCGCCCAGTTTGTGGGAAGGATGACGGCGTCGGCCCCGAGAAGCGTGAGAATTCGCGAGCTTTCCGGGAAGCTGCCGTCGAAGCAGATGTTGATGCCGATCTTCAAGCCGCCCAGATCCTGCACCGCGAACGGCCGATCGCCGGGGTCGGTGTAGCGGTCGGCCCCGACGCAGGGGAGGTGGATCTTGCGGTAGCTGGCGGCGAAGCCGGTAGGGCCGACGAGAGCGCACGAGTTGTAGAACTTCCCGCCCGCGGATTCGAGCAGGCCGTAGACGGCCCAGACGTTTCGCTTCGCACACTCGGCGGCGATGGCGTCGGTGCTGGGGCCGGGGAGCGGTTCCGCGCAGGCGACGGCGTCGGCACGGGAGGGGAAGCAGTAGCCGGTGAGGACGCACTCGGGGAAGACGACGAGTTTCGCGCCGGCGTCGGCAGCGGTTGCGAGTTTGCGGCGGACCATGTCGAGGTTGCCGGCCACGTTGCCGAGTTCGCAGTCCGTCTGCACCGCCGCGATTCGCCAGGTTGTCGACATGGGAAATCCTCGGAAGAAATCACTTCGCGGTTCGCGGTTGTTCCGCCTCGCGGATCAGTCGGAGATAGCGCTGGATCTCCGCCGCCCGCACGGGTTCGCCGATGGCAGCAAGTGGCACGCCCTGTGGCCGCAACGCGTGCTCGAAGTGCTTCCGGGCCTCAGCCACGTTGCCGTCCGTCAGGGCGTAGACCCCGAGGGTATAGTACGCATTCGACTCCACGAGGAGGCTCTGCTGGGCCGGGGTGATCCAGGCTCCGTACACCGTGAGGCCCAGGAACCCGCCGACGGCTCCGTTGGCGAGGGATTTCCGAAATGGGTCCTGCACCGCGGGAAGGAATTCGGGCGGGACGCGGGATTGCCGGGTTGCCCCGAGTTCGATCCAGAGTTCCGCCGCCTGCCGGTAATTTCCGCGAATCCGGGCGAGTTGGTACTGCAACTGCCGCAATTTCATTCGCGCCTCGGGAATCGCCTTGTCTCCGAGTTCTTTCGCCAGGATCTCGACGAACTCGGCGGCCTCCTCGACTTTACCCGCCTGCATGAGGGCGTTGGCGAAGAGTTCGATGATTCCGAGGAGGTGGGGGTTCCCCTCCCGGTCTTTCTCGGAGATCGCGTAGTAGAGTTCGATTCCCTTGGCGACCAACCCGAGCCGCAGCGCGAGGAGGAACCGATCGAGGCTGGTGACGCGCGAGCCTCCTTGCTGGATCGCTTTCTCGTACTGATCGTTGCGGCGTGCCGTTTCCGCCTCGATCGTCCGCTCGAGTTTTTCGAAGACGCCGACGGCCTCGGCCTGGAGCTTGAGGGGGTTGTTTTCCTTGGGCTTGGTGAAGAAGAGGCCCAGTTCCTGGCCGAGATTGAGCTGCCGGGCGAGGTACTCCGCCGTCTCCGGGTGGACGCAGTTGCGGATCTCCTCGAAGGAGAGGGTTCTCGCGAATTCCGGGAGTTTCTTCGCCGTCGCGAGGGCGAGGTCGACCTGCAGGGTCTGGAGGTAGGCCGCGGTCAGGCGGAGCCCTTCCTGGAGGTAGAATCGCCGCCACATCGGTTGGATCGTCGAGGGAGGGCCGTCGATGCGGGCAAGAAACCGCACCATGCCACAGATCAGTTGTCGCTGTCGTTCCGACTCATCCGCGACCGGGAGCATGGGGTAGCGGTACGCCAGGCACAATCCCAGATACCCCTCGGGGCGGTTGGGCGTCTCCGCGACCGCTTCCCGGCTGCTTCGCAGAATCAGGAGCGAGCTTGCGATCAGCGGGTCCGGCTGCGGCGTGGTCAGCACTCCAAGGGCATTCCCGACAACCGCCGAACGGGCCTCGTCTTGCCCCAACAGCCGGGCACGCGAGAACTCCAGGAACTGCCAGTAGACCAGGGCATCGTCCGCTCTCGGGGACTCCACCCTGGGACGGTAGACGTACTCGTCGAAGAGTTCCCGTTTTTCGGAGACCAAGGGAATCGCGGGGCCGTCGGGGAGCGGATCTTCCGGCCCGAAGGCGATGCGGACAGGGTCGAAGGTGAGCTTCTCGACGGCTGGCCCCGAAGCGATGGCGAGGAACGCCGAGCGGCCGTCGAGGTGCCAGAGCGTTGGTCGCGGTGTGCCGGGATCCAGCAGGATCCGGAACACCAGCGAGGTGTCGAGCAGGCGGATCGAGGAGGTCACGGTCAAATAGTCGGCCTTGTACTTGGCGGCAACTTCGCGGACGTCCGTGATGCGGATATCGCTGGCGTGATACGACTCGCCGTGCCCGCTGCCGTAAAGATCACGCCGGGCCGTCAGAAGATCCGGAAGCGTCGGGGCGTGGAGCGGAAGTCGGCCGTCGACAAACGTCTTCTCCTTCGGGGCGTACCATGCCAGGATGTTCCCGAAATCCGGGCTGAGATGGAGACCGCGCAAGTCGGCCGGCAGGCGGTCGTCGCTTCGCCACTGTTCCAGAACCTTCGCCGCCCGCACGAGCCCCGCGTCCGGTTCGATTCCCCACTCGACCCGGTTCGCGAGTGCCGCATCGAACGATTTCTGGGTGTGCAACCATCCCGGGTACGCGATGGCCAACATGAGCAGAGCCGAGGAAAGCGTCATGATCCGGGCCACGCCAGACGCCGTGATCGCCACCCGGCTCCGAGGGTCCGCAGCCGTGCCAAGTCGGATACGCGACGAGATCGCGTTGAGGTGCGACGACCCGAGCGGAACCGCCACAATCGCCAGGAACGCGATCAGGCGGTAGTGCACCGTCGCCAGCAGGGCGAAGCCGACCCAGAGCACGATGTGCGTCGCTCGAACCCGGGAATACCCCGCCCCGAGTGCGGCGGCCCCACCCAGAAACACGATCACACTCGCCAGCCCGTTCCAGTTGTACCCGAACGTCGGGCGCTCGGCGTACTCCGCGGAAATCGGGGAAAGGACGGTGGTGTAAAGCTCCGTGTCCCGGGCCAGATCCGATTTCGGCAACGTCCACCCCAGTTCCTGCGGAACGAGTTGCGACACCGCATCTGCGGGGGATTTCGCGAGCCCGATCAGGAACGTCGGGTTGAGGAGGCACGCCGCCGTTCCGAGGAGAAACGCTCGCGTCAGGTCCGGAACCGGGGGGATGGGGAACAACGCGTCGTCTGTCGGTTCCTCGTTTCCTCGGGTGAGTTTGCGTTGGAGCATCTCGCCGAGCAGCGTCAGCCCGACGGTAAGGGGGCCGAGGAGGAACCAGGCATCCAAGTTGGCCCAAATCGCGAAGAGTCCGGCGAGGATCGCGGGTTGCCGCCACTTTCCTGGTTCCCAGGTTCTCGCGAACAGCAAAACCCAGGTGACGGCGAGGAAGAGCATCGACCCGACGAACGGCCGCAACGCCGAGAGGGGAAGCGTCGCCATGATTCCGGCCCCGGCGAAGAGGCACCACGGCCACAGGGATTGCCCGGGTCGCCGAATCAAGAACAGAAGCGCGAACGCCCCCGCAAACGCCGCCGCCTTCGCCGCAACCAGCAGTTTCCCCACCGGGTTGATCGAGTACATCCCATACGCCAGCAGATCGTAGAGCCAGGACGAGTTGACCCACGGTCGGCCCGCGGTCGTGTACGAGAACGGATCCGAGCCGAGGGAATACTCGCCGGCGACCAGGGCCCGGCCGGTGGCCAGGTGCATCCACAAGTCGGAGTTGCGGGCCACGAAGGAAGCCCCGAGGAACCCTGCGACGATCACGAGCAGCGCCGTCGCCCAGTCGGCCCCGCCGTGCCACGCCGGCCAGGTGAGGTTCTTCGAGCCAGCATCCGCCCCTGCCGGCGCGGGTGGTTCCGACACCGGCGAAGTGGGTGCTTCCCCCGCTGCGGGAGAACTCGGTGGCGGCTCAGCGGCCGGGGTCGGAGGAGGGGAAGCCTTCACGTGCACCTCGGCAATCAGGAGAGGTCACCGTAGGGTCCGCCGACCCACGGGGCAAGCCGGCACACCCCGCGAACCCGGTCAAAACCCGACCGCGATTACCCGAACCGCGGTCCCAACTGCCGGGGATGCGGGTAAGATACCCGAGTCCCTGTTCCCGAGCTCCGGGTTCGCCATGCTCCAGTCGAAGTTGAAAGAAGCCGTTCTTCGCGTGCTGCCGCGAGTCACGACGCCCGCCCAGTACCTCGGCGGGGAACTGCACTCCGTCGCGAAGGATCACCGGCACGTCCGCGGCAAGCTCTGCCTGTGCTTCCCGGACACCTACGCCCTCGGAATGAGCCACCACGGCTTGCAGGTTCTCTACTCGATCATGAACGCGGACCCGCAATGGGCGTGCGAGCGTGCCTTTACCCCCTGGCTGGACTTCGAGCGCGAACTTCGCGGCAACCGTCTGCCGCTCTACGGGCTCGAAACCTTCACGCCCCTCCGCGAGTTCGACGTTGTCGGCTTCTCCCTGCAGTACGAAGTCGGGTACACCAACGTCCTCACGATGCTCGACCTCGGGGGGATTCCGCACTTCTCGGAAGCTCGGTCGGTCACGGATCCGCTGGTCATTGCCGGCGGCCCGGGAGCCCAGAACCCGGAACTCCTCGCCCCGTTCGTGGACCTGTTCGTGATCGGCGACGGGGAAGAGTCGCTGCCGTGGGTCATGAATCAGTGGGTGACGTTGAAGGAGCGGGCAATCCGCGACGGGGACACGTCGTTCCGCCGTCGGCAGGACATGCTCGCCGAGATCGCGGCAACCGGGCCGTGGGTCTACGTTCCGATGTTCTACGAGCCCGAGTACCACGCCGACGGAAGCATCGCGACCGTGAACCGGACCCGGAAGGAAGTCCCCGCGGAGATCGTCTCCTGCACGATTTCCAAGGATTTCGACGAGTTCCCACTTCCGACCCGGCCGGTGGTTCCGTTTGTACAAACGCCGCACGACCGGATCGCGATCGAGATCATGCGGGGGTGCCCGCACCAGTGCCGGTTCTGCCAGAGCACCGTTATCAAACGACCGCTGCGGTTGCGGTCCGTGGAAACGATCGTGCAGGCAGCCCTCGACAGCTACCGGAACACCGGCACCAACGAGATCAGCCTGCTCTCGCTATCCTCCAGCGATTACCCCTACTTCGAGGAACTCGTGAAGCGGATGCACGAGGTCTTCAACCCCCTCGGGGTCAACGTTTCCCTCCCGAGCCTGCGGATCAACCACCAGCTTCGCAGTCTGCCCGGGCTCATCCAGGGCGTGCGGAAAGCCGGGCTGACGCTCGCCCCCGAGGTCGCCCGCGACGACATGCGGGAGCAGATCCGCAAGAAGATCAAAAACGAGGATCTCTACGAGGGCTGCCGGGAAGCCTTCAAGCACGGCTGGCAGAAGGTGAAGCTCTACTTCCTGTGCGGCCTCCCCGGCGAACGGACCGTCGACCTCGATGGCATCATTGAGATGGCCGAGATCATCGCGGACATCTCGAAGCAGGTCACCGGCCGGTACAAGGACGTGACCGCATCCGTGTCGAACTTCGTGCCCAAACCGCACACCCCGTACCAGTGGAACGGGATGCAATCTCGCGATTACCTCCGCTGGGCTGGCGACTACCTTCACCGGCGGAAGCGGAACCGCAACGTGAAGGTGAAGCAGCACGACATTGAGACGAGCTTGCTGGAAGGCATTTTGACTCGCGGTGACAGACGGGTGTCACCGGGCCTCTACGAGGCGTGGAAGCGCGGCGCCCGGCTCGACGGCTGGAAAGAATGCTTCCGCCCGAACCTGTGGTGGGACGCCTTCCGCGACCTGGGCATCGACGTCGACTTCTACACGCATCGGCAACGGCCGATGGGCGAGCGTCTGCCGTGGGACCACATCAACGTGAAGAAGGGCCGGGCGTACCTGGAGAAGGAGCAGGAGCGGAGCGTGATCCAGCTCAAGGTGATGGCCGAGGCCGTCGGCGGGACGGGCTGCGGGGGGTAATCTGGGGTTACGAACGACATTTGGGGGAAGTTATGGACAAGTCGCGAAACGAGAAAATCGTCGAGGCACTCAAGACCCGTGGAGTGACAAGACCATGTCCCCGATGTGGTCACCTCCATTTCGACTTTGTCGCAGAAACGCTCATGACAATTCAAAATGACCCGAATGTTTTTGGTGTCGGCGGTCAGGTAGTTCCCCTCGCGATCGTCGCCTGTTCGAACTGCGGCTACCTCTCCGAGCACGCTCTCGGGGTGCTGGGGCTGATGCCCGAGGTTGCCGATGCCAAGTGACCCGCAACCGGTCTCAGAGATCAACCCCGCGACCAACCCCAAGTTTTATCTCGACTCGAAGAAACTCGATCTCGAAGCCAAGAAAATCGAACAGGATCACGTTGTCCAGCTCCGGCGGATGCAGTACGACCACGATCCCGGGTATCTCGGTCGCCTCGTCGGGTCGCCGCGAAACGCTCCCAACAATATCGCGTTCGCTGTTCTCGTCCTGGTGTCACTCGCCGGTGTCGTGGCGAGTTTCCTTCCGGAACGGATCGAGTTCTGGAAAATTATTTCACCGACGATCGCACTGGTGATGGGATATCTTCTCGGTCAGAACACTTCAAAGCCCGCTGCCGGGTCGTAAACGCCGGGCGAGAATATCGGACCTTTCACCTACGATCGAGTTCCCAAGGCAAGAGCAATTGCGGGGTGTAAAGCGGCGATTCGCACTGGCCTTCGATTACCCTCAATCGGAAGATGTTCAGACAGGTCCCCGGCGAGATCACGGCACCGTTTCGAGTTCCTTCTCCTTGTACGACGCCACCTTCACCGGCACGACTTGCTTCGCTAGCCCGACGATCTCCAGGCAGCGGATGAAGGTGTAGGTGAGGTCGAGTTCCCACCAGCGATGGCCGTGGGCGGCGCTTCGCGGGGCGGCGTGATGGTTGTTGTGCCAGCCCTCGCCGTTGGTCAACATCGCGACGAACCAGTTGTTTCGGCTCCGGTCGTCGGTGTTGTAGTTGCGGTACCCCCACCGGTGGGCGGCCGAGTTCACGAGCCAGGTCACGTGCCAGACGTAAACCGTCCGCACAATCACGCCCCACACCAGCATCTGGACCGCCACCTGGATCGCGTCTTCGAGCGTCCCGAAGACGGCGTAGCCGATCCCGAACGCCGCCAGGACGAGCAGAACCGCGTGGAGGTAGTAGATCCGCAGCCAGAGGTTTTTGCGGTGCAGTTTCCGCAGGAACTTGTCCGCGAGCAGATCCGGCACGTACTTCTCCAGCGTCCCGAGGGTCATCCACCGCGGGTTGACGGTGTAGATCCACCCCATGTGGCCCCAGTAGAAGTTCCCGACGGGGCTGTGCGGATCCCCCTGCTCGTCGCTTTTCTGGTGGTGAGCCCGGTGCGTCGCCACCCACGTCACCGGCGAACCTTCCAGGCTGCAGACGCCGCAAAGCACGAAGATCCGTTCCAGCCACCTTGGGACCACCAGCGAGCGGTGCGTTAGCAGGCGGTGGTACGCGAGGTTGATGCCGATCGACCCGAAGATGCAGTTACCGAGCAGTACGATCGGGATGCTCCACCAGGCGAAGCAGTATGGAATCAGGGCCAACGGCAGAAGCAGGTGGAAGACCAGCAACGTCCGGGCGAGGTTGGGAAGGTACCGGCGGGGGCGCGGGACAGAAAAATCGGTGGGCGTCTCAGGCGCGGCAGTGGCCATGTCCGGTTCCGATGCGGGGCAAGCTCGTGATGCGTCTGGTTACTCTATCCGAACCGCCCGACTTCTGGCGAGAGACGGAGCCCGCTTTCCGGGGAACTCGTCGCTGCGAGGCTCCGTCCCAGACGCGAAATCCGGAAACCTTCCTGCCCCGGCGGTTGTCCGAAGTGTGTGCGTTGCATGGACGCCGGGTTGTGGTAACTTCTGTGAAGAGAAGTTCTGCGTCGGCGACGAATTCTTCGACGCCACGGCATCGCCCTCCCATCGAACCGCGACGAATCCATGAGTCCACCCGCCGACGTGGCCGAGATGGCCGACCTGATCACACGACTCGGACTCGTCGATGAATTCACGATCCGGGAGGCTGTCTACGAACTCGAAAACAAGTCGCTTCCCCCGGACAATCTCGTCCGGTTGCTCGAACGCAAGGCGATTCTGACCCCATACCAGGGGGCGAAACTCCTCAAGGGGGACCGCGACGGCTACCTTCTCGGCGGCTACCGCCTCCTCTATCGCATCGCCTCGGGCAGCTTCGGACGCGTCTACCGCGGCGACGACCCCCGCACCGGCCAGATCGTCGCCGTCAAGGTTCTCCGACGGAAATGGATGGAGGACAAACGCAAGGTCGAACTCTTCGAGCGCGAAGGCCGCGTCGGCCTCTCCCTTCGCCACCCGAACATCGTCAGCATCCTCGCGGTCAGCAAGGATCAGACGACCGGCTCGCACTTTATCGTCATGGAATTCGTCGAGGGGGGAAACCTCCGCGACATTCTGAACATCCGCAAAAAGATGTCCCTCGACGAGTCGATGAAGATCATCGAGGAGTGCGTCGCCGGGCTGGCGTTTGCCGTTTCCCGCGGGCTTTCCCACAGGGACATCAAGGCATCCAACATCCTCCTCAGTACAGATGGCACCGCGAAGCTGGTGGATTTCGGGCTCGCCGAGATCAACAACGCGATGCAGGAGGCCGCCGCCGGACCGACTTCCGGCAAGGCCAAGCCCGGGGAAAAGGAAGAAGAGCAGGCCGTCGACCGCACCGTCGACTACGCGGGGCTGGAAAAAGCCACCGGCGTCAAACAGGGCGACGGCCGAAGCGACCTCTACTTCCTCGGCCACGTCCTCTTCGAGATGCTCACCGGCGAACCGCTGATGCCGCCGACCAAGGACCGCTACGCCAAAATGAACCCCCGCCGGTACGAGATGGTCGAGGAAACCCTCGCCCTCCGAGCCCCGCAACTCGAAATCCCGAAATGCGTGGAGAAACTGATCGCCAAGGCGGTCGCGTTCAATCCCCGCGAACGGTTCCAGAGCCCCGCCCTCTTCCTGGATGCCATCCGTGCCGTCCGTGCCGAACTTGCCGGGGATTCCGAGGGCCCGATCCGCCCTTCCGGCCCGCTGACGATGTACGTCGTCGAGGGGGCCCAGAAACTCCAAGACGCGTTCCGGGAAAAGTTCAAGAAGATGGGCTTCCGGGTGCTGATCTCGACGGACCCGACCAGCGCCCCGAAGCGGTACCAGCAACAGCCCTACCACGCCCTCCTGATCGATGCGGGCCCGGCGGGGGAACCGGCCGTCACGGCGTTCGAGCGGGTCGTCAAGGACGCCGCCTCGATCCGCAACGAACTCGCGGCCATCCTGATCGTCAACGAGGATCAGGCCGAGTGGGCGGAACCGTACCGCGACGGGCTCAACATCGTCGGTTTCGTCCGGCCGGTCACGATGTCCCAGCTCACCGGATTCCTCCGCGAGGCCATCCCGGAAATCGCCGACAGCAGTTCCGGACCGCACAGTGGTCGGCAGGAAACCTGACAGAACCCCGTGAGAATCTCCCACCTCGTGCGTCATCTTGGTGTGGGAATCGCCCCTCTCCGGTTCCCCGTCGAGGGAATGCCATGCCTCCACCCATTTCCCGCCGCTCGGCCCTGGGTCTGCTGACGGCTTCCGCCGCTGCCGCGAAGTTTTCTCCAGCCCTGCTGGCTGCAGATTCCCCCAAGCCCAAGCCCGACGTCGAGACGATGGTCGAGAAAGGCCTGGAGTGGCTCCGCCGATCCCAGCACCCGGACGGCCACTGGGAAATCCAGGGTGGCGGCCACCCCACCGCGATGACCGGCGTCGCCGGCATGGCCATGCTCATGGAAGGCAGCACCCCCCGCGAAGGCAAGTACTCCGACAACGTCTTCAACGCCGTCAAATGGTGCATGGGTCGGCAGCAATCCAACGGCCTGCTCGGGAACACGCGAAACCCGCAAGAACAACAGCAGTACATCTACGGCCACGGATTCTGCCTCCTCTTCCTCGCCTCCGTCTACGGCCAGGAGGATGACGCCGATACCCGGAAGAAACTCGAAAGTGTGATCCAGAAAGCCGTCAAATTTTCCGGCAACGCCCAGACCACCAAGGGCGGGTGGGGCTACGTTTCCGGCAAGGAAATGAACGATTTCGACGAGGGATCCACCACCATCACGCAATTGCAGGCCCTGCGAGCCGCCAAGAACGCCGGCATCACCGTCCCCAAAGAAATCATCGACCGGGCGACCAACTACCTCCGCGAATGCACCACCTCCCGCGGCGGAGTCGTCTACAACCACCCCGGAAAAGGCGTCAAACCGCAACCTGGCAATGAACGTCCACCCATCACCGCCGCCGCCGTCGCCTGTGCCTTCTCCAGCGGGCAGTACAACGACGACTACGCCAAGAAGTGGCTCAAGTTCTGCAAAGAGAACATCCGCATCGCCCAGGGCAACTTCGGCGGCGAGCACTTCTTCTTCTACATGACCTACTACTTCGGCCAGGCGATGTACGTCCTCGGCGACGACCGTTACGGCGAACTCTTCCCCAACGATCCCAAGTCCGGCTGGCTCACCTGGTCGACCTTCAAAGAGAAGATGTTCGCCCACCTGAAATCGACCCAACAAAGCGACGGAAGCTGGACCGGCGACGCCACCGGACCCGTCTTCGCCACCTCGGCCAACCTCTGCATCCTCCAACTCGAGAAGAACGTCCTCCCCATCTACCACCGCTGATTTGTTGTGTTTACTTGCGGAACAGGAGCCGCGACTGCAAAGGAGCGGCCGCTTCCTGGGAAGAGTAGCGCTCTTTCCACCAGAATTTCCGACATCCAGTGGTCCCTCTACCCTGGGAGCGGCCGCTCCTTTGCAGTCGCGGCTCTCGAAAGCACGATGTGGCGAATTTGCAAGGGGAAATCCAACTCACCCCCCAAGGGGCCGCGGATGGATTCCGCGGCTCCTTCGCTTTCGTATACTTTCTCGGACCTTCCCCACCATCCCCTCCCCCCGTCGAGACGTGCCATGTTCCGCGTTCTTCTTTCGTTGTTCGCCCTGTGTCTGCCCCTCGCATCCGCCCCCGGTTCCGCCGCTGACCCGTGGATCACGCTCGAAGGCGGCGACGGACCCGGGAAGGGGAAACACGTCGTCCTGATCAGCGGCGACGAGGAGTACCGCTCCGAGGAAGCCTTGCTGCAACTGGGCAAGATCCTCTCGAAACATCACGGCTTCACCTGCACCGTCCTCTTCGCCATCGACCCCAAGGACGGCTGCATCGCTCCGAACGTGAACAACAACATCCCAGGGATGGACAAGCTCAAGTCCGCGGATCTGGTTGTGATCGCAACGCGGTTCCGGAACCTCCCGGACGACCAGATGAAGCCGCTCGCCGACTACCTGGAAACGGGCAAACCGATCGTCGGCCTCCGCACCGCCACCCACGCCTTCAACACCAACGGCAACTTCAAGCGGTTCTCCTGGACCAGCAAGGAAAAGGGCTGGGAAGGCGGTTTCGGCAAGCAGATCCTCGGCGAAACCTGGGTCGCCCACCACGGCCACCACGGCAAGGAAGGGACCCGCGGCATCCCCGCGAAGGGGCAGGAAAACCACCCCATCCTCAAGGGAATCAAGGAAGGCGACATCTTCGGCACCACCGATGTCTACACCGTCAAGCAACCCCTTCCCGGCGATTCCACCCCGATCGTGATGGGGCAGGTCACGGAAACGCTGCAACCCGATTCGAAGCCGGTGGCCGGTAAAAAGAACGACCCGATGATGCCGGTCGCCTGGACCAAGACCTACCAGGTCGACGGCGGGAAGAAGGGCAAAGTCTTCACAACGACCATGGGTGCCTCCGCTGACCTCCAGTGGGTTGGCACCCGGCGGATGATCGTCAACGGCTGCCTGTGGGCTCTCGGAATGGAAGACAAGATCGGCGACGGGGCCAACGTTGATCTCGTCGGCGAGTTCAAGCCCTCCCCGTTCCGTGCCCGCAAAAACGAGGAGTGGAAGCCCGGCGTCAAACCCGAGGATTTCCTCAACAAGTAGCCCAAACCCCCGCTCCCGGCGGTATCGGGTGCCGCCGCGGATGGATGTTGTTTCTTCGGGAGGGCGAGGCGGGCGAGGCTCCCGCCGAGTCGCCTTACCTCACGTTCTGAAGTTTTGAGGTCGAAGAATCTGTCGGGGAGTGGATTCTGGTTCGGAAACCGCTCAGTTCGAAATTGCTCTGCAGAAATGAAAAAAGTCCCGGCGCTGACTTCTTCGGCGTCGCCCATTCACCGAAGTCGCCACTCGCCGGGACAACGGAATCCTAAGTCAGACTCAGCCCGAGAACAACTCTCCACCGAAGTTTTTTCTGACAAGCCGTACTAATCCTGTCTGATATCCCGACAAGCGAAGCCGCTCGC
This sequence comes from uncultured Alcaligenaceae bacterium, assembly GCA_964552815.1. GTDB lineage: Bacteria > Planctomycetota > Planctomycetia > Gemmatales > Gemmataceae > CAYUHJ01. The sequence continues at coordinate 67,412 of CAZKIQ010000001.1, read as the reverse complement.
AAGTCACCTCCCGAGCCCCGAGCGGTGCGCCTTGCCAACATCGCCGGGGGAATTTACCGTAGCGGTGGCCTTGTCAGTACGGGCCCCAACCCGACTCGGTGCATCGCCCGAAGCTTCGTGAGGATAACCCCTTACATCGAATTCGGCTCACGCTCGTTCTTAGCGTTCTCCTCGCCGATCGCGCATCGGCGTTCTACCTCTACCTGGTTCCCGCCGAGTCGAAAGAGCCTCAGCTCAGAATTGACGCCGCCGATCGGCTGCGAGGCGAAAACTCCGCCACCGTTGACCGATTTTCTTCCGCCGCCGTCATGTTTCTGACCCGGATGGATCTCGAAAACCCGAGAAACTGTCGACAGAAAAGGATCAGTTGCAGACCACGTGAATCCTGAAGCGGCAAGTGTTTCGCCGGAAATGTTCATCTTCGCACAACGATTGCCATCCGGGAAAAGATTTCACAGCACGCCTGCTTTATCGGAACAGTAACCACCCGTCCCAGCCCTTGCCTACCTCCGGCAGGTCGGCAGGGTTGCCACGGGTGGTTGGTCATCATCGAGAAGAGTTCGTGCCTCTCGGTGAAGGATCAGTCGTCGGGGAGGAGTTGGCCGGGGAAGCGGGTGCGGTTGGGGGGTGGGCCGAGTTCGCCGGGGCGGACGCCGAGGCGGACGACGTAGGTTTTTTCTTCGCCATCCCGGCGGACGACGACACGCAGCATGCTGCCGGGTCGGAAGGAGCAGATGTGTTCGGCGACTTGTTCGAAGGTGGTTGGTGTGAGGTTGCCGATGCGAACGATCTCGTCGCCGGGTTGCAGGCCAGCCTTGGCGGCGGGCGTCTGGGGTTCAACCCCGCTGAGGCGGAGGGTGCCCCCCTCGACGCGGACTCCGAGATAGCCCCAGGCGAGCGGGTCGGGCGGCGGTGCGTCCGGGGGAACGGGTGAGAGCCCGATCGAAATCGTCAGCAGAACCCCGCCGAGTACGCCGCTCATCGTCGGTTCCTCCGCTTGCAAAAACCTGAACCGAAAGCTCTTAGATTCCGTAGAACTTCGCCGCGTTGTCGTGGAGCAGTTTCTTCTGATCCGCCTCGGGTCGGTCGGCGATGATGGTCCGGAGTGCGGTCAGCCAGTCCTTGTAGGTGCCGGCCCCGAGAACGACGGGCCAGTCGCCGCCGAACATGACACGATCCCAGCCGAATGCATCGATCGTGCCGTTGACCGCCGGTGCGAGATCGTCGGGCTTCCACTTCCCCTTTTCCCAGCCGTTGACGACGAAGCCGGAAACCTTGCAGACGATGTTTTTGCGTTTGGCGATTTCCGCCATGTTCTTCCGCCAGGTGTCCCACTCGTCCTTGGTCCACTTCGCCTGTGGATTGCCGCAGTGGTCGAGAATGAACCGTGTGTCCGGGCACTCGTCGACGAGCTTGGCAAAGTCCGGAAGTTCCTTCGCCCGGATGCAGAGGTCGAAACTCAGGCCGAGTTCGCCGAGCAATCGCACGCTCTTGATGAATTCCGGCTTGAGGCACGTCCCGGCGGGGGTGCCGTCGGCGTGGAGGACCTGCCGGATTCCCTTGATGTATTTCGAACCCTTGAACTGTGTCGCGTACTTGGCGAACCCCTCCGAAGCGACCACGCCCCCGAGAACCCCGGCACTGGTGGGCGTTTTCCCCGATTCGCACAGCCCGACGATGTAATCCGCTTCCTTTTGCTTGTCTTCCGGGACGACATCGACCTCCATGTAGACCGCCTTGACGACATTCAACCCCTCGGTGGCGGCGGCGTATTCCTTCGGCGTGAAGCTGGCATCGTAGTCGGAACCTTTCTTCAACCACGCCAATCGCAGCTTGCTGAGGTCCCACAGGTGCTGGTGTGTGTCGATCACCGGAAGCATCTTTGGCGAATCCTTGGCGGGAGAGGGAAGAACCACAGCCGTGGCCGAGGCCGCAACCAGGAACTCGCGGCGATTCATGGGATGTCCCCGGATCAGCGGCAGAGAGAGAGGAGGTCCGCAGTTTTCCGATTCTAACATTTCTTCCGGCGCCGCGAAACAGCATCTCGTTACTGACGGAGGGGTGCAACCAGATTTTCTGAGGGCGACGCAAAGTCTCACAGCGAATCCCTGGCGTCGCTGTTTCTTGTAGGGTGGGTCAAGGAGGCTTGGCGACGAAGACCCACCGAAGGCGCAAAACGGAAAGTTGGGTCAACGAATCTTCCCGGGTTTCCAGGGATTCCCTTCTGGAGCTTCGGATTTCAAGGGGTTCTTTGAAGTTCCGTTGGGTGTGGGGATCAGCCACCCTTCGGTGGGTCTTCGCCGAAGCGGCTTGACCCACCCTACAAAAACTAGATTTTCTGGGGCTCGCTCGATGGGAGGTTACGGCCAATAGCAAAGGGCTAACGGCTAAACGCTAGACTCAAAGGGTTTCGAATTCGAGTCTCGCGATTAGCGGTTAGCTATTGGATGACCACCCAGAGAATCTGGTTGTACCCAACCGTTACTGACGGTGTTGCTTTCGCCGGGCAAAGTCGGAGGAACTTTCTTCGTCGGCGGGTCCTGGCATCGTTTTTTCAGTCTCATTCGACACGATCCGCGGGGTCGTCAATGCTGGAGCTCGACTCCACGTTATGGGCACGAATGGGGTGAAGTTCGCGAGTCGGTCTTTCCGAACGAAGTTCCGTCGCTGCTCAGGATCCTCTCCATTTTGCGGGACCTTTGCGAGGAAATCCGATGTCGCAACATCACGAAGAAGCTGACATTATCCGCCCCGACTTCGAACAACTTCGCCACCAGGGCTGGGCGGTGAATTCGGTCATCGGGAAGTATGTCGTCGCGTGGCGGGGGCACGAAGAAGTGGTCCTCGTTTGGCGAAACGACGGCTGGCAGCCTGTCCCCACACGGCCAACGTTCCGTGCCGCGTGAAGCAAATCCCCGACCTTCGCGGTAGAATGCCGGGAAGGTTCGGATGATTTCGAAGCGCCCATCCGAACCTCCTGCCTCGGCGAATCCCGAGCGAGGTCGGTGACGTGATCTCTAGCCGCACTCCGGAAGGCGAACCCAGCCGCTGTGCTGTGTGCGGTCATCAAGCCGATGTGGAACCATCCTCATTTCCGGTCCGCGACGCGACCTGCCCGCATTGCGGTTCCCGCCTTGTCTTCTCCGCATTGCCGCCAGTCCCCGACCGCTGGCACGTCGGGATTGTTTCCGAGATCTACGATCCGATTCTGCGGGATCTGATTCGTCGCGTTTCGGAACGGATCGGCCCGATCACCCCCGAGATGGTGAAACGAGTCGAACGCCTGGAGTCCGAGGAGCGGACGATTCTGTGCGAAGCCGTTTCGGGAAACCCCGGATCGCCCGAGGACTTCCTTCGCCACGTCGAACTTCTGGGTCGCCTGACTTCGGTCGATGGGTGATCGATGCTACCCCAATCCGAGGATGCGGTCGATGACCCAGCAACCGCGGCCGTGAGGGCCGGGGTGACGACTGTGGTCCAGGATGGCGGATTCCTCGCAACCCCCTTCTTCCAGGGCATCGGCGAGGATGGGCAGATGGCCGAACGTGCGGTCCTCGTACACCTTTTCCGCCAGGCCGAGGACGGTCGAATTTCGCCAGGAATTGCGGAATTCCGGGCGGTGGAAGGGGTTCTCGAAGATGCACCGGACCAGGTTCGCGAGGGAGGGGTCCGACTGCCGGGCACCGAGGACGATCCGGATCTGCTCTTCCAGTTCCAGATCGGGCACGCCCAGTCGCAGGGCCGACGTCCGCCAGCGGGCGATTTTGTGGAGTCGTTCGGTGGCGACGGTCTCGGTGATGTCGACGGGTGAGGGGTTCTCGTCGGTTCCGGAAACGGTGTTCCAGTAGCTTTGGGCCACGGATATCACGTCCCCGGGCAGGGCATCTCCGTCGGCGACGCGCTCGGCGGTGTCCAGGACATCGGCCGTCGCGGTGGACCACTCGGCGGGAAAGGCATCGGCGACGTGGCGGAACCAACTGCAGAGGTAGAGCCGAAGTTTGCGGTCGGGAATGGGGTGGGTGGGGATGCCGACGAAAGCCATCCATCGGGAGACGCGGTCGGACTTCATTCCAGCCAGGAAGCGGAACGCGGCAAGGGGATCGTCGGTGGTCAGCCAGTCGTGTTCGGTCATCGCTCCATCATACGACGCCCGGCCGGGACCAGACAGAATCTGGGCCCGGCAGGGAAATCGAGTCGATGAGGTGTAGCGGAAGGAGAGGGAGTCGAACCCTCAAGGCTCATCACCGCTCGTTTTCGAGACGAGTGCCGTCGCCAGTCGGCTTGCCCTCCCAGGTTGATGGAAGAGACACCACCGACTGGTGCAGGTTCAGGGAAATCGCTTACTTGTGGGTCTTCGGCGGGTCGGCCTTCACGGGATTCGGGTTCAAGCCGATATTCGTGTCTTTCGGCTTCCCCCCGGCTCGGGAGCTCGGGCGCGTCCGGAAACCCGACAGGGTAGCGTGTCAGATTTCCAGACTTCCTCACGGATTTTTCCCCACTCGGGTCCGATGCGAACTACGTAACTGGATGAAGACACGTCGCCCGGTGTGGTCGCTGATGTCGTCCTTCGCGAGAAACCCATGGCCGCTCCCACCAGTGTAGACGAGCTTCTTGATCTCGTCCGAAAGAGCAAACTCATCGAGCCGGCCAAGCTCGATGCGTATTTGACGACGCACCCGGAGGCGCAGAACTCCACGCATGGCGACCTGGCGAAGAAACTGGCCGCCGTCGGGTTGTTGACGACGTTCCAGACCGAGCAGCTCCTCCGCGGGAAGCACCGCGGGTACTTCCTGGGGAAGTACAAACTCATGGAGCGCATCGGGATGGGCGGAATGGGCCAGGTTTTCCTCGCCGAGCACACCAGCATGCGGCGACGGTCAGCCCTCAAGGTCCTTCCCCCCGACATGGCGGCGGATCAGTTTGCCCGCGAACGGTTTATGCGCGAAGCCCGGGCGATCGGACAACTCGATCACCCGAACCTCGTCAAGGCGTTCGATGTTGACTCGGACGCAGACGTTCTCTTCATCGTCATGGAATACATCGAGGGGATCAACCTCCACGACCTCGTGTCGCGGTTCGGGCAACTCGACCCCAACCGGGCCGGCCACTACCTCTGGCAGGCCGCCCAGGCACTCGCCTACATCCACGCCAACCGGCTCGTCCACCGCGACATCAAGCCCGCGAATCTCCTCGTCGACCGGTCCGGCGTGATCAAGCTCCTCGACCTCGGGCTCGTCCGCGACACGCTCGGCGACAACGAACTCACCCGCGGCCAGGGGGTGAAGATGCTCGGCACCGCCGACTATCTCGCCCCCGAGCAGGCCGTCGACAGCAGCGGCGTCGACACCCGGGCCGACATCTACTCCCTCGGGGCAACGGGTTACTTCCTGCTCACCGCGAAGCCGCCGTACCCCGGCGAGAAGGTCGCACAGAAACTCATCGCCCACCAGACCAAGCCGATTCCGCTTGTCTCGGAGGTGCGGTCGGACGTGCCGCCGGAACTGACCGCGATTCTGGCCAAGATGATGGCGAAGAAGCCGGCAGATCGCTACCAGACCCCGGAAGAACTGCTCGAAGCCCTGGATCCGTGGGCCACGCCGGTCGACCCCCCGACGGAGAACGAGATTCCCGCGGTGGTTGGCGGTGCGTCCGGGAATCCGGGGTCGGCGGTCAACCTGGGGATGGGGTTGTCGCGAGTCGGGCGGGTCCCGGGCGGGTCGAGCCTCAACGGGTCGGCGATCCGCTACCACTCGCCGGACAGCAACCTGACGACGACGCCACGCCCGGGGGGACCGGGCAGCCAGATCCGCACGGTTGGCCCCCGTCTCGCGTCCGGGTCCGGATCGGGTCGTCTTGGGAACACGCCGGCACCTCAGGCACCTGCCTCGGGTCGGGTGCCGCTGACGAGCCCGGGTCCGAATCCGTGGCCAACGCCGTCGAAGGGGCCGAGATCCCCGGCGGCTTCCACGCCGAAACCACCGACGCCGCCGGCTCCGCCGATGCCGCCCGCGCCGCCGGTGCCGACCCCGGTTCCGACGGTTCCGCTTGGAAAATCGAACCTGGGAACCCCCAAACCTCCCGCACCCGTCGATGCCTTCGATGCCCCGGCGCTGCCGGCTTCGGTGGCGTACGCGGCCCAGCCGGTTCCGATCCCCGGCGCTCCGCAGGTAGCGAACCCCTTCAAGACGACCAAATCCACGGAGTCCTTGCAACTCCCGACCGGCCCGGCACCCGAGTCCTCGGGAGAGGTGAAACTCGATCCGAAGTCCGCCGCCAAGCCGACCCGCGCGAGCAGTCCAGGCTGTTTGCGGCGGTGGTTCTCCATGATCGTGGCCTGCTCCATGACCATCGGCATTGCCGCTTGGGACGTGATGCTCATGACGGGGGCGACGGCGAAATCCGCGTCACCGGAACCGGTCGCCTTGAAGCAACCTGTCGGAGAGCCCGCGGCGAAGCCAGCACCGGAATTCGTGCGGTCGACACCCTGACTTTCCCTGCGGTCGGGGCAATCTCTCCCGCCCCGGCCGCAGTTCTTCTTCTCCCGCCGCAGCCGACGCCCCACACCTCGCCAAATTTCCGGACACTCCCGATTCCGCTCGCGTACACTGGGCGTCACCCGTTGCCCGGAGACGCCCATGCTGATCTTCGATAAAGCCCCGTTCCCATCCTGCCACGCCTCCACGATTGTCGAGGCTCGACCCGGCCGATTCCTCGCCGCGTGGTTCGCGGGCAAGGCCGAGGGGGCGAAGGACGTCCAGATTTGGCTCAGCCGATTCGACGGAAAAACCTGGTCGGAACCGGAGGTCGTCGGCTCCGAGCCCGGGTATCCCTGCTGGAACCCGATTCTGTTCAAGACTGCGAAGGGAACCTTGCGGCTGTGGTACAAGGCCGGCCCGAAGCCGGAAAACTGGACCGGATACGTCCGGAATTCCACCGACGACGGGAAAACCTGGTCGAAACCGGAGATGCTCCCGGCCGGGTTCTACGGACCGGTGCGGGCGAAGCCGATCCAGCTTGGCGACGGAACGATTCTCGCCCCAACTTCCGTCGAAAGTTTCCGCTGTTGGAGCCCCTACGTCGATCGCTCGACGGACGACGGCCAAACCTGGACCCGCTCGAACGCGTTCGGCGTCGCGGATAAGCCGTACGGCCAGATCCAGCCCACGCTGGTGCCGGGAAAAGAGGGGAAAATCGTCGCCCTGATGCGGTCGCGGGATCCGATGCTGATCTGCCGATCCGAATCCAGCGATGGCGGTAAAACGTTCTCCGCCGCGGAACGGACCGAGGTTCCCAACCCGAGTAGCGGCATCGACGCCGTCCGCACCCGGGCCGGGGCACTGTACATGCTCTACAACCCCCTCCCGCTCGTCCGCACCCCGCTCCGGCTCGGCCGCTCCACCGACGACGGCAAGACCTGGAGCAAGGTCAAGGATCTGGAATCCGAGAAAGGCGAGTTCTCCTACCCTGCGATCATCGAGGGATCGGATGGGTTGCTGCACATGACGTACACCTGGAACCGGACTCACATCAAATACGAGACGTTTGAGCCGAAACCGGAGAAGTGATAGACCGGGGAGATTCGTATTTCGGAATCGTCACTGAACCCGTCTCCTCTTCTGGTGTATCGAGAGCCGCGACTGCGAAGGAGCGGCCGCTTCCGGGGACAAATCACAGCGTTTCGAGCAGCAATCGCGACATTCCAGCAGTCGCTCCACAGAGGTAGATGCCGCTCCTTTGCAGTCGCGGCTCTCGTGGATCTGCGCACCTTTCTGGGGCGGGTTTTGCAGCGTGTCGGGGTCTTGCGGGTGGGAGGGCTGGTGCGGCGCGGTCTTGGTGGGCGGATTGGCCCGGGGGAAGGAATCCTCGCGGGGAAGGCGTCTTGGGTGTCGATTCTAGGCCAGACGAGTCGGACACGGTCAGGGACGACCCGAGTCCGTGTCGGTCCGGTCGCCGGGCGCGTTCCCCGGGGCCACCGAAACGACCCGCGAGGGACACGACATGAACCGAATTTTGATCGCGGCAGCGGCGGCCGTCTGCGTCGCGGCGTTTGCCGGCGAATCTCAGGCAGCCGGTCCGCAACCCCCGTACCTCGTCCCGGCACCCCCGGCCGGCGGCGATGTCTACGGCCCCCACCCGTTCCTGAAAAAACTGATGTTCTGGAAGAAAGACGATTGCGGTGGAAAGTGCGGCAAGTGCGCCGTCGCCCCGCCAGAGCCGACGCCGGGCACGCTGGTGTTCCCCTTCAACCCGTACATCCGCTCGCCGCGGGACTACTTCATGTACGAGCCGAACCGCTGAGATGCTTTGAGAATCCGCGACGCGAACCCCCGGAATCCGAGCGATCGCCGGGGTTCGAGCGTTTTTGGCGGGTAATCACTTCAGCCACTTGTCCGCGAACTGGAACCAGATGCCCCAGTCGTCGGGGTTCATTTCGTGCTTTCCCGGGCGGATCCAGTAGCCGAGCCGGCTGTCGATGAGCTTGTCGCCGGGGGCGGGGACACGGTCGGCCTTCAAGCCTTCCGTTCCGAGGAGCTCGTAGGCGGGGGTGGCAGCCTTGAGCACCGCGAACTGGCCGGTCGGGTTGGCCCACAGGTCATCCGCGGCGTTCGTCATCAGCACCGGTCGCGGGGCGCACAACGCGACCAGGCAGTTCTGGTCGAACGGAAGCTTGTCCGTCGCGTCGTTGAATTTCTTGAAGTTGCCGCAAAACCAGTGCGGGAAGCTGGTGTTGATCCGCTTCACCGACTCCGCTTTCGGGTCGGCGTGTCGGCTCGGCCCGGTGCCCCCGCACCCCGCCTGGTGGGGAATCGCCAGGGCTATGCGGTCATCGAAAGCGGTCGCGAGCAGCACCGTTTTCCCAAGCCGGGAGTGGCCCACGGCGGCGATTCGCTTCGGATCGATGCCCTTCTCCGTCATCAGATAGTCGATGGCCCGGCTGACGCCCCACGCCCACCACATCACGGTCGCGGTCTCGTCGCCCGGAGCCTCGCCGACGGCCGCGGGAAGAGTTGCTCGCATCCCCTCCCGGATGGTCGGCCGGTCGGGCTGGATGTCGCCGTTGTAGAACGTCGCGACGGCGTAGCCCTTGCCGATGATCGTTTCGAGGGGCCAGACCTGGGGCAGTTTCCCGCGTCCCTCGGCGGTCGCCTTGTTGTCCTTCACGCCCGGCTTGTTCGCGTACGTCCACTGGGTCGGAATCTGGATCCGCTCGTCCGCCAGGATGGTGTGATTTCCGTTGAAATTCGGCCCGACGAAACACGCCACCGGGGTTTTGCGGTCGTTTGGAAATGCCAGCAGGAGGTGCATTTTCGGGTACGATTCCGGCCCGAAGGTGATCTCGACTTCCCGGAGAGTTCCTTTTCCCCCGAACGCTTTGGTGTCCTCGAAGAGGACCTTGCTGGTGATCTTGTCCGGTTCCGCGGGGCGTCGGCCGTACATGTAGTGCTGGAAGAGTTCGCGAAGTTCCGGTCGCCGTTTCGCTTCCCAGGCTTCCTTCGTCGTGATTTTCGTGCCGTCCAGTGCGATCAGCGGGTTGGGAAGCTCCGGGTTGGCAGGAAGTTTCTCCGGAGGCGGGAACTTCTCCGCGTCGGCGGCGGCGGCGAGGGGCACGAAAATCGCTCCAATCAGGGGGAGAATTCCGAGGCGAAACATCGTGGGCTCCTGGAGTCCGGGAAGAGGCGGGGCGGAGCTGGATTGTCGGCGGCGAATTGACCGGAATCAAGGAGGTAGACGGTAGCCTTCCGCGCCGAGCTAGGCTATGCTGTCGACAGAAGCCGCCCTCGCCCGGCTTCTGGTAGGGTACCGTAATGCCCAACGGACTCGAAAACACGGCGGGGACGACTCCCGCTGCCCCACCTTCGGAAGCCCCTCTCGCTGAGCCGGTGGATTCCCCACCAGGCCCCCGACTTGAACGTCCCATTGAACCCGGCGACCTCGGCGCGCTCGGCCAGTACCGCGTCGTCCAGGTGCTTGGCAAGGGGGGAATGGGGATCGTCTACCTCGGGATCGACACGCAAATCCGCCGGAAAGTCGCCCTCAAGACGATGCTTCCGAAGTACGCCAGCTCCCGATCGGCACGGGAACGCTTCCTCAAGGAAGCCCGGGCAGCCGGGGCACTCCACCACGACAACGTCGTCGTCATCTACCAGGTCGGGGAAGCGAGTGGCACTCCGTTCATCGCGATGGAGCACCTCGAAGGGGAATCGCTGGAGGTCCACCTGCGAACCCATCCGACCCCGCCGCTGCCGCAGGTCGTGAAAATTCTTCGGGAGGTCGCATCGGGCCTGGCAACGGCCCACCGCAACGGCGTCATCCACCGGGACGTAAAGCCGGACAACATCTGGCTCGAAGCTCCATCGGGAAGAGTAAAACTGCTCGATTTTGGGCTCGCACGGGTTCCGGACATCAGCGGTGCCCAGAGCGGAACAATCGGCCTGATCGGGACCCCGGCGTACATGTCACCGGAACAGGCCCGCGGAACCAACCTCGACCACCGGACGGACTTGTTCAGCCTCGGGGCAGTGGCCTACGAACTCGTCGTGGGTCGACCGCCATTCACGGGCGGGAACATGTTCGACGTGCTCGCCGGCGTCATGAGCCGCAACCCCATTCCGCCCCGGCAGATCAAGCCGTACATTCCCGCATCCCTCGACACGCTGATCCTGCGATTGCTCGCGAAAGACGCCGATGCACGGCCGCAATCGGCCGGCGAAATCGAGAGCGCCCTGACCCGGATCCAGGCCGAGCTGAGCCCCGCTTCCCCAACCGGGGAACCCGCGATCGTCTACGTTCCGGTCCCCGTCAGTCTCCCTGGCGTGGATGCGGGTCAATTCGCGGTTCCCGGGCCACCTCTTCCTGCCGCGGTCGCACCTCCCCTGGGTGGCGGCCCCCCACTCCCTGCTGCCGTGCCAGTTCCGGCGGAGCCCGTTGCCCGTCCGGAGTCTGGGGAACCTCTCAAGTCCGGGAGCACCTGGTCCGGGCTCGCGACGGCGGCGGCGGAACACCCCCCTTGGGTCAGTCCGCCGACCCAGGCGACCGGATCGGGAAAGGCATCCCGGCCGCTCTGGAAGTACGCCGTTGCCGCCCTGACCGGAATCTGCGCGGTCTTCCTGACCGGGCTGGCCATCGCCGAAATCTTCGGACCCTCACCACCGAGCACCGCCCAGACCACGCCGACGCCGCCGAACCAGACTCCGTCAACGCAGAAAGTCGTCCCACGATCCCGGTTCGCGTTGCTCGATCCGGCGTTTGTGGAGAAGGTCAAGAATCTTCCGCCCGCGGATCAGGCCAAGACCGTCGCAGACGAAATCCGCCGTCGCAACCCGAAGTTCGCCTCCTCGCTCGATTTTCCCTCCGCCGAGTCGCGGATCACCCGGGTCAGCGTCTGCACGGATTTCGTCACCGACATCACGCCGATTCGGGCCCTCCCGCATCTGACTCAACTTCGTCTGTATTCCCAGGGCCCCTCGCCGGGGATGCTTGCGGATCTTTCCCCGCTGACCGGCCTGCCGCTGAGCCAGCTCACGATCCACGGCAACCCGATCGCGGATCTTTCGCCGATCGCGCAGATGCCGCTGGAAACCCTCGAAATCCGGGACGCGAACGTCGAGAACCTGACTCCGTTGCGTTCGATGAAGACGCTCCGGGTTCTCAACCTCAGCGGCTGCCGATGGGTGACGAACCTCGAACCGCTCCGGGGGCTGCAACTGAAGTCGTTCGATGCCTCCAACACGATGCTGGAGAAAGTCGAACCGCTGGGAGAATCTCCGCTGGAAACAGTGCGGCTCGGGCCCAAAGTCGCCGACGTCGCCCCGCTGTCGAAATGCCCGCTCGCGGACATCGCGATCGACCCACCGCCCGACCACGACTCGCCGCTGCGTGGGATGGCGTTGAAGACCATCAACCGGATGTCGGCCGAGGACTACTGGAAGCGCGCCGACCTTCGCAAGAATCCGCCGTTGGTGACGCCGTTTGCGATCTGGAACGTCCAGCCCCGGCAGGTTTCGAAACTGTCCTGGCCCGCCGGCTCCGATCTCCTTGCCGTCGGTGCCGCATCCCCGATTCTGGCGCGAAACGTCGGGGTCGGGCTGACTCCGTGGAAATCCCCAAAATTTGACGATTCCAACTCCAACGGAAGGTGGATCGGTGCCGTCGGCGACCGCCTGGCCCTGCTGCGAGGTCACAAAATTCGCTTCTTCGACCCGAAAACCGGCGAGGAAACCGGCGAGCCCCTCACCCTGCCCCGGGAAAGCGAGCACCTCACGGTTTCCTCGGATGGTTCGACCCTGGCCCACACACTGCCGCCCGTGGAGAACACCACCCCCATCAGCATCCGCTTTCTCAAGTCGAAGAAAGAACCACTGGAGGTGAAGATTCCCACCCGGTGGCTCAAAACGACCGCCTTATCCCGCACCGGAACTCGCCTGGCGGTTGGAGCGTTTCACGGCTTGAGGATCTGGGATGTCGCCAACGACCGGGAGATCTTCACAAATCCGCACATCCACGACACCTCGGGCCTCGAATTCAGCCCGGACGAACGTCGGCTCCTTCTCCACACCCTGACCGGCGACGTCATGGTTTACGACCTGCTCGCGGAGAAAAAGAAGGAACCGATCTACCGCCTCTCCGGGTCGGGCGTGTCGACGGCCCGATTCACACCCGACGGCGGGTCGATTCTCGTCGGCTGGAACGATGGTTGGGTTGGGATCTACCCGCTCGATCGGCGTGGGCCCAGCAAGGAATTCCTCATCGACGACCGACCGGTTCGCCATCTCGCTTTCAGCCCCGACGGCAAAACCCTCGTCACCGCCAGCGAGCACACGGTTCGCGTGTGGAACTGGTCGAGGCTCCGCGATCCCGAACCCGAGTTCAAACCTGCGAAACCGCCAGCCGGGTATACGCCGCTCTTCAACGGCACCGACCTCGCCGGCTGGTCGCCGCGTGATCCAAAGGAAAAGGACGTTTGGTGCGCCGACCACGGTCTGATCGTGGGCTCCTCGTTCGAACCCAACCACTACTCCTGGCTCACCAGCGAGGCGGAGTACGCCGACTTCGAGCTTCGCCTCGAATACCGTTGGACCTCTCTGGGCGGCGATGCCGGGATCAGTTTCCGCACCAAACGCCACGGTTGGCCGCCGTTCGATGGCCTCGAGTTCAACCTCGTCGACGATGCGAATTTCGAGGAAACCCACGGCTACCCCGCCGGCGAGTTCGACCGCACCGGCGCCCTCGTCAGCTTCGCCAAACCCCTCGAGAAATCTCACCGCCGTGTCGGCGAATGGAACACGGTTCGGATCACCGCGAAGGGGAAATCGCTCGTCATGGAGCAGAACGGAAAGGTGATCCAGAACGTCGACCTGGCCAAGATCGAGGCGGGGCTCAAGGAGAAGGAGAAGGACAAGGAAAAGGACCAGTTCCGCGGGTTGAAGCAGACCCGGGGCGTGCTGGGACTGCAAGTCCACGGCGGGCGGATCGAGTTTCGCAACGTCTTCGTGAAGGATCTCGCCCCGGAACCTCCGAAGAAGTGACAATCACGCCCCGGCCAATCCGCTGACTTCCTTCCACCGCTTGCGGACCTGTTCCGGCGACGCGGTTCCGGTCGTGCCGAGTTGCTGGATCGTGATCGACGCGACGAGGTTCCCGAACGCCGCCGCCTGTTCGTGCGTGAACCCTGCGACCATCGCGGACGTGATCCCCGCACTGGTGCTGTCGCCGGCCCCGCAAATGTCGATCGGCCCGGTGACGGGGAATGTCGGAATCCGGTGAATCCGATCGGATGTGTTCTCAGGCAGCGCCAATCGAATACCTTCTTCACCGCGAGTGCAGAAGATGGCACGGAATTGTCGAACCGCCAATTTGAGCCCGATGTCGAAAGCATGTGGCTCAAATGTCGGAAACATCTGCTCGGCCTCGACCTTATTCGGCTTGATGCACACGTTCCGAAACTTCCCAATCTGGTCCCGGCTATCCGCCAGCACGAACTTCTCCGGCCACTCCGCTCCCAGCTCCGCGAGCCGCTCTCGCACCCGCACCGTCACGACGCCGCAGTCCTCCTCGCTGACCTGATCGAGGACGATCAGCGCATCGAGTTGCGGCCACGCCTCGTCGAGGAATTCCAGGACGGAATCTTCCAGCGTTTTCGGGGTCGGGGTGCGGTTCTTGATGTCGAGTCGGTTCAATTCCTCGGTGCCGTACATCGGCTTGGTGTAGGTCGGGGTTCGGCGTTCAGGGGTGGTGACGATGCCGCCGAGTTCGACGCTGGGCATTCGGCGGAGGGCTTGCATCAGTTCGTACCCCTCGCCGTCGTCGCCGACGATGGAGATGGGGTAGATGCGGCCGACGCCGAGGGCGGCGAGGTTGTTCATGACGGTGCCGAGCGCCCCGGGGTAGCCGCGAACCCGGGTCACCTGGTAGGCGACCTTCCCCGTCTCGACGCTCGGCTCGTCGCGGGCCGGGTCGATGTCGAGGTAGCGGTCGAGGAAGAGGTCGCCGAGCAGCCCGACGGTGCGATTCGGGATCGTGGTCAGGACCTGGTTGATGAGCTCGGAGGTCAGCATGGGGTCCGGGAAGGCGGTTGTTGGTGGGTGGATTCGCGGAGCGGCTGTTGAACACGCAGTATGAGAAGGAGCGCGAAATGGCCCGGGAAAATCGAGTGAAACTGCGGTTTCTGGGTGGGGTTCGGTTCTGAGCTGACAGGTTTCCACTGTCTCAGCTCGCACGTCCGGAAGATTTCCTCCTGGGCGGGTCAGTTATTGCGGGTTTTTCCCTGGGTACGACTTCCGCTCGGGGGCTGTCTGCGGGAAAGATAGGGGTCGGTTTCAGACCGTGACCGGGACGAGACGATAACCAGCCCCCCGCGGGTGTTGCGGGGGGCCCTCACTTGCACGACTCGCGGCCGCGCTAAGGATGGGTGATGCCGGCGGGGCGAAGGGCCTGCCAAAATGATTCTTGCGGAACAGAAGCTGACTGCCGCCCAAATAATTCTCCTGGCGGCGGATGACCTGACGAGCGCCGGCCGACACGAGTTCTCCGAATGGGATCTGACAGTGGCCACCTGGTCCCGGGACCGATTCCGGTTCGGGCTTCGCGGCTACCAGCAGTCCTACCCCGACCACAAACGGGTCATGTCGGAGATCATGGGCCAAAAAGCGAGCAGTCCGGTCCAGTTGAAGTTCCTGGAGAAGGTGCGGCCGAACTTCTACCGGATGACGCAACTCGGGCGGAGTGCGGCGACCCGGCTCAAGACGGGTTCCCCGAAACCCTCGAAGAAACCCGTCACCGTCAAGGAACTGTACGAGGCCGCCACCTCCTATGTGAACCGCACCGAGTTCCGCCGCTGGCAGGACAACCCCGAGGAACCCCGTGACTGGACCGGAGCCGCCAGCTTCCTCGGGCTGGTCGGGAAGCACGCCTCCGCGGATCCGGTCGAGCGGCTCGACGAAATCCACGGTGCCATCCGCGCCGCGATCGACTGGTGCAGCGTCCAGGAAGTGGCGTACCTCACGCAGGGGGCCGGTCAGGGGGGCACGCCGATCCACGTCCGCGACCTCGCCGACATGATCGACTTCCTGCAAGCCCTGAAATACCGCTTCCCCGAGCACCTCGACGGCCCGAAGAAGCGGATCGCGACGTGATTTCTCGCCGCCGACGTTGGAGGTCCCGGAGATCTTCCCGGGCCTCCGATGGCGACGAGATGAGAGACTCCCTCCGAGCCACACTTCCGCGAATCAGACCAGCCCCGGGGAGCGGCCGCGTCCTTTCCGCAAATGCCCAGGCTTGAAACGAGATCCGTGTGATCCTCCAATATTGTGCCTGCAATCACCCCTTTGCGAGCCGGTTGAGGATCTCGATTCCCCGGGAGAGGGTCTCGTCCGGGGCGGCGTAGCTGATTCGAAAGTGGCTGTCGCGTCTGGAGAAGGTGATGCCCGGAATCACAAGTAGGTTCTCGCGAATGGCTGCGGTCACGAACTCGGTGCCGGTCCCGCGGGGGGATTTGGGGAAGACGTAGAACGCTCCGCCGGGGGTGGCGAACTCGAAGCGATCCCGCAGCCCGGCCACGACCATGTCCCGCTTCCGCCGGTAGTCGTCAACGATGCCGCAGATGTCGCAGTCCATCGCCGCGAGCGTGGCGGCCTGGAATGCGCTGGGGGCACACACGAACGTAAACTGCTGGAGCTTCGCCATCTCGTCGATGACGGCGCGGGGACCGTGGGCGAAGCCGAGCCGCCAGCCGGTGACGCCGTAGGTTTTGCCGAACCCCTCGACGACCAGCACATCCGGGTCGAACTCGGCCGGCGAGCGGGGTGGGGCGTCGTAGTGGAACGCCCGGTAAATCTCGTCGGAAAGCAGCAGGATTCCCCGGTTCCGGCAGAGTTCGGCGATCTCCCGCATCGCGTCGGGTTCGACAACGGTACCGGTCGGGTTGCCGGGGCTGCACAAGAGCACGAGCTTCGTGCGGTCGGTGATGGCGGCGGCGATCCGCCCGGCGTCGATGCGGAAATCCGGGTAGGTGTCGACGGTGACCGCCTTCCCGCCGGCCATCGTGACGAGGTGGGGGTAGCTCACGAAGTACGGGTCCGGGACGATCACCTCGTCGCCAGGGTTGATGACGGCGAGCATGGCGAGGTGCAGGGCCCCGCTGGTGCCGGAAGTCACGAGGACGGCGCGATCCTGGCCGGGGAACCGGGCGCCGAGCTCGGCGACAATCCGCTCGCGAAGCTCGGGAATTCCCTGGGTGACGGTGTAGCCGTTGGCCCCCGCGTCGATCGCCGCCTTGGCCGCCTCGCGAATCGATTCCGGCACCGGAAAGTGCGGCTGGCCGATGCTCAGGTTGACCGGGTTGGTCAGCGTCTTTCCAAGTTCGAAGATCTTGCGGATCCCCGACGCCTCGATCTGCCGGGAACGGTCGGAAATCCAGCGGTTCGCGGTCACGGGTCGGCCTCGGTACTCGGGGGTTTGCAAAGGCGAGTCATCGCCTCGGAAATCGGAATCGCGGTGTAGCGTCCGTCGGTTTCGCGGACCAGTCCGAAGCGGAGCAGGGTCCGGAGCGCATCGTCGACCTCGAAATCGAGGGACAAGCCTGTCCACTCCGTCAGAGCTTTCTCGATTTTCTGGTCGAGATCGGCCTGGGTCATCCCCTCGGAGCCGGCGAACCGGGACAGGAATGTGAAGGCGAGCAGAATCTCCCGTGTGTCCTGCTCCTCCGCCTCGTCGGTCATCCGAAGCAGTACGCCGATGCTGCTGTCGAGGTTCTGGTAATACAGACTGCGGACAAGCTGGAGGTTGTAGGTCTGCCGGGCGGTCTGGTATCCGGAATACGTTGAGTAGCTGTAGCCGAGGAGCATCGTGAGCGGGGTGTAGAGAGTCATCAACCCGATCATGCTCGTCGTCCCGGAGGCGACGGCGGTGACCGTCTTGGCGGTGGTTCCCCCGAACTTCCAGGCGACGTACCCGATCGAGCCGACGCCGGACCCGCCGAGCTTGAGCCGCGTCTTCCAGGGCATCTTCAAACCCGTTCCGGGGAGGAGCATCTCGATGTCCATCCTCGGGATGTCCTTGAAGGATTTGAGCAGAACATGTTTGACGTCCGGATCCGGGCCCAGCGACGGGTGTGGGGCTTGCTTGAAGGCGAGGACGACCCGGCGGAACGTGGGAACCTCCACCGATTCCGTGCGCCAGGGCCGCCAGCGCTGGGCGCGTGTCCGGGTCCCCATGCCGATGCCGCGAACGTACACGTCGATGCGCTCGAACGCGTCCCAGCAAACGTTCATGTCCACGCCCCAGTCGCTGGCGCCGGCCATCTCTTTCTCGATGGCGGCCCGGTCGAGGCGGATGTAGTTCGCCCGTTCGAGCAGAAACTGGATGTTCGCGAACAACCGATCGAGGAGCCGAGCCCGTTCTTCCGGGGAGAACTGGTGCAGATTTCTCGTGTCGGCATCCGGGTCGAACGGGGCGTAATCGTTCTTGATTTCCTGTAATTCCGCGAAGTAGCTCGCGTGGACGGCCCGCCCGACTGCCCTGGCGAAGCTTCGAAATTCGGTCGCGGTGGTTTGGTCCTGGTCGGTGCAAAGCCAGTCGACCAGCTCAGAAACGCGGAAGGGCAGGAAGTGCTCGACGCTGGGCAGCGACACGGGTCAGTCCTCGATCGACATGGGGTCGTCGAGTTTCGCGGCCGCCTCGTCGGCGAGTCGGTCCAGGATTCCCTGCACTTCGCTCATCCGCTCGGGCCGCTTGGTGGCGTTGAAGCGGAGGCACCGGTGGATCAGGTCCGCGAGTTCCGCCGGCGCCATCGGGTTCAACTCGTTCACCGGCTTCAACTGGCTCGCGAGAACCTTGGAATTCACCGGCAATCCGGATCCGTCCGGAACCGCCATCGGTGGCAGACGCAGCGTCACGATCCGGTACATCGTCGCGCCGAAGTTGTAGATGTCCGTCCGCTCGTTGACGAGTTTGTGACTCGCCGTTTCCGGAGCCATGTATTCCGGCGTTCCCTGCACCCGATCTTTCGGCGGATCCCCCTTCACCCGGGCGAGCCCGAAATCCAGGATTTTCACCTGCGTTCCGCGGCCGAGCATGATGTTGTTCGGCTTCAGGTCCGCGTGGTAGATCCCCTGTTTGTGCATGTGCACCAGCCCCGCCGCGATCTTTTCCATCACCCGCAGCGATTTCGCCATGTTGAGAAGCTTCGCCTTGTCGAGCGTTTCCCCTGGCACGTACTCGATCAGGAGCTTCGCCTTCTTGACCCGGAAGAGCCAGTCCGATTCCGTTTCCAGGCAGTGCACCTTGACCAGGCTCGGGTGGTCGAGCATGTGCCCGACGCGGTGCTCGAGCTTCGCCTGGTCGAGGTATTTCTTGTCTTCTTCCTCCTCGATCGGCACGACCTTGAGGGCGTACTCCTTGCCGTCGGCTTCTCGGCGAACGTGTAGAATGCTGCTGTGCGCCCCGGCCCCGAGGGTGCCGAGAACCGCGAATTTGCCAATCCGATCGACGCGAGCTGCCATGACGTCGTCCCGAAGCCGAGTGGCCAACGGAGTCGAATCTTACCCGACCGACCTCTCTGGGGCCACCACCCCACCACCTCAGAACCCCACCACCTCACCACCCCCCCACCCCACAACTCTTCCGGCGATCGATGTCCACGACCTGACCGTGGCGTACCACGAGAAACCCGTCCTCTGGGATGTCGACCTGACGGTGCCGGGTGGGGTGCTGATGGCGATCGTGGGGCCGAACGGGGCGGGGAAAACGACGCTGATCAAGGCGATGCTCGGGTTGGTGCGGCCGGTCTCGGGGGATGTGCTGATCCACGGACAGCCCTACCAGGCCAACAAGCGGTCCGTCGGCTACGTCCCGCAACGCGGCACCGTCGACTGGGACTTTCCCACCACCGTGTTCGACGTCGTCCTGATGGGAACCTACGGCCGGCTCGGGTGGTTCCGCCGACCGGGCTCCCACGAGCGGGAACTCACCCGCGATGCCCTGGAAAAAGTCGGGCTGACGGACCTCGCTTCCCGCCAGATCAGCCAGCTTTCCGGCGGCCAGCAGCAACGCGTCTTCCTCGCCCGGGCCCTCGTCCAAGAGGCCCCCGTCTACCTCATGGACGAGCCGTTCCAGGGCGTCGACGCCGTCACGGAGCGGACAATCGTCGAGATTCTGCGGGAACTTCGCACCCAGGGCCGAACCGTGCTGGTGGTCCACCACGACCTGGCGACGGTAGCGGAGTACTTCGACTGGGTGACACTGTTGAACATCCGCAAGATCGCGAGCGGGCCGGTGTCGCAGATCTTCACCCCGGCGAATCTGACCGCCACCTACGGCGAACGGGCCGGCCACCTGGTGCGGAATCCAGGGTAAGCCGGCGAATTGGGAGTCCCAGTTTTCCAGAGGTTCAAGTTTCAGAGTTTCAAGTTCCATTTGAACCTCTGGAACTTGAAACTCCCAATTGAGGTCCGATCTCACGCCCGGGTTCCGAAGTAGCTGGACACAAAGGCCAACTCGAAGGCTTGCCAGAATCTCAGAAACTCGTCCTGCTTGTTGCTGGCGGTCGAGAACGAGACCCACATCACGAGCTCCGCGCCCATCATGAGGAGGGCGACGACGGAGAGCCAGGCCCGCAGCGTCTGGAACACCGGATTTTCCCGGCCGAGCAAAAGCCGCAACACGTTCCCGGCCGAGAAACCGCAGGCGACGGTCGCCAGGAAGACGCCCCACCACTGTTTCACCTCGTCCGGGTCCGGGGTTAATCGGGCGTTCAAGCGTTCCGGGTGCTGCACCGCGACGAATCCGATGACGGCCAGGCTTCCCCCGATGGCGAGGAACCGCATCAGGCGGGGGACAAACCGGGGCCCATCGTCGTCACTCGCACCGGTCTTCGAGTACGGCGAGAAGACGAGCAACACGAGGGCCAGCATGAAGTAGTGTGCCAGCAACGGTTTCGGCGGCGACGGTTCCGGCCACAGGAGAGCCGCCCAGAAAAAGGTGCAGATCAGAAGCGACATCGTCCCCCGGATCGTCCCCAGGGGCAGGCCGAACGGGTGACGGGGATTGTTGACGCTGTCGATCACGGGTGGGTTCAAAGTCGTGCTCATGTTCGGCCTCCGGAGGGTAAGGAGACAGCCCTCTGTTATGTGGTTCGCAGGAACAGAGCGGAACTTTCGGCCGACCCGCCCTTGACGATTCGGTGCGCGGTTTTACGATGAGAATCTTACAAAATTGACCCGCTTCCCGTAGTGGGGGTGGTTCCAATTGGTGAATCCGAGCTTCCCCAAAGCCGGATTCCCCCCCAGAAATGCAGGATCGGCCGATGTCGACGTTCATGGCGAAACCGGAAACGATCAAACCGAAGTGGTACGTGATCGACGCGACCAACCAGGTCGTCGGCCGGCTGGCGGTGCTCATCGCCAACATCGTTCGCGGCAAACACAAGCCGGACTACACCCCCCACGCCGACACCGGCGACTTCGTCATCGTCCTCAACGTCGAAAAGATCGAGTTCACCGGCGACAAGTGGAACCAGAAAGAATATCAGACCTATTCCCACTACGCCGGCGGTCAGAAGATCATCCCCGCGAAGGAGATGCTCGCCCGCAAACCGGAGGAAATCCTCCGACTGGCGGTCAAGCGGATGATTCCCCGCGGTCCGCTCGGCTACAAACAACTCGGCAAGGTCAAGATCTACGCCGGGTCGAAGCACGACCACCAGGCCCAACAGCCGATCGAGTACAAGGTGACGCTCTAACCGCCGTTGTTCGAACCGCACACCGCTTTCGCATTCCGGAGACGACGGATCATGGCTGACAAGAAAGAGCCCAAGACCTACTACCTCGGGACCGGTCGGCGAAAGACGGCCGTCGCTCGGGTCCGTCTTTCCGAGGGGAAGGGCCAGATCGCGATCAACGAACGGCCGCTCGACCACTACTTCACCGAGGAAAAGGACCGCGCTTCCGTCCTCGGCCCCGTCCTCGCGACCGACCTGCTGAGCCGGGTCGACATCGTCGTCCGCGTCCACGGTGGCGGAATCACCGGTCAGGCTGACGCCATCAAGCAAGGCGTCGCCCGCGCGATCAAGACCATGTTCTCACCCTCCACCGAGCAACGGAAGGTGACGCGGAACCACGTCACGATGATCCGCAGCTACAAGGCCCCCGCCAAGCCCGCAGGCACCGCCGGGGCCGATGGCGTCGCCGCCCCGGCGATGGACGAAGTCGCAACCGGGATGATCCAGAAGCTCCGCGTCGGCAAGTTCCTGACCCGCGACAGCCGCATGAAGGAACGGAAGAAGTACGGCCTCCGCGGTGCCCGCCGTGGGACCCAGTTCTCGAAGCGGTGATCGGAAGTTTCAAGTTCCAGAGTTCCAACGTTTCAAGTGCTTGGGGCGGGCGGAAACCTCCAGTTTGGGAAGAGAGACTTCCTCAGACCTGGAATACGCCGGTCTGGAAGGGCTTCCCCGAATCGAACCGCGTGGCGACGGCGAGGGCCGTCAGCAACGCGGTTCGCGTGTTTTCCGGCCGAATGATCGCATCGACCCACAACCGGGCCGCCGCATAGCGGATGTCCGTCTTCTCATCGTAGCTCGCCTTGACCTTGTCCCGCAACGCCGTCAGCTCCTCGGCGTCCGGTTCCTTCCCCGCCCGCTTCAACGCCGCCAATTGCACGTCGAGTAGCGTGCTCGCCGCCTGATCGCCGCCCATGACGGCGTACTTCGCCCCGGGCCACGCCAGGATCAGCCGCGGGTCGAACGCCTTGCCGCAGAGGGCGTAGTTCCCCGCGCCGAAGGAGCCGCCCGTGATCAGCGTTAGCTTCGGGACGACGCTGTTGCTGATCGCGTTGACGAGCTTCGCCCCCGCCCGGATGATCCCGTGCTGTTCCGAATCTTTCCCGACCATGAAGCCGTTGACGTTCTGCAGGAACAGGATTGGCACCCGGGTCTGGTTGCAGTCCATGACGAATCGTGCGGCTTTTTCCGCGGAATCGACGTAAATCACGCCGCCGAACTGCATCGGCCCGGCAGCGGGTTTGCCCCGTTTCCGCTGGTTCGCGACGATCCCGACCGGCTGCCCCCCGAGCCGCCCGTACCCGCAAACGAGCGATTGGCCGTAGTCCGCCTTGTACTCGTCGAACGGGATTTCCTTGTCGAGCAGAAGTGTCAGCAGGTCGCGGATGTCGTACTCCGCGGTGCCGGTGAAGGGCTCATACGCGGCGGGGATTGGCGAGCCGGGGTGAAATTGATTTCCGGCTTCGGGCTTGTCCGCAGGAAGTACCCCGACCAATCGCCGCAACCGTTCCAGGCAGGCGTCGTCGTTGGGTTCGCGGAAGTCGATGGTTCCGCTGACTTCCATGTGCATCTTCGCGCCGCCGAGGGTTTCCGAATCGACGACCTGGCCGATCGCCGCCTTGACGAGTGCCGGGCCGGCGAGGTAGAGCCCGCTTCCCTCGGTCATGAGGAGCTTGTCGCAGAGAACGGGCAAGTACCCGCCGCCGGCGACGCAGTTGCCCATGATCGCCGCGAATTGCGGGATTCCGTCCGCCGAGATGACCGCGTTGTTGCGGAAGATCCGCCCGAAGTCGTCCTCGTCCGGGAAAACCTCGTCTTGCAGCGGCAGGAACACGCCGGCGGAATCGACGAGGTAGACCAGCGGCAGCCGATTCTCATGGGCGATCCGCTGGGCCCGCAGCACCTTCTTGCACGTCATCGGGAAGAACGCACCCGCCTTCACAGTGGCGTCGTTCGCGATCACCATCACCCGCCGGCCCTCGACGGTCCCGATTCCCGTGACGACGCCCGCCGACGGGGCCCCGCCCCACTCGGCGTACATCCCGAACCCGGCCCACAGTCCGAGCTCGAAGAAGTCCGTCTCCTGGTCGACCAGCTTCGCGATCCGTTCCCTGGCGGTGAGCCGGTTCTTCTCGTGCTGGCGGTCGATCGCCTTGGCCCCGCCGCCGAGCCGGATCTGGGTTTCCTGGGCATCGAGTTCTTCGGTCGTGGGCATGGGGAGAGTTCGCGAAAGGATCAGGTTCGAGAGGCGGTCATCGCCCGCAACTCGGACAGGATATCGGAGCGGAGCGCACGTTCCATCTCGATCAGGCCGCGGGCGGCGGGGCCGGCGTCGGTGACGCGGTGGTCGAACATCAGCCGCAGCGTGACGGTGCCGTCGGGACGGATCGGGGAGAAGGTGAAGTAGCTGGTGAGCGGGGTCAGGGCGGCGGTGGTGTCGACGCCGCTGGAGGCGACGCTGCTGACCACGAAGGTTCCGATGTACTTTTCCCGCCACCGCGGCATCGCCCGGAGCGTCAGCCACCACGCGAGTCGCCGGAGCGGCCGGGGAAACCGCTGCAACAACAGATTCCGCCGGAACGGGGCGACCTCGCGGATCGGGTCCTGCTTCGCCCGGCGAATCTGCTCCGCGATCTCGGCAAGCGGCCGATCTTCCGGCTGCCGGATCTGGATGACGAACACCCGCGGTTCCCCGTCAACCTCCCGCTCCACCGTCAGGCACGCGACGGAACAGGCGTGCTCGTACAGGCGGGGCCAGGGGACCGTCAGAAACGATCGCCGCAATTCCGGGACCGCGACCGCCGCACGGGCAAACGCCTTGAGGAAAATCGGCACCCACCCCGGTTTCGGGTCCCCAGTGGCACGGGCTTCCGAGACGGCGGAAACATCGACTTCCCGCTCCACGGTGACCAGCGGAACCCCGACGGAGAAATGCATGATGTCGGCGACAAACTGCCGACCCCGGCTGAGCGAAACGGATCGTCCTCGCGGAAGCGGCATGGTCGAATCCCCGGCGAAAACGGTGGATTCGCAGCGTAACCGACCCGTGGCGGAAGCGGAATCTCAACATCGCCGGCACCGCAGTTGCAGCTCCGCGGGAAGCGATCCGCCCGAACCGACCAGGAACCTGACATGAACCGACTCCTCGCCGCCGCTGCTCTCGGAGCGGGTGGATACTGCCTCTACCGCGCGTTGAAACCACGCTATTCCTTCCGCGATCGGCACGTCGTCATCACCGGCGGCCCCCGCGGCCTCGGGTTGGTGCTGGCCCGGAAACTCGCGAAGGAAGGTGCGCGACTTTCGATCTGCAGCCGGGACAGCGGCGACCTCCTCCGGGCGGAGGCCGAGTTGAAGGAACTCGGCGTCCCCGTCACGGCGGTGGAATGCGACGTCACCGACCCCGCCCGAGTTCGCGAATTCCTGACGTTTGCCCGCCAGATGAACGGGCCCGTCGATGTGCTGATCAACAACGCCGGCGTCATCCGCGTCGCCCCGCTGGAGGAGTTGACCTCGGCGGAGTTCGAACAATCCCTCCGCATCCACTTCTGGGGGGCGTACCACACCACTCAGGAAGTGCTACCGGAAATGCAATCCCGCGGAGAAGGGCGGATCATCAACATTTCGTCGATCGGCGGGAAGGTCGCCGTCCCGCACCTGCTGCCATACTCCGTGGGAAAGTTCGCGCTGGTGGGATTCTCGAACGGTCTGCGAGCGGAGGTGGCCCGGCACGGCGTGGTGGTGACGACTGTTTGCCCCGGCCTGATGCGGACGGGAAGCCACCTCAACGCGGAATTCAAGGGAAATCACGAGGCCGAGTACGCCTGGTTCGCGTTTTCCAACGGCATCCCGGGGTTCTCGTGTTCCGCGGAGAGCGCCGCCCGGGCGATCCTGGCCGCCTCGGCCCGCGGGGACGGGGAACTGGTGATCGGCCTGCCGGCGAAGCTCGCCGTCGCGATGCACGCCCTCTTCCCGAATCTCACGATGGACGCGATGGCGATGGTCAATCGCTGGATCCTCCCCGAACCCGGCGGTTCCGGTCAGGAAGTCACCCGCGGCCGCGACAACCACCACACCCTGCCCCGCTTCGTGACCCGGCTCTCCGACCGAGCGGCCGCCCTCAACAACGAGTTGCACTCCGACCCCGTCCCTCCGCCCGTCCCGCAACCCGGAATGTGACCGGAAACCGTCCTGCGAAATGGAGAGGATTCGGGGCATCGCTCGTTGGATGAGTGACAGCCGGTTGTCAGTGAACGGTGTGGTCCCGCCTCGGTTCGAGGAACGTGTCCGCGGGCGGAAGTGGTCAGGACGTTTTGCGGGAAGCACCTTCCGCGGGGGATTTCCGCCGAGGGGGAAGTTTCTTCCGCTCCTTCCCGAAGTAACCGAGGAACTCTTTCCGCGGCTCGGGGGTCCAGAACCCGATCGGAGCGTCTTTCGCGTCACCGGAGCGGACGAGGGCGAGGAGTGCGGTCAGGCTGGCTTGCGGGTTCGATTCCGCCGGCGAAACCCTTGAGGAACTCGCCAGATTCGTAGCCGCTGCCGTCACTCTTGGGGCGGAACCGGTAGAGTCCGAATCCCTCCCGGCACCTCCGGGCCAACAACTCCGCTTCCCAGAAAATCCCGGGCCGACCGGGCGGGTGGGAAACCAAGTGGTAGGATAATCCCCGTTCCACCCGATTTCTGAATCGCCCATGAGTGCACCTCCCGGTTCGCCCGTACATCCGCCGACCGCCCGGAAACGGGTCGTGCAGGTGCTACTTTCCCCGGTGCACGCTTTTCTGTGGGTCTGGTACGGCCCCCGGTGGCTGCGAGCCTGCTTCGCCCTCGCCTTGCTGCTCTTCCTCGGGACGGGAACCTACTACCTCGGGGTCCACCGACCGCTGCAGAAACGGAAGCTGGCCATTTCCCGCGGCTGGCACAAATTCGACACCGCCGCCGCCGTCGGGCACGAGCCGCTCGCCCTCGAGGGGATTGCGGATGTGCTCGCGATCGAGCCCGAAAACGACCTGGCCCATCGCCGGAAGGCAGCGATCGAGGCCGGTTCCGCCGACCCGGACGATGCGGGGATGGGTCGGCTGACCATCCGCAAGAATCTCCGGGAAAACCGGCTCCCCGAGGCGGAACGCGAAGCGAGCAAGCGTCTCGCTCATGCTCCCTTCGACTGGGTCGCCCACTGTGCCCGGGCCACGGCCGCGTTTGCCCGCCAGGACCGCGAAGCCGGGCTCCGCTACGTCCAGGCGATCCCGGATCCGGACCACCCGCAGACCCACCCGGACGCGGGCGGACTCCTGACGGCGTTCCGCCTCTTCCGCGAAGCCGGCCGGGATCCCAGTCCGCTCCGCGTCTACCTCCGCAACGTCTTCCTCACCGACCTCGGCAGTCCGAGCGACCTCGGTGCCCCGGCGGCATACAAGCTCCAGCGGCTCGAGTGCTACGCCGAAGCCTTCGAGCCCGACCCGCAGAAACCGCCCGCACCAGGGCTCGTTTCCCACTGGGCCGCCGTCTCTTCTCTCGCCGACCGCATCGCCGAGGACGCGCTCGCATCCGGGGATGTCGCACTGCTCGAGGGGCTCGGGCGGGTCAGCGGTCGACTCGCGGGGTTCCTGTACGCGTTCCGCCAGGCCGGGCAGGTGACTCCCGAGCAGTTCCCGGATCTGCAGAAGGAACTGGACGATCGCACCGCGAAAGTCTGGGCGGCCGTGATCGAGCGGGATCCGCGGAACCCGGAAGGGTACCACGGTCTCGCCCTGCTCCGCTGGCGGACCGGCGACTACCCGGCAGCCCGGGAACTGGTTGCCCAGGGGCTGCAAAAGTGCGGGGAAGATCCGCAACTCTACGGGATGCTCGCAACGATGCTTCGAGCCGAGGATCGCCCGCTCGATGCTGCCCGGACGGTCCTGGCCGCTGCGGAGAAGCATCCGGAGTCCGTGGTGTGGTGGGTGCTCGCTGCGGAATCCTCGATGGCCGCCCGCCGCCGGGACCTCGCCATCTCCGCCTGCAACCGTGGCTTGCAGGCTTCCCCCGGAAACCCCTGGCTGACGCGGACCCTCGCACGCCTGCACCTGGAAGCGGGCGATCCGCACCGATCCCTGGAACTCCTCAATTCCCTCGGCGAGCCCGCACTCGTGGCCGACGCCGCCACCGCCCGGATGGTCACCCGCGCCCTCTCCGCCTCCGGGCTCGGCGTCCTCCTCGACGATTTCCTCGGAAAAGCGGAGAAGCCCGCCCGGGAAGAGGGGAGCAAGCTCGGCAGCCCGCGAATCGCCGTCGGTGCGTACCGTGGCATCCTCGACGCCCAGCCGTCCGCCGAGCGAGCCGTCGCGATTGCGGACCGGGCCGGGAAGCTCCTCGCGAAGTGGGCGGATCACCCGGATCTGCTGCGGGTCCGGGCCGACGCCCTCGCGGTCGCGGCGGAGACCGGCGAGCCCGCATGGCAGCCGATCCGCGTGGCCGCTGCCGTGAAGGCGTACGATTTCTTCCGCTCGAAATCGGCGATGGACCTCGATTCCGCCGCGTCCCTGGCACGACTCCGGTGGAAGGGGGCCCGCCGACCCGACCTCGCCCTCCGGGACCTCGCCCCGGTTCGCGAGGCGGAGGCAACCCGGCCGGTGCCGGCGGAAGCCCTGGAAATTCTCGGTTCCGTCCTCCTCGCCAACGACCAGCCCGCGGAGGCGATCCGCATCCTGGAAAAAGTCCGCAAGTCCGGCCAGTCCACGGCAGGAGGCCTCGCGAACCTCACGCTCGCCTACCTGTGGACGGGGAACCGGGTCGCCGCTGAGTCCGCTTTCCGGGCCGCCGCCGAGCTTCCGCTGACCCCCCGCGACCGACCAGACTACCTCACCGCCGCCCGTGCCCTCCGACAGGAGACCCCGTGATCGCACGCATCGTCGCCGGTTCCGTGCTCGCCGTCACCCTGACCGTCGCCACGATCGGCCCCGCTTCCGGGCAACCGGGAAAGACCACCGTCACCCCGGAGGAAGAGAAGGCCCGCGAACTCTTCCGCTCCGGGAAGTTCGACGATGCACTGAAGGAACTGGAGAAAGCCGCGAAATCGGACCCCAAACTTCCCCCGGCCCGGGTGACGATCGCGGACTATTTCCACCGTGCGGGGCAGGGTCAGGCGGCCCGGGTGCAGATCGAGCAAGCGATCGCCGAGAACCCCCGCCACCCGGCCGCGTACCTCCTCAACGGAAGCTTCGCGTTCGCGGAAGGCCGACTGACCGACACCGCCCTCAACTGCAAGACGGCCCTGGAACTGGCCGCCGACCCCCGCTGGGACGCGGAACAACGGAAGAAATACACCCGCGACGCCCGGCTCGGCCTCGCCTCCGTCTTCGAGTCCCGCCAGGACTGGGCCGCCGCCAAGGAGAACCTCGTCGCCGTCCTCAACGAGGATTCCAAGAACACCGGCCTCCGCAGCCGCGCCGCCATCGCCACCTTCCACCTCGGCTTCCCGGAACAGGCCCTGGCCGACTTCCAGGCCACCGCGAAGGAAGATCCCTCCGCGGAACTTCCGGAACTGCAGATGGCCCGGCTCTGGAGCCCCAAGGACGACGCGAAGGCGGAGGAGTGGTTGAAGAAAGCCGTGTCGTCGCACGAGAAAGACGCCCGGGCCCCCCGAGCTTACGCCGGCTTCCTCCTCGACGCGGGCAAACCCGACGCCGCCAGGCCCTACGTCGACGCGGCCGTCAAACTCGACCCCAAGAACCGCGAAACGATCGCACTCCGCGGCCTGCTCGCCCGCTACAAGAAGGATTTCCCCGCCGCCGAGGAAGCGTTCGAGGCCCTGTCCCGCGAGTACCCCAACGATTCCTTCGCCGCCTGGAATCTCGCACTCGTCCTCGCCGAGTCGGTGGATGCCGCGAAGAAACGCCGGGCGCTCGATCTCGCCGAGTCGGAGGTGCGGAAGAATTCCCGGTCCCCCGAGGGATTCGCGGTACTCGGGTGGTGCCTGTACAAGTCGGGGAAACTCGACGACGCGGAAAAAGCCCTCGCCACCGCGGCTTCCCCCGGCACCGTCAGCCGGGACCTCGCCTACTTCTCCGCCCGCGTCCTCGCAGACCGGGGAAAGTTCGCGGATTCCGTGAAATTGCTGCGAAACGCGATCGCCGCCAAGGGTCCGTTCGCGTACCGCCCGGACGCCGACGCCCTGCTTGCGGAGGTGGAGAAGAAAGTCCCTGCGGAGAAGGACCCCCCCAAGAAGTGAGGCTCACCTCGCCCCACCGCGTTGCACCGCGGCCGTCAGCAAGCCGCTGACGACGTCCTCGATCACCGGACGGGTCAGCGGTGGGAACAGAACCGCCCGGGCACCCAGGTCGAGCGCGGTCGCCGACCACGCCGACCGCTCTTCCTCCGCCAGTTTCGTGTCGCTGATCACCACGCAACCGACCTCCGGGTGGAGGCGATGCACGTCCGCCAGCAAGGCCAGGGAAGCGGTGGAGGCGTCGGTCGGGTCGGCCTGGATGAGCAAGACGGTTGGTCGGGTGTCGGCCAGCAGCTCCCGGGTCGCGGCGGGCTGCCGGACTTCCCGCAGAAGCCACTTCTGCTCGGCGACCAGATCGCGAAGCTGGTTCGCCACCCACTCGTCGAATGCACACACCACGATCTGCGGAAACTTCACGAGTTTCCCCCCCTCGCGGTTTCCCCTCCGGCCTCACCCTCCGATTTCTTCCGCGATTTCGGCGGCTGCGGCGGGGCGTCGATGCCCAGCGCTTCCATGCGCCTCCACAAGCGGGCCCGGAAGATTCCCAGTTTCTCGGCCGCCGCCGTCTGGGAATTCCCGCTCTGCCGGAGCGCCGTTTCGAGTAGCCGCTTCTCGACGGCTTCCAGAACTCCGTCGAGATTCCAGGATTTCCCCGGTTTCCCCGCCGGAGTTTCCGCAATGAGGTGACGCTCTTGCAGGAACCGGGGAAGGTGGCTCCGCTCGATGGGTCCCTTCCCCGCTAGCCGCGATGCCTCGGAAAGGATCTGCCCCAGTTCGCGGAGGTTCCCCGGCCAGTCGTGGGACCGCAGCACTGTCACCGCGTCGTCGGAAAGTCGCCCCGGTTCCGGGAACCGCTCCAGCAGTCGACTCGCCAGTCGAGCAAGGTCGTCGGCTCGATCCCGCAGCGGGGGGACGCGGATTTCCAGGACGGAGAGCGTGGTGTGGAAGATCGGCAGCAGCTTCCCGGCCGCCACATCCTCCGCTGCCGGGCGAGTCGAGGCACAGATCAGGCGCGGCCCGCCCGGTGACAGTGGGTTGACACTGCGGACGATCCGATCCTGGAGGTCCCGCGGAAGCGCCGCCGGTTCCCGGAGGAAAACCGTGCCGGTGTGCCCCGATCCCGCCAGTCCTCCGCGGCCAAACAACACCGCCTCGAGAAGGTACGGTTGCAACCCGACACAATCGAGCCCGAGAAACGCGCGATCCCGAACCAGCCCCGTGTGGTGCACCACCCGCGCGACCGTCTCCTTCCCGGTCCCCGCTTCCCCGACAATCCAGAGCGGAGCATCCGTGGAACCGGCCAGACGAGCCTGGGCCACCAGCCGTTCCGACGCCGCCGAGCGCCCCGCGAGAAGGTCGAGGGAGAAGTGGCTGCCGTGCTGGCGTCGCAACTCGGCGAGTGCGGTCGGGATCTTGTGCGAGCTTCCGCGACCGGCCGAGGTTCCGACAACAGCGATTTGGCCAGCGATCGCGAGTGGTTTCCCGCCGTTGGTCAGGGGAAGAAACGTGATGTCCCACCAGGGCGGACCGGAGTCGGCGGTGGGAACGGCCCGGCGGACGGTCGCGACTCGGCCTTGCCACACTTCCGGTGGCACCGCCAGCGTCTGCGCCAGCGCCCCCGCCGACTTCCGCGCGGTGATCCGCATCCCCCGCACGTTTCCGAGCAGTCGACCGGTCAGCTTCTCCCAGGCCGGATTCGCATACCGCAACCGCCGGGTTGGCCCCACCACGTAAATCGGCGAATCGGACCGCTCCAACGCCGAGCGCCAGGGAAACGACCGCCGACGGGAAGAGGAGGGTGGCTCCGGCTCGGGCATCGATCCGCGACTCCGTCTGTTGTCAGGAGTGAGGGAAATTCCATCGCGGAATCGTGAGGATTTCCTCATTCGGCAAAAGAACTGTTTGCGCCACCCCGGTGCCCTCGCTAGAATTCGGGTGTTTCGGGCACCCTACGGTCCGCCCGGGGTTCCGAACTGGGCGGCTCTCGAATCGAGGGAAGCCATGGATTCGCGATACCCGTCCCGGCGAAGTTTCCGCTTCCCGGCTCGTCGCGGCCTACAGGCCGATCGCTCCCCGACCCACCGAGTCAAAGTCATCCTACACCGACCCCCAGAGATGAGCCTCATGGCCGTCGTCCGGGTCGTCATGGAGTTGACCCGATTCGGCGAGGCGGAAGCCCGACACCGGATGTGGGAAACCCTGCACCGCGGATGGTCGGTCATCCTGGAAAGCCACCGCGAACGCGCCGAACTGTACGTGGAACAGTTCGCCGACCGGGGATTCCAGGCCAGCCTCGTCCCGGCCTGACCTCAACCCTCGCC
The DNA here is from genome assembly GCA_964552815.1 of uncultured Alcaligenaceae bacterium. Classification (GTDB taxonomy): domain Bacteria; phylum Planctomycetota; class Planctomycetia; order Gemmatales; family Gemmataceae; genus CAYUHJ01. Next base: position 35,620 of record CAZKIQ010000001.1, on the reverse strand, counting down.
GGTGACTCGGGGCAGATAGACGCGGATCGCCGTTCCGCGTCCGGGTTCGCTCGTCACTTTCACGAAACCACCCGCCCGGTCGACCACCTGCTTCACCACCGCCAGGCCCAGCCCCGTCCCTGAACCGGCGGGCTTGGTCGTGAAGAACGGGTCGAAGATCCGGTCCAGATCCTCCGGCGCGATCCCCGTCCCCGCGTCCCGCACCTCGATCCGGGCGTACGCCCCGTGCGTTCCCGACAGTCCCTGCGTTGTCTCCGTCCCCACCGTGATGCGAATCGGACCGCCCTTGGGCATCGCATCCCGGGCGTTGACGACCAGGTTCAACAGCAGCCGCTCCAGGGCCGCGGGGTCGAGAAAGACTTTACAGCCCGTTTCTTCGCGTGTGTACTCCACGGGGTGAGCCGACCCCGCGGCGGTTCGGAGGAGGGGAAGGAAGTTCTCGACAGTGTCCCGGGTCGAAACCACGGTCGGCCGCTGCGATCGATCCCGGGCGTACTGCGTCAGTTCCTCCGTCAGGGCCGTTCCCCGCTCGGCCGTGTCCGCGATCTGCCGGGCCATCTCGAGTGCGGCGGCGGGCAGACCCGGAACCCGCGCCAGCCGGTCCGCCGTTCCCAGCACCACGGTCAGCAAATTCCGGAAATCGTGGGCAATTCCCGCCGCCAAGGCACCAAGTGCATCCAGACGTCGGCTTTCGGCCAGTTGCTGTTCTTGCGACCGGAGTGCAGTTCGTGCGTCTTCCAGTTCCGACTCGCTCAGGTGCAGCGCGACCGCATCCGCGACCGCTGCTGCAAAGTCCCGCTCCTCCGCGGTCCACGTCCGTGGGTGCCGAAGTTGCTCGTTGCAAACCACTCCCATCAACTTTCCGCGAACCAGAATCGGAACATCCAACAAGGAGGTGATCCGAAGCGGGGCGATGTACGCATCAACCAGTTCCGATGTCCGGGGATCCCCGCTCGCATCCCCGACCGGCATCGACCGCAGATCCTGGAGGGCCTCGAAGTAGGCCGGGAAATCCGCCACCCGCAGCGTGCACCCCTCGGAATGCTCGCCTTTTTCCCGCTCGAAGAGGTTGACGCAGCGTAGCCCCCGGCGATCATCGACGAACAGCCAAATGCCGACGCGATCGACCTTGAGCGTGTTGGCGGCGATTTCACACAGTCGGTGTAAAACTGGGACCAAACCCGAATCGGCGGCGACGCGGGCAATCTCGAGGCGAGCCGCCTCCGTTGGGCGAATCGGCTCCGAAGGATGGGAATCGGAAATCATGGCGACCCTCCGTATCAAGGGTCAACGAAGCCGATGGGAATGCGTGACGATAAAAATGAGTCTACACTCGCAACCACTCCGGGGCGAGCCAGAAACTCACCTTCCCTTCAGAGGATTCCGTACCTCGATCCGAAATCGAAGAACGTCCCGGTCATTTTGACGTGGCGGTTGTGGGCGGGGGGGTGGCGGCCGGAGCGGCTTCCGGTTTCGGTTTGTGGAGCAGAGCCGGAAGGATGTACATCACGAAGATTCCGACCACCGCCCCGGCCCCGGCGAGGTACGGCCAGTAGTCCGGGTAGGTCGACAGGACGTAGAGTGCGGCTGCGATTCCCACCAGGAAACCCGCCACCCGGATAATCCACCCCGCCGTTTCCCACAGAATTCGGTCCCAACGGTCGTGCCGGGTCGCACTGTAGATCAGGCTGAAAACGACGAGCAGAATCGGCAGATGCCAGTAGATCTCCGCCGAAGCCGCTGCAAAGAGGGGACTCATGACTTGGCCTCCTCCGCGGTGGCGGGCTTGACCTCGTCCTCGTCGCGGATCACCGGGCCGGCGAACGCATCGTAAATCACCAGGATGTTCAACACCCCCGCGATCACGGTGTAAACCCACCCGAGATCCCAGAGCTTGTCCCCGTTGCGTTGCAGATCGTTCAACACATGTTCCGGCGGTGCCTGCATGTACCGGCCCAGCATTGGCGAGGGGGGCGGGAGCTTGTCCCCATCCGGGTCCGGCTGTTGTGTCAGGAAGTACTGGCCCACTGCCGGCCACGCGGCCAGCCCGACCCAGAACTGACCCAGAAACTGCGGGCGAAAATAGACCGCCTTCGGAATCCCCCCCAGTTTCCCAGCGATTGGCACCTCCGCGTCCGGAAGTTCCTGCGGGTGCGGCAGCCAGACATTCTTCATCTGGCCCAGCCACATTCCGTAAAAGAACAAACCGTAAATCCCCACGAAAAACAGCACCCCTTTGCCGATACGCCCCTGCACCACCTGTCCCAGACCGGGCAGGAGGTACGACAGCAAGGCCGCGAGGGGGTCGAGTTTGCGGGGCGGGAGCGGAGACGACATCGACTGCCTCGGTCCGACGCGGGCGGCTGGCAAGTGGTTCGCCGATCCCCGGCCCGAATTTCGGATTCGGAAATTATACGGGTCGATCGGAAGTGGGGAAGCGAGACCCGAAACCTCGCGAATCGAGGATCAATTCCCGGCCAAACGGCGGTTCCCTCGCGGTGCGCCAGGGAACCGCCGCGGAAAATCACGTGCCGTGTTCCCAGCTTTCGCTGTACTTCTTCTGGTCCGCGGTCATGCTGTCGATGGTGATGCCCATCGATTTGAGCTTGGCGGTGGCGACGTATTCCTCGATTTCGCGGGGGACGTCGATGACCTTGTTGCCGAGCTTGCCCTTGTTCTTGACGCAGAACTCTGTGGCGAGGGCCTGGGTGGCGAAGCTCATGTCCATGACGCTCGGCGGGTGCCCCTCGGCGGCGGCGAGGTTGACGAGCCGGCCGGAACCGATGACGTAGATCCGTTTCCCGCTCTTGAGCTTGTACTCGTCGACTTCGTGGCGGACATCCGGCGTGTGCTCGGCGGTCTGGGCTTTGAGGGCGACGAGGTCGAGTTCGATATCGAAGTGGCCGCTGTTGCAGATCATCGCCCCGTCTTTCATGAGGGGGTAGTGATCCTTGCCGACGATGTGCTTGTTGCCGGTGACGGTGATGAAGAGGTCGCCGACCTTGGCAGCCTCGGCCATCGGCATGACCTGGAAGCCGTCCATTGCGGCTTCGAGTGCGGCGATCGGATCGACCTCGGCGACGATCACCTGGGCTCCGAGTCCGCGAACCCGGGAGCAGACGCCTTTGCCGCACCAGCCGTAGCCGGCGACGACGACCTTCTTCCCGGCGACGAGCATGTTCGTGGCGCGGATAACGCCGTCGATGGTGGACTGGCCGGTGCCGTAGCGGTTGTCGAACATATGCTTGGTGGCGGCGTCATTGACCGAGATGACGGGGAAGGCCAGCACGCCGTCCTTTTCCATCGCCCGCAGCCGGATCACGCCGGTGGTGGTTTCTTCCATGCTCCCGATGACCTTGGAGAAGGCCGTCTTCCGCTGGGCGGCGGTCATCTTCTCGGCCCATTCCCGGACCGGAGCCTGGGCATCGTTGAACATGTTCAGGCGGTCGAGCGTGACGAAGATCATCGCGGTGACGAGGTCGGCCCCGTCGTCCATCGTGATGTTCGGCTCGTGGGCCAGGGCGGCGGCGACGTGCTTGTAGTAGGTTTTGCCGTCTTCCCCGTGGATCGCGCAAACCTTGATTCCGAAATCGGCGACGAGGCTGGCGGCGACATCGTCCTGCGTCGACAGCGGGTTCGAGGCGATCAGCACGAGGTCGGCCCCGCCGGCTTGCAGCGTCCGGGCCAGGTTCGCCGTTTCCGCGGTGACGTGCAAACACGCCGACATCTTCAAACCGGCGAGCGGCTTCTCCTTCTCGAAGCGTTCCCGCACCTGCTGCAGGACCGGCATGTCGTGGTCAGCCCAGAGGATCCGCTTCTTCCCCTTCGGGGCGAGTTCGGGCTTCGCGATGTCGCTGGCGATCGTGGCCATGGGAGGCAATCCACCTCGATGTGTGAGTCAGTCCGGACCCACGGAAACGGCGGGCGAGCCGGGAAGGCGGCTCGGTCCCGGAACGATTTCGGTCGTTGTAGTTGTTCTGGGGTCGAAGTTCCAGCGGAAGTGCGAAGTGGAAGGTCTGAGACCCAACGGCGGGTCCACGTCGAACCGGGTTGACCCTCTGGACGGGGACTGGGTGCATTCCAATTTTCTGAGGATTGAGCTGTCAGCAATGGGCCAACGGGAGGCCGGATTTCCGGTGATTTACTGGCATCTTCCGATTTCCCCGGTTAGCCTGGAAGTGTCCCGCGATTGTTCCCACCGAGTCTTTCCGTCCCCCGGATTCCACCCGCACCGGCAACACCATTACTGGAACTGCCAGGCCCGTGGGAGTGCCGCGGTCGTCTGGGATAAGGTGGCGAATCAATCGGCGACAACCCTGGTGATCCGGGAATCCCCGGGGTGTTGGTGTCTCCATCTCCGTTTCGAAAAGGAGGAGTCAGCGATGTCTCCTGTCCGTCACGATCGTCCCGGGTTCGCCCGGTGGCTGGTCGTCCTGGTTGCTGGCGTGGCGCCGGCCGTCCCCGTTTTTGGCGGGGAGAAACTGCACTACAACCGGGACGTCCGCCCGATCCTGGCGGAGAACTGCTTCGCGTGCCACGGCCCGGATTCCGCAGCCCGGAAGGCCGAGCTGCGCCTCGACCAGCGTGACAAGGCCATCGAAGCCAAGGCGATCCTCGCCGGCCAACCCGACAAGTCCGAGGCGATCGTGCGAATCTTCCTCCAGGAGGGAGAATCCGGTGTGATGCCGCCGAAGAAATCGCACAAGACGCTGACCGTGGCCCAGAAAGAGATCCTCAAGCGCTGGGTTGCGGAGGGTGCGGAATACGAGCCGCACTGGTCGTTTATCCCCCCGACCCGGCCGACCGTGCCCGCCGTCAAAGACAAAGCCTGGGTCCGCAACCCGATCGACGCCTTCGTGCTTGCGGAACTGGAGAAGCATGGCCTCAAACCCGCCCCCGAGGCGGATCGCCGGACCCTCGCCCGCCGGGTTTCCCTCGACCTGACCGGCCTGCCGCCGAAGCCGGAAGACGTCGAGACGTTCGTGAAGGACCCATCCCCGACCGCGTACGAAACCTACGTCAAGAAGGTCCTGGAATCCCCGCACTGGGGCGAGCACCGCGGCCGATACTGGCTCGACGCCGCCCGGTACGGCGACACCCACGGCATCCACTTCGACAACTTCCGAGAAATGTGGTCCTACCGCGAATGGGTCATCAACGCCTTCAACGAAAACAAACCCTTCGACCAGTTCACGATCGAGCAACTGGCCGGCGACCTTCTTCCGAACCCGTCCCTCGACCAACTCGTCGCCACCGGCTTCAACCGCTGCAACATCACCACCAACGAAGGCGGCGTCATCGGCGAGGAGTACCTCGTCCTGTACACCCGCGACCGCACCGAAACGGTCAACCAGGTCTGGATGGGCCTGACCGCGGGCTGTGCCGTCTGCCACGACCACAAGTTCGACCCGATCTCGCAACGCGATTTCTACTCGATGGCCGCCTTCTTCAACAACTCCACGCAGGGCGCGATGGATGGGAACATCCAGAACACCCCACCGGTGATCACGGTTCCCAAGAAGGAAGATCGCGAACGCCTCCTCGCCCTGACCAAGGATCTGGACGCCGCCAAGGCGAAAGTCGCGGCCCGGAAAAAGGCCTCGAAAAAGGACTTCGAGGCCTGGCTGAAAAATGTCAAACCCGATGACGTCGCCGAGAAGGTTCCGTCTGACGCGCTCCAGCTCCACGCCCCGTTCTCGGAAGGCGAGGGGAAGAAGACATCCCTCACCGTTGCCGGCAAGTCCCAGGAAATCGAGGTCGGCAACGGCTCCGAGTGGAAGCTCGTCCGCGATGGCAAGAAAACCTACACCATCCGCGGCGGCAAGACCATCGCCCTCCCGGAGGTCGGCGACTTCGACCGCGACCAGCCCTTCGCCGTCTCCACCTGGGTGCAGATCAGCAAACGCGGAACCAACGGCGCCATCCTGAGCCGGATGAACGAAGACGACGACTTCCGTGGCTGGGACATGTGGATCCAGGCCGATCGCATCGGCTTCCACCTCATCAACAACTGGCCCGCCGACGCCCTCAAAGTCGTCTCGAAAACTCCGCTGAAGCCCGGGAAATGGTACCACGTCACCGTCGCCTACGACGGGTCGGGCAAGGCCGGCGGCGCGAAAATCTACCTCGACGGCGAGCAGCAACCCGTCGACACCGAGGCCGACACCCTCAAATCCACGACGCGAACCACGGTTCCGTTCAAGCTCGGCCAGCGAAGCAACGGCTCCCGCGTTGACGGCGTCGCCCTCAACGACCTCCGCGTCTACGCCCGCTCCATCAGTGGTCTCGACGCCAAGGCCCTCGCCGGCAACCAGCGCACCGCCGACCTCATCGCCAAGCCCGCCAACAAGCGGACCCCCAAGGAAATCGACGAACTCGCCGAGTGGTGGCTCGCCAACCTCGACACCGAGTCGAAATCCCTCACCGCCGAGTTGCAGAAGTTGATGTCCGAGGAAACCGCCATCCGCGGGCGTGGCACCGTCGCCCACATCTGGGTCGAGAAGAAGACCCCGCCGGAGGCCTACATCCTCTTCCGCGGCGAATACGACCAGCGCCGGGACAAGGTCGGCCCCGCCACGCCGAAAGTCCTCCCGGCCTTCGACGATTCTCTTCCCAAGAACCGGCTCGGATTCGCGAAATGGCTCCTCCAGGAGAACCACCCGCTGACCACCCGCGTCACCGTCAACCGCTTCTGGCAGGAAATCTTTGGCACCGGCCTGGTCCGAACCGCGGGCGATTTCGGAATCACCGGCGAAACCCCCAGCCACCCGGAACTTCTGGACTGGCTTGCCGTCGAATTCCGCGAGCAAAACTGGGACGTGAAGAAATTCTTCACCCTCATTGTCACCTCCAACGCCTACCGGCAGTCGGCGGTGGTCACGAAGGAAAAGCTCGAAAAAGACCGCGACAATCGCCTGCTGAGCCGGGGTCCACGTTTCCGGATGGACGCCGAGATGGTCCGCGATTACGCCCTCGCCGCCAGCGGTTTGCTCAACGCCAAGATTGGCGGCCCCAGCGTGAAGCCGTACCAGCCCGAGGGGGTGTGGGAAGCGGTCGCGATGATCGGTTCCAACACCCGAAACTACAAGCAGGACAAGGGCGAGAGCCTGTACCGTCGGAGCATGTACACCTTGTGGAAACGGGCTGCCCCGCCCGCGTCCATGGAGGTGCTCAACGCCCCGAACCGGGAAACCTGCACCGTCCGCCGGGACCGCACCAACACGCCGATCCAGGCGCTGCTAACCCTGAACGACGTGCAATTCGTGGAAGCGGCCCGGTTCCTCGCGGAGAAGGCGATCAAGGAAGCCGAAACCGACGACACCCGTCTCGAGTTCCTCGCGAAACGCCTTCTTTCCCGGCCATTCCGCGAATCGGAGCTTCCCGTGGTGAAGGAGACGCTTGCCGCCCTGGTGGCCGAGTACAAGGCCAAGCCCGAAGCCGCCGCGAAGTTGATCGCGTTCGGCGAATCCAAGGCCGACCCCAAACTCGACCCCAGCACCCTCGCCGCGTGGACGATGCTCGCCAACCAGCTTCTGAACCTCGACGAGGTTCTGAACAAGTAGCCGACTCGCTCCGCGAGTCGTGGCTTCCTCTCCGAAAAACGACCATGCCAGTTCCGAATCCACAATTTCGGTTCTTCGACCCCAGTGCGGAGGTGGACGTCATCGAACGTCAACTTCCACATTGGGTGCAAACCGACACTGTTGCATTCATAACCTGGCGAACCTGGGACTCCATCCCGAAACCGGTATTGGCTGGCTGGCTCGAAGAGCGATCACAATGGCTGCTAGCTCGGGGTATCGACCCCGAAAACCAGGACTGGAAGTCCAAGTTTCGAAACCTGGCGCCCGACCAACGGCGAGAATACTTCGACCGATTCTCGACTCGATGGCACAATATCCTCGATGAATGTCACGGCGAGTGCCTGCTGCGTCAGCCGTCGGTGGCCAAAATCGTTTCGGAATCTCTGCTTAAATTCGACGGCGAACGCTACCAAGTGTCCGATTTCGTGGTCATGCCCAATCATGTCCACATTCTCGTTTCGTTCTTGCCTGACTTTGACATGCTTCAGCAATGCACAAACTGGAAGCATTTCACCGCTCGGGCAATCAATCAGCAATGCGGTCGGACCGGCCGATTTTGGCAGGTGGATGGCTACGACCATCTGGTTCGATCTTCCGCCCAGTTTCTAAATCTCCGTGCTTATATTGCCGAGAATCCTGCGAAGGCGAAATTGCGTAGCGGAGAATTTGTCCACTATTCGAAACCCGAACCGACGGCTCCCTAACCATTGATCCTCTTCGATTAATGGATGTCGCAGACCGTCTTTCCCGTCACTCGCGGAGCGAGTGACCTACCCTGAGAACACCCATGAAAGTCCCTGTATCTTCCGTCGCGAACGAATCCCTGTTCCAGGAATGGCACCGCCTCGAAACGCGTCGCCATTTCTTCGGCACCGCGGGCCTCTCCATTGGCGGTGCAGCCCTCGCTTCGCTGCTCGCCCAATCCCGGGGGGCCGACTCGAAAGGTGAGAAGACCGGCATCAATGCCGCGCTGCCGACCACCCACTTCGCCCCCAAGGCCAAGGCCGTCATCTATCTCCATATGGTCGGCGGGCCCGCCCAGATGGACCTGTATGACTACAAGCCCAAAATGCTTGAGGAACAGGGAAAGGAACTCCCCGCTTCCATCCGCAATGGTCAACGCCTCACCACCATGACCAGCGGCCAGGCGAGCTTCCCCATTGCCCCCTCGAAGTACAAGTTCAAGCAGAAGGGGCAGTGTGGGATGTGGATGAATGATGAGCTTCTACCATGGACGGCCAAGGTTGCGGATGATATGTGCTTCATTCGCAGCATGAATACCGAGGCCATCAACCACGAACCCGCCATCACCTACATGCAGACCGGGAACCAGGTCACCGGTCGACCGTGTCTGGGGGCATGGACCAGTTATGGCCTCGGGAGTTTGAACCAGAACCTGCCCACGTTCGTGGTCATGGTGGCCAAGCCTACGAACCAGGACCAGGTTCAGGCGATCTCCGCCCGGCTCTGGCAGTCGGGCTACCTGCCCGGCGAACACGCCGCCGTCTCCTTCCGCGCCGCCGGCGACCCCATCCTCTTTATCAACAACCCGCCCGGCGTTTCCCCCGAAATTCGCCGAAAAACGCTGGATGGGTTGAAGAAACTCAACGAGATGAACCTCCAACTCGTCGGCGATCCGGAGACGGAAACCCGCATCGCTCAGTACGAGATGGCGTACCGCATGCAAACCAGCGTCCCGGAACTGGCCGACCTCTCCAAGGAAGACCAGAAAACCCTCGACCTTTACGGCCCGGACGTGAAGAAACCCGGTTCCCTCGCGAACTCCATCCTCACGGCTCGGCGATTGGTCCAGCGCGGCGTTCGCTTCGTGCAAATCTATCACAACAACTGGGATCACCACGGCAACCTCACGGGCCGGATGAACTTCCAGTGTAAGGATCTGGATCAACCCACCTATGGTCTCATCACCGACCTCAAGAACAGGGGCATGTTAGACGAGACCCTCATCATCTGGGGCGGCGAGTTCGGGCGGACCATCTACAGCCAGGGTGGATTGTCCCTCGACAAGGACAAGAAGACTCTCCTCAACTATGGCCGGGACCACCACCCGCGGTGCTTCACCATGTGGATGGCCGGCGGCGGTAGCAAGGGTGGCGCCATCTACGGTGAAACCGACGATTACAGCTACAACATCGTCAAGGATTCGGTCCACATCCGCGACTTCCATGCCACCGTGCTCCGCCTCATGGGCATCGATCACGAGCGGTTCTCCTACCGCTATCAGGGGCTCGATCAGCGGCTGACGGGAGTGGAAAAAGCGACGCCGATCGCGGCGCTGATGTCGTAACCCGAAACTTCGAAACCGCTTTTGGGACGCATCAATCGATGGCGGTTGATGCGTCCCACTCGCATTCACGACACCGGCGGATAGCCCAGGCTTCGCCGAATCAGAGTGATCTGCCCGGCGTGCAGGGATACGTGCACCGACATGAACGTCGCCGCCTCGCCGACGGTTGTCGCCGGCCCCAGTGGTGTCGGTAGCGGCTTGTTGAGCGCCTCCATCGACGCGGACAGCACCGTTTCGATCAGCTTCGACCGGTACGCATCGAAGATCGCGACCAGTTCCTTCGGTTCGCCGAGCCCCTTCTGTTCCGTCGCCGCCGTGCGTGTTTGCTTGAACCGGTCGGCGAATCCCTCCGGAATCGCGGGCCCTTCCACGTTGAAGAGCCCCAGAATCCGACGATCCGTCATTGCCAGGTGCCCGAGAATCCAGGCGACGCTGTTGACCCCCGGGAAGGGCTGATGCTCGAATTCCTGCGGTTTCAAGTCGTCGATGTACTGGTGCAGCCGGGCCGCGGATGCTTTCAAGTTGAAGGCGATCGTGTCGTTGACGGTCGTGAGCATACAGACTCCCCGGGTTGAGAGCGAATCGAGGAACATCAGTCGGAGTTATCGTGGAGAAATACTCGACCCCTGGCAAAGTCTTTCTCGATCCGCTCCGGGATCGTGGGGCAAACACAAACCTTTCGTTGGACGGTTTCAAGGACGCGTCCTGTGACCAATGAATTCGGGAAGGAGCCATCGCGACAGGTCTGTAACCGGAATTCTTCCGCTGGGTTGTTCTCGCGTCCCCGGACTCGAGGAACCACCCATGTCCCCGCGATTGTTGGCCGGCCTGATGTCGGCGGCCCTGGCTTCTGTCACTGTCTTTGCTGCGTCGCCGAAACCGGGCGATTCGCCGTCTTCCAGCGGTTCCCCCGTTTCCGAACCGGCCGCCAAGCCGGGGAATTTCGCACTCGCCGACCCGGTCGGGAAAGTGTGGAAACCCGGAGATTCCCAGGCGAAAGTGATCGTGGTCGCGTTCCTCGCCCGGGAATGCCCGATGGCCAACGGGTACCTGCCGACGCTCTCCGCGGTAGCGAAGAAGTACGCCGACCAGAGCGTGGAAATCGTGGGTGTCTACGCGGATTCGGACGACACCCCCGCAAAAGTCGCCGCCCATGCGAAGGAGTACCAGGCCGGCTTCCCCCTGTTCGCGGACCCGAAACAGGCCAGCGTTCGGGCCCTCCGCGCCACCACGACGCCGGAAGTGGTCGTGCTCGACGAGAAACGAAGCATCCGCTACCGCGGCCGGATCGACGACGGATACTCGGCCCGCATGAAGCGCAAACCCGAGGTTTCCCGGCACGACCTGACCGTCGCCATCGACGAACTCCTCGCCGGCAAGCCAGTCTCCGTCCCGGAAACCAAGCCGCTCGGCTGCCCGATCCTCCTCGTGGAAACGCCGACCACCCCGACCGCAACGGTCACCTTCCACCGCGACATCGAGCCGATTCTCCAGCAGCACTGCCAGGCGTGCCACCGACCCGGACAGGTGGCGCCGTTCTCGCTCCTGTCTTACTCGGCGACGAAGAAGTGGGCGGAAACCAGCCTGGAGGAGATGCAATCGAAGCGGATGCCGCCGTGGAAAGCGTCCGCGAACCCTCTGCTGGCGGGGGAACGGTCGATGCCCGCCGCGGCGATCCGCACGTTCCAGAAATGGATCGAAGCCGGCATGCCCGAGGGGGACGCGAAGGACGCTCCGACCGCGAAAACCTTCACCGACGGCTGGGCGCTGGGCAAACCCGACCTGATTCTGGAAGCCGACGAATCCGTGACCATCGATGCATCCGGCCGGGACCACTTCCGCGTCCAGGTCTTCCCCACCAACCTCCCGGAAGACAAGTACATCGTCGCGATGGAGGTCAAGCCCGGGAATCCTCGTGTCGTGCACCACACGCTGCAACTGATCGACACGAGCGGCCAGGCCCGGAAACTCGCGGAATCGGCGAAGAAGAAGGCGAAACCGACCGAGGCCGACCACGGCCCCGGCTACCCCGTCAGCATGGGGTGGGGCTTCTTCCCCGACCGCACCGGAATGGCCGGCGGCTGGGTCCCGGGAATGATGCCCAAGAAACTCCCCGACGGCATCGGCCAGAAACTCCCCAGGGGGGCCGACCTCTGCGTGCAGTTCCACTACCACCGCACCGGAAAAGTCGAAACCGACCGCACCCGGGTCGGCCTCTACTTCGCCGACAAGCCCGTCACCCGCAGCTACCGCACCATCCCTGTGGCCGGCCTCTTCCGCGCCATCCCCGCCGGCGACGCCAAGTTCGTCGTCGAGAACGAGTGGACCGTCACCGAGGACCTCACCGTCTTCCGCCTCAGCCCGCACATGCACTTGCTCGGAAAGGACATCGAGTTGACCGCCACCAAACCCGGTGACAAGGAAGTGTCACTGATCCGCGTCCCCGCGTGGGACTACAACTGGCAGGAGCAGTACGAACTCAAGGAACCGATCAAGCTCCCGAAGGGAACCGTCCTGCGGATCCAGGCGACCTTCGACAATTCCAAGGAGAACCCCCTCAACCCGAGTTCCCCGCCGCAAAACGTCCGCCTCGGAGAGCAAACCACAAACGAGATGTGCTTCGTGTTCCTCGGCATCTCGACCCAGAGCAAGGCCGCCCGGTTGCTTTCCCCGAAAGGATCCCTGTTCGGGCGGTGACCGGTCGATTTCCCTGGCACATCGCGGGAGGTTCCGGGGAATCTCGATTCTTGCCTCGCCGTTCCCTGATCGTCGGCGACTCGGGACTTGCCCTGCATCCCCGGCGTGGTATCCTCAGCGATCCCACTCCCCTCGGGACGCTGCCATGCCAAAATTCCTGCCCACTCTTCTCGCCGTGCTCGCGATCACCGCCGGGGTCCACGCCCAGACTCCGAAACCGACGCACTCGAAGGTCTACCCCCGCGGCCAGTACGTCGTCGAACGCTACTTCGCCGACCAGGTCCGGTCCGTGGCAGACGGTTGCCTCGCAAACCTGACCACCCGGGAAGCGTGGGAGAAGCAGCGGCCGGAACTCCGCCGACAGTTCTTCGAGATGATGGGGCTCTGGCCGCTCCCCGCCAAGACAGACCTCAAACCAGTCGTGACCGGCACCGTCGAGGGGGAAGGCTACACCGTCGAGAAAATCCACTTCCAGAGCCGGCCGAACCTGTACGTCACCGCGAACTTCTACCTGCCCAAGAACCGGAAACCGGGCGAGAAGCTGCCGACGATTCTCTACGTCTGCGGCCACGGGAATGTCGTCGAGAATGGCGTTTCCTACGGCAGCAAGGTCGCCTACCAGTACCACCCCGCCTGGTTCGCCACCCACGGATTCGCCTGCCTCATCCTCGACACCAACGAACTCGCCGAACTCCCCGGCGACCACCATGGCACCTATTCCCGCGGCTACTGGTGGTGGCAGGCACGCGGCTACACCCCCGCCGGCGTCGAACTCTGGAACGCCATCCGCGCACTCGACTACCTCGAAACCCGGCCCGAAGTCGACGCGAAACGGATCGGCGTGACCGGCCGCTCCGGCGGCGGCGCGACCTCCTGGTGGATCGCCGCCGCCGACGACCGCATCCGGGCCGCCGTCCCCGTCGCCGGAATCGCCGACCTCCACGCCCACCTCGTCGAGGGCGTCGCTCCGCGCTTCAAGTCCGGCGTCATCACCGGCCACTGCGATTGCATGTACCCGGTCAACACCCACCGCTGGGACTTCCCCCTCGTCGTCGCCCTGATCGCACCCCGGCCCCTGCTGCTCGGAAACACCGACGCCGATGACATCTTCCCCGTCCCGGGTTACCGCCGAATCGCGGAGAAGGTCCGCAAGGTGTACGCCCTCTACGGTGCGGACGAGAAGTTCGCCCTCCTCGAAGAAAAGGGCCCGCACAAGGACACGCCCGAACTCCGCCTCGGAATCAACCGCTGGATGTACCGCTGGTTGAAGAACGACAACATGACCTCGCTCAAGGACGACCTGCCGACGAAACTGACGCCGAAACAGTTGCGAGTCTTCGAGAAGCTCCCCGAGGACGCGATCAACCCGGCGATTCACGAGACGTTCGTGCGCCAGGCGACCCACGAGTTGCCCGCTTCCGACGCGGTCCTGAAGGAGTGGTGGCCCCGCCGACGTGCGGATCTCGTGCAGAAACTCCGCGAGCAGGTCTTTTCCGGCTGGCCCAAAACCCCCTGCGAACTCCACCCGGTCGAGGCGGCGGACGTCACCGTTGACGGCGTGCGGTTGCGGGCGATCGACTACACCAGCGAAACCGGCGTCGAACTGCGGTGCTTCGTGCTGACCAACTCGAAGGTTGCGAAACCGTCCCGGGTCGACTGCTTCGTCCTCGACAACTCCGCGTGGGAAACCACGATCGCGACCCTTGGTGCAAACTTTGCGGATTCCCTGCTCCTCGACGCGAAACCGCCGCTCGACGATCGCCGGTACGCGGAGTTGAAGAAAACTCGCCTGACCGACAACGCGATCGCCCTGCTGGTTCCCCGCGGAATCGGGCCGACCAGGTGGGCCGACCCCGGCACGATCGAGGACATCCAGATCCGCCGCCGCTTCCCGCTTCTGGGCCAGACCCTCGACGGTCAGCGAGTCTGGGACGTCCGCCGGAGCTTGCAGGCGATTCGCACCCTGCCGGACTTGAAATCGGTTCCGGTCTCGCTTTCCGGCAGCCGGGAAGCGGCGGGGATCGCGGTCTACACCGGGATCTTCGAGCCCGACATTGCCAGTTTCGAATTGCGGGACCTGCCGCCGTCGCACCGCACCGGGCCGACGTTCCTCAACGTCTCGAAGGTCCTCGACGTCCCGCAGGCGGTCGCCCTCCTCGGCCCCCGCCCGGTAACGCTCCACACGAAAAAGGCCGACGCCAGGGCCTGGGACTGGCCCCTCCGCATCCAAACCGCCACCGGCGGGAAAGGGCTCACCCTACGGGTGGGCGAATGACCCATCTCGGCTACACTGTCCCCTCTACCCGGTGAGACGTTTTCTCCCCCGCAAGAAGGATCTGCCCGATGTCCGACGAAATGAAGAACCCGATTGCACCGCCGTCCGCCGCCGCCGGCCCCGCCGCACCCGGCCAACCGGTCTCCGTCTCGGTTCAGGTCGACATGTCCAAGATGGCAACGGTTTACTGCAACTTCTTCCGCCTCAGCCTCAGCAGCTCCACAGAAGAAGTGGTGATGGATGTCGGCCTGCACACGGGGATCCTGACGCCCGCGGGGATGGAACCGATCGGCGTTTCCCACCGGCTGGTGATGAACCCGTACGTGGCGAAGCGGTTGCTCGCATCGTTGTCGCAGATCGTTGCCCGCCACGAACAGGCGTTCGGGCCGATCGAGGTCGACCCGCAGAAGCGTCTCCGGGCCCGCTGAGTCAGGTTGCCGGCTCCAGCACCGCCAGCGTCACCTTCTTCACGAGCCCCGCAATTTTGGTCCGATACTCGACCATGTGCGGGGCTCCGGTGTGTGCCTTGAGCGCCGCCAGATCCCGCCACTTCTCGACCACCGTGATCACGTTTTCCCGCACCGGCGGCTGCACCGGAAGCCCCGAGTCGAAGTCGATCGCCGCCCCGTACTCGATGCACCCGTCCTCTGCCAGCACCGCTGGCGTCACCCCCAGCAACGCCGCCACCACCTCACCCCGCTTCCCCGCCTCGGTCTCGATCGTCGCGATCACATGAATCATCGGAAATCTCGGAAAGTGGAAAAGAAAGGGTGATTCTAGGGTTCCCCGACCAGGTTGGCTGAGGTTCGTCTAGGTGACGTTCCCAACTAGAACCACTCCACGTCCACATGTAGTTTCGCCTCCATCTTCTCCGCGGCATCCCGGGTTCGGGCCGTGACGTAGCATTCCCCGGTTGAGAACCAGTTGATGATTGTGTCGGGACCTTCCCACATCACGACATCGAATGAAGACCAGTAGCGATAAGGCAAAGCAGACTTCACAAATCCGCGGGGTAGTCGAAAACCGCTGGATTGTTCCGGTTCGAACCTTCCCCAGGGGGAGGGATGGGAGGGATTGGGACTCGATCGGAATTGGTTCTCGTAGAGCAGCACGAACAATGCGAAGGCCGTTACGGTTGGGCTCATCTTCCGGCGGTTTTGACGGCAATACACGGGCGGGTCGTCCATCTCCAGATCTTGGCCGCGGATGTACCAGCCCTCGCAGTTCTGGTTTTCCCGGCGGATTTCCAAATCGCCTTTCTCGTCCAGGGTGAGCGAACCGATTTCGTCCAGGTGGTCCTGGTTCGACCACAAGTCGCGTCGCCGGCCGGCGAGGGTGTGCCATTCCACGAGCGCGGTTGGGAGTCGTCCGTCGAGCCGGTTTCGGCAATCTCGGATTTCCTCTTGCGAAACCCCGCACTTCGAAGTCAGCTTGGTACTCCACAGATCGATAAACTCGGATGCGAGCCGCCAGCGATCCGATCGGGCCGGGGGAAGTTTCGTAAACAGAGGCCGATACGCCGGCACGTATCCCAGTTTCTGACACCATGTTTCGGGAAGTTGCATCCGCAGTCGATCCCGATCCGGTTTGAGTTCCAAGTATCGGTCGGCGTACACGGGAAGTCCGGCCATTTCCGACTCGATCCGGATCAGCTCATGTCGGGTGTCACCACGTTCCTCCAGCCAGTCCGCATAGACCAGCCGGCGAAGCTGGTCATTCGGCCGGGCGGCGATCGCTGACAGGAATGCGACTTCCTCCGACATGTTCACTCTGGGATCTCACGCGCGGTAGAGCTTCCGTTCCCGGATGTACTCCTCGACGGCGCGGGGGACGAGGTAGCGGATCGAGCGGTCGGTGGCGACTCGCTGGCGGATTTCCCGGCTGGCGATGCCGATCGGCGGGGAATCGAGGATCGTCAACCGCACCGTGGAAGGTTCCACACCAAGGGAAATGGCCAGTTTCCCGGCATCCCAGGCTTCCACGCCGGGCCGGGGGACGGCGATGATCTCGGCCTGTTCCACCACTCGCCGGGGCTCGAACCACTTCGGCAAATCGGCGACCGAATCCGCTCCCAGAATCAGCGCGAAGGTGTGCTCCGGGTGCCGGCGATGCAGTTCCGCCAGCGTTTCTGCCGTGTAGCTCGGCGGGGGAAGTTCCTTCTCGATCGGCTCGACGGCGAACGGCGGGTGGCCGGTCGTCGCCAGCGTGACCATGTCGCAGCGTTGCTCGAAGCGGGAGATGCCGTCGTCGGATTTGTGCGGCGGGCGGTAACTGGGGAGGAACCAGACCGCATCGAGGTTGGCGTCGTCCCGGCATCGCTCGGCGAGGATGAGGTGGCCGAGATGCGGGGGATCAAAAGTTCCCCCGAAGATGCCGATCCGCATGGTGGTTTCCCGACGGTTCAGAAAACGAAGCAATCGCAGCCGCCGAGGCCGAGGTGGCGGTGCGGGGCGGTGCCGGCGGGAACGCCCCCCGCGGAGGCACCGGAGGCGGGGCAGTCGGAGCGGTGGTAGCCGCCGAACTTCGCTGGTGGGGCCCAGTCCGGGCTGTACGGCAGCGGGGGCGGACCCAGCGGCGCGAACTCGGCGGACCCGTACACCACTTTGCCGCCAAGCACCGTCAGCACACTCTCGATCCGCTTGATCTCGTCGTCCGGAACCGCGAAGTAGTCGCTGGAAAGGACCGCGAGGTCGGCGAGCATTCCGGGGAGAATCGCCCCCTTCTTGTCGTCTTCCCCGGAGAACCAGGCACTGCCCCGGGTGTAGCGGCGGAGGGCCTCGACGCGGTCGAGGCGGTTGGCGGCGGGGTAGAGGCTCAGCCCGCCGACGGTTTTGCCGGAAACGAGCCAGTGGAGCGCGACCCACGGGTTGTAGCTGGCGACGCGGGTGGCATCGGTGCCGGCCCCAACGGGGAGCCCGGCTGCCAGCATCTTCTTGATCGGCGGCGTTTGCTGGGCTTTCTCCGCACCGTAACGGTTGACGAAATACTCCCCCTGGTACGCCATCCGGTGCTGGATCGCGATCCCGCCGCCGAGGGCCTTGACGCGGTCGATGCTGCGGTCCGAGATGGTTTCCGCGTGGTCGAAGAGCCAGCGGAGGTCGCGGAGGGGAACCTCCTTGTCGACCTGCTCGAAGACGTCGAGGACGCGGGTGATCGACTCCTCGTAGGTGGCGTGGAGGCGGAACGGCCAGCGGTTCTTCGCAAGGTGCGTCACCACCGCCCGGAGTTGATCCTCCATCGCGCCGGGGAGGTCGGGGCGGGGTTCGAGGAAATCCTCGAAATCGGCGGCGGAGAAGACGAGCATCTCGCCGGCCCCGTTGATGCGATAGAAGTCGTCGCCGGCACCGGGGTGCGTCATCGCCGTCCACTTCTGGAAGTCTTCGAGTTCGTGCCCCGGCCGTTGCGTGAAGAGGTTCGCCGCAATCCGCACCGACAGTTCCCCGCGGTTGGCGAGGTCCTGGATCACCTGATAGTCGTCCGGGTAGTTCTGGAAACCGCCACCGGCGTCGATCACGGAGGTGATCCCGAGGCGATTGAGTTCGCGCATGAAGTGCCGGCTCGAATTGATCTGGTCGTCGAAGCCGAGCTTCGGACCCTTCGCGAGGGTGGCGTACAGAATCAGGGCGTTGGGTTTCGCGATGAGCAGTCCGGTCGGATTCCCCTGGCTGTCACGTTGGATCTCGCCACCGGGCGGGTTGGGGGAATCCTTGGTGTAGCCGACAGCCCGGACGGCGGCCTGGTTGAGGATCGCCCGGTCGTAGAGGTGGAGCAGGAAGACGGGCGTGTCCGGGCTGACGGCGTTGACCTCGTCGAGCGTGGGCAGCCGGCGTTCCGCGAACTGCCACTCCGTCCACCCGCCGACGACGCGCACCCACTGCGGCGGGGGTGTGCGGATCGCCTGCTCCTTCAACATCCGCAAACCGTCCGCGAGGCTCGGCACGCCGTCCCAGCGGAGTTCGAGGTTGTAGTTCAAGCCCCCGCGAATCAGGTGGATGTGCGAGTCGTTGAGCCCGGGAATCACGACCCGCCGGTTGAGGTCGACGACCTTCGTGCCGGTGCTTTTGAGAGGGAGAATCTCTGCGTCATCGCCGACGGCAGCGAACTTGCCATCCTTCACCGCGACGGCCGTCGCCTGCGGTTTCGCCGGGTCGAGGGTGGTGATCCGCCCGTTGTGGAAAATCGCGTCCATGGGAGCGGACCTCAGCAGATGGGAATCGATGGAATGTTACCGATCGGGCTCAAACTGGAAATGCCAGGCAGGAACATCTGTAATGCCGGCATCCGTCATCTGCTTCTTTGTGTTGTCCATGAGAGCGTTGGCCGCGTCGAAAGAAAGCTCGCCATGAGAATCATTTTCGAGACCAAAGCGACCAACGAAGGTTCCAAGTAAAACAAAAAATTGGGATTCTTCCTGAGTGGTTCCCCACAAACAGGTGAGTTTGTGTTGCCGGGCCAGAATCTGCCAAGGATGTTTCCGTCGTTCCAACAGATCGACCAGTGCAGCATCCTGGCTGTCAACTTCAATTCGAACCCCGAAACAGACGTAGAATGCGGGGGCACTCAATCATCACCTACTTCTGCGTGTTCTCGACCGGAACCCGGGAGATGGCGGCCCGGCGGAACTTGGCGTCGATCTTGGGTTTCTCGTATTTTTCGAGGCCCGGGATCGGCTTCAGGCCGCGGAGAACGCATGTCACGGTCGCTTTCTTGCCGTCCCACGCCTTGCGGTCGATCAGCGTCTGGACGATGTCGCCGAGGGGGAAGGTGCGGTCGCCGGCCACGGGTTGCTCGTCGCCGGCGAGATGTTTCGGCCATACGTGCGGCCGGAGACCGACGAAGGAAAAGATCCCGACGAAATAGATGTCCTGGTAGTGCGGCTCGAGGTTTTCCGGGAGGTTCAGGTAGACCTCGAAGTAGATCCCCGGTTCGCGCTTGTGCTCGATGTCGTCGATCGTCAGCATCAGGGCTCCGTCGACACCGGTGGCGACGGCGGTTTTGATTTCCTCGTTGGCTTTCTCGGTGAGGTCGATCGTCACGGTCGCGGGTTCGAGACCGAGCCGGACCACGCGGGGCTCCGTGCTGGCGGCGATTTCCACGGCCTTGGCGGCGTCGGTATAGCGGATCGCGACAGGGGTCGATTCGGGAATCGTCATCCGGGCCGGCGGCGGGTCGTCCTCGTAGCGGTAGCCGAGCTGGAACTCGGTGCTCAGGACTTCGCGGGTGGTCATCTCGACGAGTTTTCCATTCTCGTCGAAGAACTCGAACTTGCGGTCCATCCACTCCTTGTCGTGGACGGGGTTGCAACGGCCGCCCTTCTGATCGAGCCAGCGTTTCCAGAGTCGGTCGACGTTGCAGTGGTGCAGCCAGAATCCCATGTCGAGGCCGGCCAGGTTGGGGTCGGAGAAGTAGCCGGTCTCGCCGCCGCAGATGGCGTGGAGGAGATCGTGCCAGGCCTCGAAGGCTCCGTGGGGGGCGTCGTAGTGGACGGGACCGGGGATCTTCTGGCCGCCGAAACTGTCGCCTTCCCCCTTGCTGGAGTAGAAGTTGGTGTAAGCGAAGACGCGGAACATCATCACTGCGGAGCCGGGAACTTCCGCACCGTTGTTGATTCCGCCCCACTCGGTGTTACGTTTCGGCTCATAGAGAGAGTTCTTGACCGGATCTGCGGGTTCGCGGAGGGCGATCGGCAGTTTCCGCTGGCTTGGCGGGCCATAGTTCCAGTACGGCAGCGTCAGCGTCGGATCTTCCGCGGACGCCTGGAGGATTCGCTCGAACCAGTAGATGTACATTCGGTGCCAGGGGGCGAACCAGTAGTTCCCGTGCTGGCACGTCGCCCAGGCACGCTTCAGGGGCGTGTCGTAGGTTCCGTGGATGTTCGACTGGTAGACCCAGCTGGTCGGGTCCGTCTTGGGCTTCGACTTCATGACCGCGACGGCCTTGCGGAGGGACTTGATCTCCGGGCCGTTCGGGTCGAGGCCATAAATGTCTCGGCGGACGAGGAGGGGTTTCTTCTTGGGAAGCTCGGCAGCGGGGAGGGTCGACGCCACCGCGGCCCCGGCAAAGCCCAGAAATTCGCGACGCGTGGGCATGACACACCTTCCCCTGGGAACTCACTTGTTGCGGAACGACTCGTTGCCCCGCTTCGCGATATCTGCCTTGGCCTGCTCGATTCCCTCGGCAGCACCCGCGATCACATCGTCGAAGTGCGTCTTCCCCGCCTCGAGGTAGATTTCCTCGAGCTTGAACGCGGGGGCAAGGCCCTCGGCCTGGAGTCGCATTTCCGTATCGTACGCGACCAGAAACGCCCGCGTGAAAACGGGGGCCACTTCCTTGGCGTGGAGTTTGTCGTACCCCTGATCGATGATCGCCGGCGCGAACGCGATTTTCTTCGCCTTCAACCGCACCGCTTCACGGGCGGCCACCTTCGCGATTCCCTTGAAGACATCAACCGACATTTTTTCCTTGGAGCCGTAACCGATCAGGAGCACCTGTTTCGGCTTCATCGCCCCGGTCGGCGGGGTGAGGAGGATCGTCTCGAGCGGGGCGGCCGTGAAGGCTCCCTTCTCTGTGAGATTCTTGATCGGTCGGCCCATTGCCTGGTCGAAGGCGACGATCACGTCTACGACCGTGTCCCCCTTCGGGTCGTGCTCGAACCAGCCCATGATTTGCAGATCGCACTCGACGTCCTGCGGCTTGGCGGACTTCACGGTGAACTTCAGGCCGTGCCCGGTTTCCCAGGATTTTTCGAGCTTGGCGGGTTCCGCCCCCGGAGCGAGCCAGGCGATGGCGAGGATGGGAAGCAAGGCGAAGGCGAACCGTCGCATGGGTGCGGACCTCGGGTGTGTCGGAAAGTCACGGCCGGGACCGGGTCGATTGGCCCGGCCGGCTGCAAATCGGGGAGTTACTTCTTCTCGACGAGCGATTCGGTCCCTCGCTTGGCGAGTTCCGCCTTGGCGAGTTCGAGGCCCTTTTCGACGCCCTTGACGGTCTTCTCGAAGTACTCGGGGCCTGCCTCGATCACGAACTCTTCGATGGAGAATTCCTTGGCGAGCCCGGCCTTTTGCAGCCGCTTCTCGGTGTCGTAGGCGAGAATGATCGCCTGCACGTTCGCTTCCTCGACGGCATCGACGCCGAGCTTATCGTAGCCCTGGTCCTTCACGGCGGGGGCGAAAGCGACCTTCTTGGCCCCGATTTTGACGGCGTTGCGGACCGCGGTGGTGCCAACGCGTTTGAATGCTTCGAGGGAGAAGGTGTCTTTCGGGCCGTAACCGACGAGGAGAACTTGCTTCGGCTTCATGACGCCGGCCGGCGGAGTCAGCAGCAGCGATTCCCCGAGGTCACCCACGAACATGCCGCGATCGCGGAGGTTCTTGATCGGGTTCCCCATGGACTTGTCGAAATCGACGATGACCGAGATCAGCACATCGCCTTTCGGGTCGTGCTTGAAGTAGCACATGACTTGCAGATCGCTTTCGAGATCCTGGGGCTTCGTCGCCTCGAGAGTGAGTTTCATGCCGTTGGGGGCATCCCAGGATTTGACGAGGAGCTTGGGCTTGTCCTCGGCTTTCGCGAAGGGTGCGATCGCGATCGCCAGCAGCCCGAGGGTCAAGGCGACGGTGCGTTTCATGGGGCAACTCGTTTCGGGGTCGGAAGCAGGGCAGATGCGAGCCGGATCGGAGAATTCCTATCGGTCACGCTGGAGGATCGTCCATGAAATTTGTGGATTTCTCGTATTTGCGGCGGCTTCGGTGGAGTTGATCGGTGACGGAACCCGGAAGTTGACCTACTCTTGTCTTTACTTTCTGGTCCCGAAGATTCATCAGCCACGCGGGTTGTCATGGGAATTATTATCGCGTCGCTGAAGAACCCGTACATCGTGGCGACGATCGTCTTCGCGCTTCTGATCCTCGGTTCCGTGGCGATCGTCAGCATCCCGGTCGATATCCTCCCCGTGCTGCGCGTCAACGCCGCCCGGGTGCAGGCGTACAACCCGGGCATGACCGCGGAGATGATCGAGAAGACGATGACGGCGACGATGTCCCGGTTCCAGGCAAGTTCGCTGGCCGCGGAACGCGTCACCACCCGGTCCGTCAACGGCGTTGCCCAGATCACGACCTACTTCCAGGCGGGGAGCGAGCAGGGGACGAACATCGCCCAGGCGAGCGCCCAGGCCACGAGTTCGCTCGCCCGGTTGCCCCCGAACACGCTGCAACCCGCGACGATTCCCTTCAACCCGACCGCAACCCAGCCGTTGCTCATCGTGGGGGTGACGAGCAAGGACCTGACCGAAGCGAAGTTGAAGGACCTGACGATCACGAACATCCGCGCCCAGATCGGGACCGTCAACGGGGCCCAGGCTCTCGGCACGTTCGGCGGCCGGGACCGGATGGTGATGATCTATGTCGATCCTCGACGACTCGAGGCTCGCGGCCTTTCCCAGGCGGATGTCGTCAAGGCGATCTCTGGCGGAAACCTCCTCCTCGGCACCGGCGTCGCCAAGTTCGGCGACTACGAGTTCCAGCTCGACACCAACGCCCTCATCGACCCCGTCTCGGACATCAAAAACCTTCCCCTCAAGTTCGACGCGGACAACGTGCAGTTCGTCCGCGATGTCGGCCGGCCGGAGGACGACGCCCAGATCCAAACTTCGATGGTCCGCGTCGGCGGGCAACGCACGGTGTACACCCCCGTCTATTCCCAGGTCGGGGCCAGCAGCGTCGCGGTCGTGGACGGCGTCCGAACCAAGATTCCCCAAATCGAGGACCGCATCAAATCCGACCGCGGGTTCGAGGTCAAACTCCACCCCGTCATGGACCAGACCTTCTACGTCTGGAACTCGATCGAGGGGCTCGCCCACGAGGCGATCGTCGGGGCCGGCCTGGTCTCGCTCATGATTCTCCTTTTCCTCGGCAACTGGCGGATGACCCTGATCGCGTGCCTGTCGATTCCGCTGGCGGCACTCGGTGCGATTTCCGGGCTCTGGCTGACCGGGAACACCCTGAACATGATGACGCTCGCCGGGTTGGCCCTGGCCGTCGGGCCGCTCGTCGACGATGCGGTCGTCGAACTCGAGAACAACCACCGACACTACGAGATGGGGAAATCCCGGATTCGGGCCGCGATCGACGGGGCCCGCGAGGTGATGATCCCCGTCATGGTGGCGACGGCGACGACGATCCTGGTGCTGAGTCCGATCGCGTTGATGCCGGGGCTCAACGGGCAACTGTTCCGGCCGCTGGCGCTCGCGGTGACGTTCGCGATGCTGTCGTCGTTCGCGTTGTCGCGGACGTTCGTGCCGATGCTGTGCGCCCACTTCCTGCCCGACGCTCACCGGGTCGATTCGCCGCCGCCGTCGCACGCCCGGCCGGGTTTCTTCACGCGATTCCACCACAGTTTCGAGGCGTTTCTGGAACGCCTGACCCGGGGGTACACCCGGCTGCTGGAGTTCGCGATGCGGTTCCGGCTGGTGACGCTGATGCTCGCGTTTGGGTTGTTTGTCGCCTCCCTGTTCCAGATTCCGATGATTGGGCAGGAGTTCTTCCCCGCCACGGACGCCGGGCAGATCGTGATCTACGCCCGCTGCCCGTCCGGAACCAATATCGAGGCGACGGAGCGGCGGATTGCCGTCTTCGAGGACTTCCTCCGGCAGAAGATCGCGAAGGACGATCTGCAACTGATCATCTCGGAAATCGGCGTGGATGCGGACCTTTCCTCGGCGTACACGGCGAACGCGGCCACCTGGGATACGACCGTGCGGGTCCAGTTGTCCGGCACTCGCAGCCGAACCTCCCAGGATTACGCCAGCTCCATCCGGAAGGACCTTCTCGCGGATTCGCGGTTCACCGACATGCGGTTCACCTTCAACACCGGGGGGATGATCCAGTCGACGTTGAACTTTGGGGCCCAAACGCCGATCGACGTCCGCATCACCGGTGGAACCGACACGGAAGCTTACGAGACCGCCAAGCTCATCCGCAACCGCCTGGCGGTGATTCCCGGCACCGCGGATGTCGCGGTTCTGCAGCGGATCGACGCCCCGCGGAAGGTCATCGACGTCGACCGTGTCAAGGCGGCCGGCGTCGGTCTGACGGAGACCGACGTCGTCAACCAGGTCGCCGCCGCACTCAACAACAGCCAGTTCCTCCAGCGGATCATCTGGATCGAGCGCAAGACCGGTCAGCAATACTGGGTCGCGGTGCAATACCCCCAGAACCTCTCGATGCGGTTGGAAGATGTCCTCAACATCGTCGCGACCGGGGCGAACTCCAAGGAACCTGTCAAGCTCAGCGCCCTGGTGCGAGTCATCGACGGATCCACGCCCGTGGAAATCAACAAGGACATGTTTTCCCGCGTCTACAACGTCCAGGTCAACGTCGAGAACCGCGACATCGGCTCGGTGGTCCGCGACATCCAGGCTCGAATCGTGGGGCTGCAATCGGAGAAGAAAATCCCAGAGTCGGTGCGGGTCGATGTGGGCGGCGAATACACAAGCATGGTCAACTCCTTCAAGACAATCGGCCTAGGGCTCGCCCTCGCGGTGATGTTCGTCTACGCCCTCCTGGTTGGGCTCTTCCGCTCGTTCCGCGGGCCGTTTATCCTCATGCTCACCGTTCCCCTGGGGCTCATCGGCGTCCTCACGACCCTGAACATCACCGGGACGACGCTCAACGTGCAATCGGGGATGGGGGTGATTTTCCTCGTCGGGATCGCGGTCTCGAACGGGGTGCTTCTGATCGACTATGCGAACCACCGTCGGCGGGAGGGGCACCGCGTCCGCGAGGCGATCGAAATCGCGGCCGCCACCCGATTCCGGCCGATCCTCATGACCTTCCTCGCCACCTTCCTCGACCTCCTGCCCATCGCGATCGGGTCGAGCCTGGCGGATTCGACCGTACCCCTCGCCCGGGCGGTCGTCGGCGGGATGGTGACCTCGACGGCCCTGACGTTGTTCGTCGTCCCGTGTCTGTACACTCTCCTGATTTCTGACGCACCCGTGGAAGACCTGGACAAACTCGTCGAAGACGAGATGGTCCGCCCGGTCCCCGACCAACCGCCCGGTCACGGTGCGGGCCACTGAGAACACCCTGCCGGAGCCCACGCATGACCCGGTTCGCCGTCCTGACCGCGATGCTGCTCGCCGTCGGGTGCAACAAGACCGCCACCACCACCGGGCCCGACCAGGTTCCGGAGGTGAACATCCCGGTGAAGGCGGTCACGCCCCGGGTGGATGCGGACCTAAAAATCTCCGTCTCGCAACCGTGCTACGTCCAGGCGTATTACCAGGCCGAGCTCATGTCCCGGGCGGCGGGGCCGATCCAGTTCCTCACCAAGGCGATCGGCGATCCCATCCGTCGGGGCGAACTCCTGGTCGAGGTCTATTCCCCGGACCGGGAAGCCGACCTTGCCCTGAAGGAATCGCTGATCGGGCAGTCGGAGTCGGCGTTGCAACTGGCGAAAGACAACGTCACGACGGCCGCGGCCACGGTTCGCACCGCCGACAACACCGTGAAGGTTGAGAAAAGCACGCTGATCGCGGCCGACTCGAACCGGAAGTTCCGCGAGTCCGAGTTGCAGCGGTACAAGGTTCTCGCCCAGAAAGGGGCCATTACCCCGGACGTGGTCGACGAGCAAACCAACACCTACCAGGCGGCCCTGGCGGCGTACACCAGTGCCGTCGCCGGGGTGGCCCGGGCCGAGTCTCTGCAAGCCGAGGCGATCGCGAAGCTGGAAGCGGCAAAATCCGACGTTCTTCTGAAAGAATCCGCCGTTGCGGTTGCGAAACGGGAACGTGACTACGCCCGGGCCATGCTGGATCTCGCCCGGCTCTACGCCCCGTTTGACGGCGTCGTGAACCACCGCCATGCCGACCCCGGGATGTTCGTCAAGGACGCCTCCAGTTCCGCCGGCTCGCCGATCCTTTCCGTGATGCGGACCGACATCGTCACGATCTACTCCCGCCTCCCGGACAATTTCGCCACCATGCTCGGCCCGAAAACGGAGGGGGTGATTGTGATGGACGAGCTTCCGGGCCGGCCGATCAAAACGCACATTTCGCGGTATTCCACCATGATCGACGGGAAAGACCGCACGCTCCGGCTCGAAGTCGACGTCTTCAACGGCGATCGGGCCGAGTACCGGGACCTGATGACTCGCGGGATCGCCCTCGGATTCGCCACCGCATTCGCGGGTTCGCCACTCGAAGCGATTGCAACCTCCGGTGCGGCCCGATCCATCTGGGGTCGCGACATGAAAGGTCGCGGCACCTCCTTCCCCGAATTCGCCGAGGAAATCTCACCATCCGGGAATGGTCCGGCACGGGGTGTTCTGAAACCCGGAATGTTCGGCTCGATGCGGATCGTTTTCACCCAGATTTCCGGGGCCCGGATCCTCCCTTCCGGCGTCATCTTCAGCCAGGGGGGAAAGCTTTACGTCGCCGTCGTCGAGAACGGAATCGCTCGCCTGATCCCGATTCGCGTCCAGGTCGACGACGGCACGAATGCGAAGATCGTCCTCATCGAAAAGGAAGCCGACACCCTCAAGGGCCT
Organism: uncultured Alcaligenaceae bacterium; assembly: GCA_964552815.1. Classification (GTDB taxonomy): domain Bacteria; phylum Planctomycetota; class Planctomycetia; order Gemmatales; family Gemmataceae; genus CAYUHJ01. The sequence goes on along the minus strand of CAZKIQ010000001.1, from coordinate 8,212 downwards.
CCCCGAGGAGATCCGCGACCCCCGGGAAAACGAGGTTTTCGTCCTCACCAACCAGTCGGAACTTTCAAATGGAATTCGAGTGACGACGACCATGACCAAGTGGTGAGGGCGGCTCAATCCGTTGTGTAACGTCCGTCCGCATCTTGCGGTAAGAATCCGGGCTGGATGACGGGATAGGTCGTCTTCGCGGTTGCCCAGACCGAGCTCGAGAATGGGGCCACGCTCGGGTCAGGCTGCATCGGCGATCGCATTTCCGCGTGGCCATCCACGAACGTCACCATGCACAGGCCGTTCCACCAGAATGGCTGGAACGCCGCACCATACATGGACAGGGCCTGCGTCCCCAACAGCGGCGAGCCGAATGCACACGAACCCTGCTCCGATAATGACCCATCTGCGTTGAGGAGCAATGTCTCCGCGAACATGTAGGTCTGTGATGTTGCGGGGATTGTATTGATCGCTTTGCCCTTCACGGGCTTGCCCACCGTGTAAGATTGCGGACTCGCCGGGTTTTGCGTGAGATTCTTGTTGTAGGCGTAGCCGCCGGTTTGCCCGAGAAACACCGTTTTGACCTGATTCTTCACCGTTTCGAATCGCGGGGACACGTTGATTCGATTGTTCCCCTCATAGTAGGGGCTCAAGATTCCCTGGGTAGGATCCACATTGATGACCTGATATGTCATCGAGTCCGAGGTGGCATATCCGAAGAGATACTTGGCTTGCAGATAGTCCGGGGTTTGCAGTTCGTAGATTGGCGGTAGCAGGGAATGTGCGGACTCGTAGTTGTGGGCGGCCAGGCCCAGTTGCCGCATCGAATTCATCCCCTTGGATCGGGCGGCGGCATCGCGGACCTTCTGGACGGCGGGGAGTAACATCCCGATCAGGATTGCAATGATTGCAATCACGACCAGTAACTCGATGAGCGTGAAAGCGGGGTGGCGGCGGGCTGCCGCGAGAGCGGAACGCATCTTCCAGGACCTTTCTGCCGGGCCGGGCACGAACGGCCTTCGACCTGGCAGACGGCGCGGGTGATCCCGCGATTCCCGTTGGAAAATGCGGAATTCTTGCACAGACCCGCCCGCGTGCTTGAGGCCGAAGCACCGGACCACATGTCGCGACGGCAGGTCTTCTGGCTCTCGGCTCGAACGGCCCGGTTCGCCTTCCCGCGAAGAACTCGCAGTGGCAGGTTGAACCGAAGCCTCGCCGATCACAGCGGCGGCCCCGCGCCGGATTTGCACCGGCTTCCCTTTTCATCCCGCCCCGGGCGAACCGGAAACGGGAACCGTCGGACCCCTACAAGGTAGCCGAAGAACGGAGATCGACAAGGGAACCGGGGGCAATGCTCGACTCGGGTCGACGCGGGGAAGAAATGGAATGTCCAGGCAGCCTCAGAAGTTCATGCCAAACGTGGCGAAGTAGTTGACGTCGTTTCGCTTGGCATTCCCGGGGTTGCTGTCGTAGCGGTCTTGCACGCCGAGACGGAGAACGGTCCCGGTTTTCGGGTCGATGACGACCTCGTATGCGGCTCGGGCGCGGACCCGATACTGGCCGATGTCGTCGATTCGGGGGTAGTAATCGACGATGGAGATCAGAGCGTTTCGCGGGTCGAACCGGTATCGCATGTCGTACCCGAAGACGCCTTCCGCCACCCACCGGTCCTGTCCGGGCCCGGCGAGTTCCCGCATGGCCCCGGCACCAGCCCGCACCCGGCAGAGGGCGTCTTTCTCGTCAATGATCCGGTAACCGGCTCCGAAGTATTGACCAACGCGAAACTTGTAGTCCCGCAACTGGTCGTATTCGATCTGGTTCGCGAAGAAAATACTCCAGCAGTGGCCAGGGAAGAGGATTTCGTCGCGGGAGTTCAGGAGCGCCGCCTGCTGCCTGACCACGCCTTCCTGCTGGGCGTACATGTAGACGAAGTCGGTCGTGAAGAGGTTGGTTTCCGACTTTCGGCGGGCGTTCCAGCCGGTTCGGAAGTTGAAGACATCCGTGTTACCGGATGCTCCGTTCAAGCCGGCCTCGACACTGCCGGCCCAAAGTCGCGGCGGTGGGCGGGGCGGAAGCAGGCCGCCGTCCGGAACTTCCCCGCCGGGCTGCACCGAGGGAATCTCTGGCGGAGGCAGTTCCTTCGGGGGCGATGGCGTGGCCGGGAACATCGACTTCGGGTCGAACGGCTGGGAAAAACTCGGACCCAGATAGTCCGCACTTCCCGGCAACGAACCGGCTGCCGGCGTCGAAATGGGCGGAGGCAAATCCGAAGGATCCGCGGCACGCCCGAGATTGGCGGCCAGCGCAAGCAGGAACAACGTCGTCCGAAACCGTCCCACTCCCATCACGCACGAGCCCTCGAGACCGATCCGCGAGAGGAATAACCTTTCCCGAACCCGTTGCAAGGTCAGCTTCGGGAATCAACGCCAGGGCGAGGGCGAATCCCGGGATCTGCGGTTTCCCCGATCGGTAAGATGGGTTAGCTTCCCGGCGTTTTCGACATGGGGCGAGGGATCTCGCGAAAGTTCCGAATGACCCACAACCCTGGCCCGCCGTGGCTTGTTCCGCGGACGGCCTACATCCACATCCCGTTTTGCGGCCACCACTGCGGGTACTGCGACTTCGCCGTCACCGCCGGGCAGGATCACCTCATAGAGCTCTACCTCGAAGCGGTCGCCCTTGAACTCCGATCCCTTGGGGAACCCCGGCCGATCGAGACCCACTTCGTGGGCGGCGGCACCCCGACCTACCTGACCGCACCGCAACTCGCCCGGCTCTTCGCGGACATCAACCACTGGTTCCCGAGAATCGGCGATCGGCCCGAAGTTTCGATCGAATCGACGCCGGAAAGTCTCGACGAGGAGAAAGTCCGCGTCCTCGCTGACCTCGGCGTCACCCGCGTCAGCGTCGGCGTGCAGTCGTTCCACGACCGACTCTTGCAGTCGCTCGACCGCAGACACGGGGTGACCCACATCCCCCGGGCGGTGGCAGCGGTCCGGAAATTCGTGCCCGACCTCTCCTTCGACCTCATCTTCGCCAGCCCCGGGCAGACGCTCGCCGAGTGGGATGCCGATCTGTCAGCGGCCCTGGAATTCGAGCCCGACCACATCTCGACGTACGGGCTGACCTACGAGAAGGGGACGCCGTTGTGGAAGGCCCGGGAGCGAGGGCACGTGGCCGGAACCCCGGAGGACGTGGAACTGGAGATGTACCTGCACGCGATCGATCGCCTGACCGCGGCGGGGTTCGAGCACTACGAGATTTCGAACTTCGCAAAACCCGGGAAACGGTCGCGGCACAACCAGCGGTACTGGGCCAACGAGGCGTATTTCGGGCTCGGCGTCGGGGCCGCGTGGTACGTCGGCGGTCGGCGGGGCCTCAACGTTCGCAACACCAACGACTACATCCGACGCATCCTCGCCGGCGAATCCGCCACCTTCCAGGTCGAGGAACTTCCACCGCGGGAACGGGCGTTCGAGACGATCGCCACCCAACTTCGCAGAATCGATGGCATCGATCGCGAGCAGTTTCGGGAGCAGACGGGGTTCCCACTCGACGACCTCGTCGGCGAGCGGATCCGCACCCACGTGGCCGGCAGGTTGCTGAGTGACATCGGGGTGTCAGTGATCCTGACGCCGCAGGGGAAGTGCGTGGCAGACGGGGTCATCGCGGACCTCATGAAATCGGCAGGCGACGCGAAGGAGCCACCCGAGCAGCGGCTTCCGCGTCGGGAACTGGCGACGGGCACGCATCAGGAACGCACGATATGACCGCACCGACACCGAGAAAGGGAGCCGCCCGTCGGGCCGACATTCCCCCGGAAATCCTGGCCCAGCTCAACGATGGCACCCTCCCGGCTGCGTCGCTCTCCGAGGGGTTGGCGATCGACTTCGCGGTCCTGCTCGAGGCGGCGTTCCCCGAGATTCCGCCGGAATCGGTGGACCTGGTCCGCGGTGCCGCCAGCCGAGGCGTGACCCGCCGGATGGAACTGGTCGGAACCCTGCTCCTCGATCATCTCGGAATCGACGGGCTCGACCCGGTGGTTTCGCACGCTTCCGACACGGTTCGCGGCTGGGCGTGCTATGCGATCGGGAAGGCGCCGAAGTTGAAGCTCGGGGCCCGACTGGCCCGGATCCGCCCTCTCGCGGACGACCCCCATTTCGGCGTCCGCGAGTGGGCCTGGCTTGCCGTCCGACCCCACATCGCGGGGAATATCCCGTTCGCGGTGAAGCTTCTGACGCCGTGGACGTCGGAACCTTCCGCGAACCTCCGCCGCTTCGCCGTAGAACTGACCCGTCCGCGGGGCGTGTGGGCGTCGCACCTGGCCGCTTTGAAGCAGAACCCGACGCTCGGCCTGCCGCTTCTGGAACCGCTGCGATCGGACCCGGCCAGGTATGTGCAAGATTCCGTCTCGAACTGGCTCAACGACGCCGCCAAGTCCCACCCGGAATGGGTGAGGGAACTCTGCCAACGCTGGCGAACCGAGTCCCCGTCCCCCGCGACCGAGCGGATCTGCACCCGCGCCCTTCGCGGAGTCAAATCGACCTGAGCAGGTCCGATCTCACCCCGCGGCAAGGGCCTCGTCGACGAGTCGGCGAACCACGTCGTTGGGGGCAGCCTTGTTTGCCTTCATCACCGCCCCGACGATCGACATCTTGGCCGCGTCTTTCCCGGCACGGAAGTCGGCGACCGCTTTCGGGTTCTTCGCGATCGCCTCGGAAACCGCAGCTTTCAGGGCCGACTCGTCGACTTCTTTCACGCCGAGTTCGTCCTCCGCCTCTTTCAGCGATTTTCCGCCGAGGACGAGCTTGTACAAATCGGTTCGGGTCTGCTTCGGAAGCGAGGCGGTTTCCTTCAGAAAGTTCGCGAAGTCGGCGGGTTTCTGGGGAAATTCGCCGATCTCCTCCCGGCGTTCGGTCAGTGCCGGGAAAACGAGGTCGCTGATGCGGTTCGCGGCGGCCTTTCCGTCGCCGGTCGCCGCCGCCACCGCCTCGAAGTAGGCGACCATCGGGCGACCCTTCGCGGTCAGAACCTCGGCGTCGTACGGGCTCAGGGCGTACTGCGACTGCAACCGGGCCCGTTGCTGCTGCGGGAGCTCGCCCATTTCCGCCCGCACTTCCGCGATCTGTTCCGGCGTCACCGAGACGGGAACGAGGTCGGGTTCGGGGAAGTAGCGGTAGTCGGCGGCTTCCTCCTTGTGGCGTTGCACCTCCGTGCGGCCGGACTTTTCCTTGGTCGCGGGGTTGGTCCAGGTGTCGTCCCAGCCGGCGGTGGTTTTGAGGAGCTTGCCGAACCGGAAGCCGGTCGGGTTTTTCTGGAATTCCTCGAAGTGCCGCTTCGCCTCGTAGGCAATTGCCCGGCCGACGCTGCGGAAGCTGTTGAGGTTCTTCACCTCGACCAGCGGTGTGGCGGCGTAACCTTTGGATTCCTTCGAATCCGGAATGTGGATGTTGACGTTCGCGTCGCACCGCAGGCTTCCTTCCTGCATTTCGCAGTCGGAGACGCCGAGTTCGCGGAGCATCAGCCGGAGCTCTTCGAGGTAGGCGATTGCTTCTTCCGGGGAGTTGATGTCCGGCTGGGAGACGATTTCCAGCAGTGGCGTGCCGGTGCGGTTGAGGTCGACCTTGGAATCGCCGCCGCGGCCGGACTCATCGTGTGTGTTTTTCCCCGCGTCCTCCTCGAGGTGTGCCCGGATGATGCCGATCTTTTTCGCCGTGTACCCCTTCTTCGGGTCCGGGTGCGTGTTGATCTCCACGAACCCGTCGTGCGAGAAGGGGAGGTCGTACTGCGAGATCTGGTAGTTCTTCGGCAGGTCCGGGTAGTAGTAGTTCTTGCGGTCCCACTTCGTGTAGCTCGCGATCTCGCAGTTGAGCGCGAGGGCGGCCCGCATCGCGAGTCGGAACGCCTTGCGGTTCATCACCGGCAGGCTGCCCGGCATCCCGAGGCACACCGGACACGTTGCCGAGTTTGGCGGCAACCCGAACTTGTTCAGACACCCGCAGAAGAGCTTCGTCTTCGTCAGCAGTTGGACGTGCACTTCCAGCCCGACGACAATCTTGTACGGCTCGGCCATGACGGTTCCCGGGGAAACAGATTTCGATCGAACTGCCAGTTTATCGCGGATTCGCGATCCCGGGAATTGGCGGATTTCCGTTGACGAGTGGTCCTCGGTTCCCACCGGGGCGGGAAACCATAAACCCGACAGGGATTGGGTTCGGCGAAACCAGTTCCAGTGGGGTCCCGGAATGCCTTCGACACCGTTGCCAGCCCACGTGCCCCCGAAGCGACCGACGCTCTTCCTCGATTTCGGGAACGTCGTGGGGTTCTTCGATCACCAGCGCGCGGTGGCGAAGCTGGTCCGATTCACGCCGTTGTCGGGAACCGAGCTGACCCTCAGCATCTACGGCAGCGTCCTCGAATCCGACTTCGAAACGGGACGGGTTTCGACGGAGGAATTCGTCCGGCTCGCGAAGGCGAACGGCCGGATCGACTGCGACGACGCGGTGTTTCTCGATGCGTTCAACGACATTTTCACCCCCAACCCGGAGGTGTGCGACCTGATCCCCCGGCTGGCGAAGGCGAATCGCCTCATTCTGGCGAGCAACACGAACCCGGCCCATTTTGGGCGGTTCTCCGTGGCGTTTGCAGAGGTTCTGCGTCACTTCGCGAAACTCGGAGTGTCCCACGAGGCAGGCGCCCGGAAGCCGCACCCGGATTTCTTCGGATACTGCCAGCAGTTCGCGGATTCGCCAAAGGAGGAGTGCGTCTTCGTGGACGATTTGCCCGCGAACGTGGAGGCGGCACGGGCGTTCGGGTGGAAAGGGATTGTCTACCGCCCCGGGGAAGGGATCGAGGAGAAGCTCCGCGAGGCGGGAATCGTCATCGACCACCAAACGGGTTAGATCGCCGCTTGTCGGAGCCACGTTTCTTGTCGTCGGATTTCTTGTCGTCGGTCTTCTTGTCCGCGGAAGCGGTGTCGGCGAGCGATCCCGACGCGTCGGTGTCGGAGGAGGGTTTCTTCTCGAGGGCGAGCTTGCTGTGGCGGATCCACTCCTCGGCGGTTAGTAGGCCATCGCCGTTCTGGTCCATTTCGACGAACTCGGAGACGGCCCGGTCGGCTTTTCGCCACTCGTACAGCCCGATTTGACCGTCCTTGTCTGTGTCGAGGGATTCGAACCAGGAGGGAACTTCCTTGGGAAGTTTTCCAAAGCGGTAGACGACGGGCTTGGTCGTTTCTTCCTCTTCTTTGTCCTTTTTGGAATCGCGGGACATTCCCCAGCCTCCGCCGCCCCATCCGCCGCCACCGGGTGGTTGGCCCCAACCGCCGCCCGGGGGTTGACCCCAACCGGGAGGTCCTTCGCTGCGGCTACGGTCTTTTCCACGATCTCCGCGGTCGCCTTTGTCGCCGCGATCCCCCTTGCTGCCGCGATCACCTCCGAGGGTGATCTCGACCTTGGAAGTTTCGCCCGAAGCGGGGGGTGGACCGAAACCGCTGGGGGGTGGGCCGAAACCGCCGGGGGATCCAAACCCACCGCCGCCGCCGAACTTGGCCTTGGCGGCAGCAGCGTTCTTCTCATAGAAAGACAGGAATTCCGCCTTCGACATCGTCCCCGATTCGGGGTACGGTTGCGTTCCGAGCATCTGGGCGAAGCGTTTCGAGCGATCCCGTTCGTCCGGCGGAAGTTTGGACCAGTCGATGCTGTCGGTGCCGCCGGTCTGTTTGACGAGGGTATTGAAGCGATCTTCGGGGCTCATCCGCCCGAACCCTCGGCCGGAGCTTCCTCCGAACCCGCCTCCACCGCCAGGGAACTGACCGAGGACGTTCGTGGTCAGGCTGGAGAACACCGCGACCGAGACGATCGCGATCAGCAGGAGCCGGCGCATGGCGAAACCCTCGTGCAGAACAGGCCAACCGGATAGTAACCCAAAACCGGCCCGGTTGTGACGGCGTCCTGAGAAAATCTCATCCTGCTTTCATCCGCGGAATGAAGCGGGATGGCGGTCGCGTTTGGTACCAGAATTGCAAGTCGGGATCCGCCCGCCGGGTGTCCCTATTGTTTGGGGCGACCGGGAGGGCGAGGCTCCTGCCGAGCCGAACTTCCGCGGTCCGGGGAGCCATTTTTCGGGCAGGAAGTCCGGCTCGGCGGGAGCCTCGCCCTCCCGTCAGATGTCCGGCTCGGCGGGAGCCTCGCCCTCCCGTCAGATGTCCCAATCCGCAGGGACA